>QIHI01000122.1 GCA_003230915.1 Kiritimatiellales bacterium | reverse complement strand
CCGGATCGTCGGCCACGACGATGATGCCAATCTCCGGGTTCTCCACCGGAAGAAAGCCGACGAACGACGAGATAAAATTTTTGGAATAGTAGCCGCCGCCCTCGGAGGCCGGCTTGATCTTCTGCGCAGTGCCGGTCTTGCCGCCGACGTGGTAGCCCTCTACCGCTGCCTTGGTTCCGGTTCCACCCTCCTCCGTTACGCGCGCGAGCAAGTTACGCATACGGCGAGCGGCATCTGGGCTAAGCGGCCGACCCAGCTCTTCGGGGGTGTATTCCTGCAGTACTGTGCCGTCAGGTGCGGTGATGCGCTTGACAATCATCGGCTTCATCTGCACCCCGTTGTAGGCGATTGCATTAATCATGGAAAGCACCTGCAGAGCGGTTACGCCGATCTCGTGGCCCATGCTAATGCGTGTGGCGCTGATCTTCGACCAATGCTTCGGCGAGTAGAAAATGCCTCCCTCTTCTCCAGGTAGACCGACCCCAAGCCGGCTGCCGAAATGGAAAGCCTTTAGGCTGTCGTAGACTGATTGATCTCCCATCTTCAGCGCAATCTTGGCCGTGCCGATATTACTTGAAACCTTGATGATGTCTGCCACGGAAATGATCCCCTCGCCATGGCTATCGCGTAGTGCCTTTCCGCCATAAACCCAGTAGCCATTTTCACAATCAAATGTATCGGATTCTTTCACTACGTCGTGATCGAGAGCGGCGGCAATGATAGCCGCTTTCATGGTGGAGCCGGGTTCGTAGTTGAGGGCGATGGCGCGATTTCGCCGCCACTCGACAGGTGCCTTGCCGTAGCGATTGAGGTCGTAGGTCGGGAACGAGGCCATCGCCAAAATCTCGCCCGTGCGCACCTGTTGAACGATGGCCCAACCGCCCTTGGTATTGAAGTCGGCACACATTTTCTCGATGGTTTTTTCGACGACGTATTGCAACTGCTGATCTAGGGTGAGTACTACGTTCGCACCGTCCTTTGGTTCGATATCCACGGTGCGGGTGCGGTAGATTTCGCGGCGACGGCCATCTTTCTTGCCCACGCGCAAACCCGCTTGCCCACGCAGGAAACTGTCCATCCGTTGTTCGATACCGGCACTGCCGACCCCTTCTCGATTAGAAAACCCAACCACGTGCGCCATGAGTGGCCCTTTGGGATAGGTACGGATCGGTGCCTCCTCCAGCCCGACCCCGCGTAGGTAGATATTGGTTTCGACACCCGCGATGAGTTCGTCAGGTGTATACACCACACCATAGGCTCGGCGTTCAAAACGTTCGAGCTGATGACCGGGTACATATTTTTTGATGCGCACGTACTGCCGGGAGGTGTCCGAAATCTTTTCATGGATTTCGGACGGTGAAAGGCGGAACTCCTGCGCAAGATATTCGCAGACCGCATTTGGATCGCCGTGTTCGGCGATGTATTTGGGATCGACGAAAACATGGTATGCCGCCAGATCCATCGCCAGTATTTCGCCGTTACGGTCGACGATGCGGCCACGATTACCCATCGACTTCCATTCAAACATTCGCCCTTGTTCGATCGGTTCCCGCACCCATTCTGCGGGACGTAGGTGCAAGAAAGCCAACCGGATGCCGATGCCTGTAAAAACAATCAGGATTGCGGCTGAAAGCAACGCAATCCTTCCCTTGTAGCGTACTTGTGCCATTATTCTCGATTAGCCTTCCATTCTGGAATCCCTATTTATTGTAGGTCAGCGAGCCTTTCCCCGCATCGCTCTGGTAACGCACCCGGACAATCTGCGCCTCGCGAGGCATCATCATATTCAGCTTGTATTTCTTTATGGCACGCTCGAGATTGGCCGGAGAGGTGATATAAGACCAGCGGTCCTGTTCACTCACTAGTCGTTTTTGCGCGGCCGTCAGCTCGGCTTCCTTCCGTTTGATATCTTTGCCGAGGGCATCGCAGCGGGAGCAGAGCCACATATAGCTCAGTCCCAGCACGGCCACCAGAACCAGCACATTTGCGAGCAGCACCGGGAACGGAACTTGCACCTGATTCTTCTTCATCTTTTTCTTTTTGCGTTTCGCTGCCATGCCTATGCCCCTATCTCCACCACGCGCAATTTTGCCGAACGCGAGCGCGGGTTCGCGCCCTGCTCCTCGTTGCTTGCCGTCAGCGGTTTTTTCCAAATCCATTTCACCAGCGGCTCCTCGTAGATCCGCCTCACCCCACCCTGCTGTAACGATTCCTCGCGCGGCACGTGGCGATTAAAAAACTGTTTCACCAACCGGTCTTCCAAGCTGTGAAAGGTCAAGACCACGATCCGGCCGCCTTCTGCCACACGTTCCACCATCTGTTCCAACACCTGTTCGATGCTCGCCAGTTCGTCGTTCACCGCCATGCGTAGCGCCTGAAAGGTTTTTGTGGCTGGATGGATCTTCTTGCCCTTCCGCCCGCCCTTGGCACGTTCGATAATTCCGGCTAGCTGTGCGGTCGTTTCAATCTGCATCTTCATTCGCGCTTCCACAATGGCTCGGGCAATTCGACGCGAGGCATGATCCTCGCCGTACCGGTAGATAATGTCGGCCAGCTCCTGCTCATCTGCCGTGTTTACCAGCTCGGCAGCGGTCTGCCCGCTCGTCTGATCCATGCGCATATCAATCGGGCCGTCGTGCTGAAAACTGAAGCCGCGCTCAGCGAGATCAAGCTGGAAAGAACTTACACCAAGGTCGAGCAACAAGCCCTGCACCTTGCCGAGACCCAACCGGTCGAGCTGTTCCGCCATGTTTGCATAGTTGTCGTGAACCAGTTCCACCCGTTTCCTCGCTCCCGCCTTCAGTTTATCCTTCACCCGTTCGATCGCATCCACGTCGCGATCAAACCCAATCAATATTCCCCCGCTCTCCAACCGCTCTAAAATCGCTGTCGAGTGTCCGCCGTTACCCAGTGTTCCATCCACATAAATTCCAGATGGATCCGTTATCAGCCCTTCCAGACATTCGTTAAGCATGACCGGTATATGCACTATTTTCCTTTCCAAATCAGAGCAGGCCGCTTAACGGAGGCTCGTTCTTCTTGTTCGCCTTCAATCAGCCAATCTCGATGGGTTCGGTTGGCATTTAAACAGGAAAATAGATGCCCAGAATCCACCATAGATAAATTCCAGAATCGCTCCTCGCCGCGCGACAGATCGATCGATTTTGAAAAATAGAGACACTTTGCCACATCCAGCATGCTCATCCGGAATCCCCCTTCGTCGTTAATAACCGCCATAAAAAATATCTTCTGCTGCGGACGAATCCTGCGGCAGAGCCAAATCAAAATTCTCGGCACTCCACAATTCAATGCGCGTGAGCGTTCCCACCAAAACCACCTGATTTTTTACCTCGGTGTGCGCCAGCAGGTTTTCGCCGATGCGAACCCGCCCTTGAGCATCCCACACCAGCATGTCCGCCCCCGCCGCAAAGGAACGGATTGCCTGTTGATCCATTTTATCGATCAGGCCGCCCGCGCGCAGTTGATTCAGTCGACGCATCATTTCCTCCGCCGTATAGAGATAGAGGCATTTGTCGTCCGGATGCGGAAAAGCAAATAGCTGGTTGCGTCCGTCCATGAGGTTTCGCCAACTCGACGGAAAGATAATCCGGCGTTTTGCATCCAATGAATGCGTAAACGAACCTACAAACAGGGCCTGAATATCCTTTGCCTCTATCATATAATTCTCTCCATTCCACTCCCTTTAATGGGATCTTATGCCATTACGAACCACTATGCGTCAAATGTTTTTCCACTTATTTTGAGTGATTTCTTAAGCCCTGCGGGAGCCATCGCTTGTAATTCCCCAAAGTTTGGAAAGGATGGGTATTCCTTCCATTGCTCTCTGCGAGGTTTATTAGACCGAATGGCAGAATTGCTTTACCTAGGGAGTTATTCGCCCTAAATGCGGGGTTGCAGTTCCACCTTGAGGCGGCCAATCCTGAGTGGTCTCAAAGCGAAACTACAAATCTCTTCAAAACCTTTCCCAAAAAATCGTTTTGCTTTCAAAATCCGGCTCCATATAGTCGTTGGGCATGACACACTATATCCACAACATCAACCCGATCGTGTTCGAACTGGGTGGCCCGCTGGCGGTTCGCTGGTATGGCCTCTCCTACCTTCTCGGCTTCATCACGGCGATTCTGTTGCTACGGCACTGGTCGAAGAAGGGCGAGTTTGAAGTGTCCACGGCGGAGGTAAGCAATTTTGTGGTGTTACTGGCCTTCTTCGGGGTCTTCCTCGGCGGACGGCTCGGCTATGTATTACTTTATGGTTTCGCCGAATTTATGAGCAACCCGCTCTATCTTTTTAAGGTTTGGGAGGGTGGCATGGCCAGTCATGGCGGATTGGTTGGTGTGCTCCTCTTCATGGTGTGGTACGCGAAAAAACACCAGCATTCGTTCTGGAATTTGGGCGATAATATGGCCTGTACGGCGGCACTCGGTTTCGCATTCGGACGTCTGGCCAACTTTATTAACGGCGAACTGTGGGGACGCATCACCCCTGTTAACTGGGGTATTATCTTCCCGCAAGAGGTTGGACTGCACTATGGCCAATACAGCCGACCAATGATTGAAAAAATGATCAAAACCGGCGAGCTCATGCCACGCCACCCGTCGCAACTCTACCAGTCCTTCGCCGAAGGATTCCTTGTTTTTGGGATCATGCTACTGCTACGTCGCACCGCATGGGGCAAGCGCCCTGGTGCGCTAAGCTCCAGCTTTCTCGTCCTGTATGCCCTCGCCCGCATCGGCATGGAGTTTTTCCGCGAGCCCGACAGCACCCTCTACTTCGGCTGGTTTACCAAAGGACAGCTCTATTCCATCCTGATGATTCTTGGCGCAGTCATCATCGGCTGGCGAAAAGGATTGTTCCACACAGAAATCCGCACCTAAAAATTACCTTTTTTTACGCTTTACGCCCTAAAGTAATTCTAGTTTGACCCCCTTTCCGGATGAACCGCAGAAATTTTTCTGCACCACAATAAATACGCCTGCATTGGAATATAAATAAAGAAATAGTACGAAAAGACTTATGTTAATATTAACGGTTGTTCTTTCTTTATCTAGCTGTGCAATCGACCGAAAGGGGTGCCGTTCGGACAACCTTAAATCGCGTATTCCTTGAGGTGTTTCAGGTCGATGAATTCCACGGCGGAAGCATGGGTGGCCTCGAGTTTGATCCGGGGAGCCATACCAGCTTCATGAGCCTGAACCCAGCGCATCAGGCAGAGGCACCAAAAATCGCCGGGCTGAAGGCCGGGGAAACCGTATTCGGGAATGGGAGTCGATAGATCGTTACCCTGTGCACGGGAGAATTCAAGAAACTCGGCCGTTAATTCAACACAGACTGTGTGCATGCCTTCGTCCTCCCCACAGGTATCGCACTTTCCATTCCGGAAGAACCCCGTTCGGGGATCCGCACTACACACCACCAAGTTTCCGCCGAGAACATTCTTCGCCATGGTAAAGTCCTATTTAACTTCGGTTTCCACTTCATCATAGACCTTGATGAGGTCGTATTGTGTAGTGCGTTGAGCGGGAGTCCAGCCTGCTTCGCGGATGAGATTGATGACCAGATCTTCGCTGACGCCATAATCAACTCCGGTGGCGCTCACAACCTCTTCGGTCATCAGTACCCCGCCGTAGTCATCGGCACCGAACTGGAGCGCAAGCTGCGATACGTCGGGGCCTTCGGTCACCCAACCGGCCTGGAGGTGCTTGACGTTGTCGAGCAGCAGGCGGGCAATCGAGACGATGCGTAAATAGTCCACACCGTTCTGGAGGCGCGGGCAATCTAGATCGGTCATATTCGGCGAAAAACTCCACGGGATGAAGGCGGTAAAACCGCCGGTACGGTCTTGGAGTTCGCGTACCTTAATCAAGTGCTCCACGCGCTGGGCGGTGGTTTCGCCGAAGCCATAGACCATCGTGGCTGTAGTCTTCAATCCGATCTCGTTGGCGGTTTCCATGAGGTCGAGCCACGCCTGCGAGCGGGTTTTTTTCGGGCTAATTTTCCGGCGGATTTCATCCACGAGAATTTCCGCCCCACCGCCTGGCAGGGATTGTAGGCCGGCATCCTTCAGCCGCTGGAGGCATTCGCGGATGGTGATTCCTTCCTCCTGTGCGATGTATTCGATTTCCGTTGGCGAGAGCGAGTGGATCCAAATATCGACGTTATCGCGGATGCCGGAAAGGCAGGCTTCGTAGTAGTCGAGCTTGAGTTCCGGATGAAGCCCGCCTTGGATCAAGATTTGCGTAGCTCCCGCTTCGGCGGCCTTCTTTGTGGCCGCGACAATCTGCTCCGGTGAGCGGACATAGCCCCGTTCGCTTTCGGGTTTGGTGTAGAATGCGCAGAATTTGCAGTCGGTCACGCAGACATTCGTCGTGTTGAGATTTTTGTCGAAGACATAGGTGGCGAGATCGCCGGGGACATCTTGCTTGCGGCGAAGGTCGGCCACGCGGCCTAATTCCTGAAATGGAGCCTCGTCGTGTAGGATCACGGCATCTTCGGCACTCAACCGTTCCCCCGCTTCCGCACGGTCGAGAATCGGCTTCCAGCGACTGGAGACAACCGGGGTCTCTGGCAGCGCGTTAATGTCGGGCTGGCCGTCTAGCTGGGCATAGATGCTATTCGTCAAGATGGGCGTATGCCCGTGGTTCACAAGGAATTCCTCCATCTCTGCAGCCGTGAAGAATTTTTGGCTTTGCGGGGCACCGCCCTCCTTGGCGATGCGTTCGTTGAGGCTGGTTCCGCCGATGTCGTCGACGCCGCTATGGGTCAGCACGCCGAGTAGCTTACGATCCATGTAGTTGACGAGCATGCGCACGTGCGGGAAGTTGTCGAGATAGATGCGGGTGATTGCCGCCACGCGCACCTGTCGATCGCCGGAAGGCCCATATTTCAAACCGAGCGCAGTTCCGTTGGTTTGGAACGGAAGCGGGATCGCCGCTTGGAAGCCGCCGGTTTCATCCTGTAGCTCGCGCAAGCGGGAAAGGTGGTCGATAATATGTTCGTCTTTTTCAATATGCCCGAAGAGCATCGTGGCGTTGGTTGGGATATCCAATTCGTGCGCCACTTTGTGAACATCGAGCCACTGCTGGGCGAGAATCTTGGTGGTGGCGATTTTTTTGCGGATGTCCGGATGGAAGATTTCCGCGCCGCCGCCGGAGATCGAGCCAAAGCCAGCCGCTTTCAGGCGTTCGAGAGTCTCGCGGATGGAGATGCCCTCGTTGCCCGCGATCCAATGGATTTCAACGGCGGTCATACCCTGTAGTAATACGCCCGGCAGCATTTCGCGCGAGAGCTTGAACAGGTTTTCGTAGTATTCCAAATCCAGTTCGGGAATCATGCCGCCGACGATGTGTAGGTCGGTCAGATCCCAGTTCTGTGCCTTTTCTAAATTTTCGCGGGCATCTTCCAGCGTGGTGATATAGGCGTCCTCGGCACCCTCGGGACGCCAGAAGGAACAGAGGCCGCACTCGACCACGCACAGGTTGGTGGGGTTGAGGTTGTGGCTGTGTACATAGTAGGTCTTGTTGCCGTGCCGTGCCCGCCGAATTTCATCCGCACGCGCCATAAGCTCGGCCGTCGGCATGTTCTGGAGCATATCCAAAGCTTCAGAATCGGTAATGCGTTTATGGATAAAATCACTCATGGAATTTGGCCTCTCAGTTAATGGGCGGTAATGTGGTACAGATATACTCGAATTTCCACCATAAAAACCGATAACCTACGCGTCGGCGGCGTAGATGCAGCCTTCGCGAATGATCGCCTCGTTCAGGGTGATATTAAGCTCTGACTCGTAACGGCCGACGAGACGGTTTTCCTGCGGGGTTATGAGTGAAATTGCGTAGCCTTGTGCGCCCGCCCGACCGGTGCGGCCGACGCGGTGGAGGTAATCTTTGGAACCCGCCGGCGCATCATAGTTGAAGATATGCGTTACACCCTTGATGTCCAGCCCGCGTGCAGCCACATCGGAGGCGATCAGCACATTTACCTTGCCGCTTCGGATATCCTCCATCGCCTTCTTTCGTTCTATTTTTCCGTGAGCTCCGTGCAGGTCTGCCACCGGTATGTGGTAGTGTCCCATTTTGGATTTTACCAACTCGGCTCCTTTGTTGCGATGAACAAAGACCAGCGCCCGGTCAGGTTCAATAGCACGAATCAACCGGCGCAGCAGATCCGCCTTATTGCGTTCTTCGACCACAAAATAGATATGCTCGATATCGGCATTCACCTGATTCGAGCCTGCCGTGAGCTGAACCATCTCTGGAGCAAGCTGTTGCGCCTCGGCTGAGCTGGTTCGCTGTTCCGTGGCTGAAACAAATAGGAGTTGCGGTCTGTCGCCCCGCAAGGATTGGATAATGTCCCGTACCGCACGAAGACTTTCCCCAAACAGCATGCGGTCGGCTTCATCGACGACCACAATCCCCACCTTTGGCGTTTTTAGTTTTTTCGACCGGATCAATTCCAGAATGCGCCCGGCGGAACCCACAACGAGCTGTGGCTTTTTCTTTAATTTTTCGAGTTGTCGTTTTGTGCTTGTTCCTCCGATAAGCAGGAGCGACTTAACCGAGGAACCCGAGTTCTGCGCCAGCCGCAATGCCTGCTGATGGATCTGGGATGCCAGCTCATGAGTCGGCGCCAGAACAATGGCCTGCGCGTTGGGGACTGCTGGATCGATTTTTTCGAAGAGAGGCAATAGATAGGCCAATGTTTTTCCAGTTCCGGTCTCCGCCGAGACATACGCATCGCGCCCCTCCATCAGCGGAGAAATAGCGACTTCCTGAACTGGCATGGGTGTGGTAATGCCTTCCTTTTCCAAAGCCTGCACTAGTGCATCCGAAACTCCAAGGTCTGTAAAATTCATCTTTAGAATGGCTCCGTCATTGATTGAAAAACATTCTACATAGTTCAATATGTCTCGGATAATTTCGAGTCCTTCCGCCAGCAAATACCGATCCTCGATTCGCATTCGTTTGCGATTCAAATTCTCGGCAAAGCCCGCTACCTTTTGCGTATGGATCTTTTTGAGGAACAATCCGAAGCCCCGAAACCTCGGGCCGGTACGGGAACCGCCCCACTAGCGGCGCGCATGCGGCCGCAGGTACTCGATGAGATCGTCGGACAAGGCCATATCTTGGGCGATGAAAAACTGCTGCGTCGCGCCATCGAGGCCGACCGCATCAACAGCATTATTCTTTACGGCCCGCCGGGCTGTGGCAAAACGACACTTGCAGAAGTGATCGCCACCACCACAAATCGCCGCTTTGAACGTACCAGCGGCGTGCTGGCCAACGTGGCGATCCTGCGCAAACTGCTCGAAGGCGCCAGCCATAGGAAAAAGATGAATGAGCAGGAGACTATCCTATTCATCGACGAGATCCATCGCTTCAACAAGGCACAGCAGGATGTACTGCTCCCCTATGTCGAGAACGGTGATATTGTCCTAATTGGCGCAACGACCCACAATCCATGCTTTTTCATCAACACCCCGCTCAACTCGCGCTCGCAGATTTTCCAGCTCAATCCGCTAGATGAGGAGTCAATCGTCACAGTACTGCGGCGCGCGTTGGATGCGCCGACCGGACTGAACGGGCTGGTTAGTGCTTCGGACGATGGGCTGGCGCACCTTGCCGCCGTGTGCGAAGGCGATGCCCGCCGCGCGCTCAACGCACTGGAAATCGCCGCACTCACCACCCCGCCGCAGGAGAACGGCATCGTGCATTTGACCCGGCACGAGATCGAGGAGTCGGTGCAGAAAAAAGCGGTGAACTATGACCACGACGAGGACGAGCACTACGACACCATCTCGGCCTTCATCAAAAGCGTGCGCGGCTCCGACCCGAACGCCGCCGTCTATTGGCTAGCCAAGATGCTCTATGCCGGCGAAGACCCGCGCTTCATCGCCCGCCGCCTCGTGATCCTCGCCTCGGAAGATATCGGCAACGCCGACCCGCGCGGGCTGACCCTTGCGGTTTCGGCCATGCAGGCCGTCGAATTCGTCGGCATGCCGGAGGGGCGCATCACGCTCTCGCAAGCCACGACTTACCTCGCCTGCGCCCCGAAAAGCAACGCGGCCTACCTCGCCGTCAACGCCGCGCTGGCCGATGTCGAGAATGGCCGTACCTTGCTGGTTCCGAAGCACCTACAGAGCGGCCCCAAGCCCGACCAAGGCGGTGCTAAATACCAATATGCCCACAGCGGTGACGGACACTTTGCCGATCAGGAATATGTTCCAACCCACAAAATCTACTACGCTCCGACCGACCAAGGCTACGAAGCCACCCTCCGCAAGCGCATCGAACACTGGGATTCCCTGAGGAAGGAAAAAAAATGAGTACCAAAGCCCAACTACGTCTGGAAATCGAGGCAAGGTGCCGGGTGCTGAATCTCCAGTGGCTAACAGCCGCAAGCACGAGAATTGTGGAAAACTTCCAGACGCTGGAAGCTTTCACGCCTGCGAGAACCGTCGCCCTCTACAAGGCGATTGACGGGGAGGTGAATCTCGACCTGCTTTTTTCCTCCTGCTGGAACGCGGGCAAGCGCACCTGCATTCCGATCTTCAATGCGGCAGAAAAAATCTATGAAATGGCTGAAGTCACGGCCGAAACTCACTATTCAACAGGTCACTACGGTATCCAAGAACCGCTATCTTCTGCCCTTGTCTCCATGGATCAAATCGATTTGATCGCCGTTCCGGGTGTAGCGTTCGATCGGGCGGGAAACCGGCTGGGGCGCGGCGGCGGCTACTACGACCGCCTGCTCGCCGGTTTTTCGGGCATTGCGGCCGCCGTGGCCTTCAATTTCCAAATTCTTCCGACAATCCCCGCCGAGGCGCACGATAAACCGGTCGATCTGCTCGTGACCGAGACAAAAATTAATGTTGTCCATAACGAACATTAGACAAAACCCCTTGTCACAGTATAAGATTCTCAAAATTAAAAAATAACAAGATCGTTCTGCCCAGATGTTGCGTCAACACTGCTTCGGGTATTCCATGGAGAACGGTTTTACCAACGAAAAGGAGGTTCACCATGGAAGAAATGTTCACCGGGCAGGCGCTCGTCATCAATATCGCCTTTATTATATTAGGTTTCTTTTTCCATGCTTATATTAGCAAGACCAACGCCATCGCGGCCAGCAAACAGAGTAAATCCATTCTGAGCGAGGCCGAGCGGGAGGCCGACGTGATGCGCCGCGAGGCCAAAGTACTGGCCAAGGATGCCGTGTTGCGCGCACGGGAAAAATCCGAGAAGGAAATCAGTTCCCAGCGCAAGGATATCCTCGATCTGGAAAAGCGCGTTGTGGAGCGGGAAAAAACTCTTTCCTCCAAACTCGACATGCTCAGTAGCAAGGAACTCCAGCTCACCGGTCGCCTGACCGAAATCCATGATCAAAAGGATGGGCTGAAGGAAAAGCAGAACAAGCTCGAAGAGCTTATCCGCGATGAGAACCTACGGATCGAGGACGCCGCCAGCCTATCCAAGGACGAAGCCCGAAAAGTCATCATGAGCCGTATGGAGAACGAACTGGAGGGCGAGACCCAAGGTTTGATTCGGCACGCCCAGCGAGCCGCCAAGCAAGAGGCGGAGAAAAAAGCCCGCGAACTGATTTCCATCGCGGTCCAGCGCTACGCTGCGGATACGGTCAGCGATATCACCACCAGCAACGTCCCGCTCGTAAGCGATGATATCAAGGGGCGGATCATCGGCAAGGAAGGGCGCAACATAAAATCCTTCGAAGCCGTCACCGGCGTCAATGTTCTCATCGACGAAACCCCAGAACTCGTCGTATTGTCGAGTTTCGACCCCATCCGCCGCGAGGTGGCACGCGTGGCGCTCACGGAGCTCATCGAAGACGGTCGTATCCACCCCGTCCGCATCGAAGAAACCGTCGCGAAAGTTCGCACAGACCTCGATACCACCATGCGCCATGCCGGCGAAGAAGCCCTTTTCGGTCTTGGCATCACCGGTGTCGCCCCCGAGCTGGTGCAGATTCTCGGCAAGCTCAAGTTCCGCACGAGCTACAAGCAAAACGTGCTAGACCACTCTGTCGAAGCCGCTCACCTCATCTCCATGATGGCCGCCGAACTGGGCCTCGATACCAAGATTGCCAAGCGCTGCGGCATCTTCCACGACATCGGCAAGGCACTCGACCACGAAATCGAGGGAGGACACGCCAGCATCGGCGAAAACCTGCTACGTAAATATGGCGAGGATCCGCTGGTCTACAAGGCCATCGGCTCCCAGCACGAAGACATGGATCGCTCCAACGTCTATGCCGTACTGTGCGATGCCGCTGATGCCATGACCGCCGCCCGTCCCGGAGCCCGCATGGAAACCACCGACCTCTACATTGAGCGCCTCTCAAAAATCGAGAAAATTTGCAACCAATACACTGGGGTCAAGAGCAGCTATGCTGTCCAGGCCGGTCGTGAGATCCGCATCATGGTCGAACCTGACAAGTTCAACGACCACGGAACCCTGCTGCTGGCCCGCAATATCGCCAAACAGATCGGCCGGGAAGTCAAGATTCCCGGCATCGTCCGCGTTACCGTCATTCGCGAAATGCGTTGCGTTGAATATGCTAAATAGAGAGGTTGACCCAGTAGGTACTTTTTCGTAAACACTTTCACTCATTCAAGTAGCCAATGTAGCTCAGTTGGTAGAGCAATTCATTCGTAATGAATAGGTCGTCCGTTCGACTCGGATCATTGGCTCCACTCTTTTCCTAATAAAAACCCTCTATTGTTGAGTATTATGGAATATCACCCCATCACACCCACTACGACCCACTTGCTTGATTTACAACTGTCCGCTGCAAGAACAAGTACCAAGCGAGTACCAAGTTTTCTGACCCCACCCTAACACCCTCTACCATCTTTTTAATTGCCACCCCCTTGTCGACGTTTGTCCGTACTATAACTGGAACGGTGTAAAACGTTGGTGTGAGCTACACTTTTCGAGCGTGTCAGGCGGTTTCTCGGCGGTTTCGTGTGTCTAGCCTTGACGGAGAAATTCTCTCCACTTTACGGTGAACACGCCCGATTCTGAAGGCAATATTTATGCGCACCGAAAGTGAGTTTGGACGTTGGGGAGAGAAAAAAATGAAAAATCTTAAACACAATGGTGTTGATGTTCGTCGTCTTCACAACATTATCCATTCTGGATTGGCAGAAATTTAATAATGAATCCAAATGGAATCCTGAATCATGGGATGGGTATTTCGCATCGGTTATATTTTTAATTTGTAGCGGTTGGTTCGTATTAAAAGCTTATTTTAAAGGCGGCAGATTATTCTGGATCATCCAATTTTTAATTGCATTTCTGACGATCCTTTTTGATGTCGGATTTATGAAAGAGCATCATTCCTCCATTACATTTTCCTGCTACATTATTCAGTCAATATTGTGGGGTAGTGCATTGCTCCTTTGCATCACTCATGGTGCGAGCATTTTCGTAATAAGGAAAAAATTGGCAGAACCAGAAATTCGAGCTTACGGTGAAAACACCCGTTGAATCAGGCTCACGTTATGCGCATCGAAAAGAGGTCATCCTGAAGTAATCCCTTTTGGTTTCCGCAAGTTCTATGCATTCATTGAATGCGGCTTACCCTAACTATTTTACTGACTCTAGGGAATTCTTGAGGTATTTTGAAAGTGTATCAGCTAACAAGGAAAATCCAGCCGGACGGAAAAAAACGCTGCCGCTGATTTTAGGCGTTAACCTAACTCAAGGAGATTGTTATGAAGAAAATAACCAATGCAAAAATCGTGTGCGTACTATATGACGATCCGGTTGATGGCTACCCCACAAATTACGCACGCAACGATATTCCTAAGCTGGATGCTTACCCAGACGGACAAACTTTGCCCTCTCCACAAGCTATTGATCATACTCCCGGCGCACTTCTCGGCAGCGTTTCTGGTGAGTTGGGTCTGCGTAAGTTCCTGGAAGAGCGTGGCCATACACTTGTCGTGACCTCCGATAAAGATGGCCCGGAATCTGTGTTTGAAAGAGAGCTTGTTGATGCAGATGTAGTGATCTCTCAACCCTTTTGGCCTGCGTATCTGACGGCAGAGCGGATAGCAAAAGCCAAAAATCTTCAGTTGGCAATTACGGCTGGTATTGGATCAGATCACGTTGATTTACAGGCGGCGATAGATCGCAATATTTCCGTTTGCGAAATTACCTATAGTAATAGCATCAGTGTGGCGGAGCATGTCTGCATGATGATATTGTCGCTCGTTCGCAACTATATCCCATCGTACAATTGGGTAACCAAAGGAGGATGGAACATCGCTGACTGTGTTTCAAGGTCGTATGATATTGAAGGGATGAACGTGGGAACCGTTGCTGCAGGTCGTATTGGACTCGCGGTACTCAAAAGAATGAATCCTTTTGATGTGAAACTTCATTATACCGACAGGCACCGACTTTCAGCTGAAATTGAAAAGGAACTCAACCTGACCTTTCATGAGAGTGTTGAATCCATGATCAAAGTATGTGATGTGGTGACCATCAACTGCCCACTTCATCCTGAGACGGAGCATATGTTTGATGAGACAATGATTAGCAAAATGAAGCGTGGCGCCTACCTGATTAATACAGCTCGAGGAAAGATTTGTGACCGCGATGCTATCGTAAAAGCCTTAGAGAGTGGTCATTTGGCCGGCTATGCAGGCGATGTCTGGTTTCCACAACCGGCACCCAATGATCATCCGTGGAGAACCATGCCCCACCATGCAATGACACCACACACATCAGGCACTTCTTTGTCGGCACAGTCAAGATATGCCGCAGGTAGCAGAGAGATATTGGAATGCTGGTTCGATGGTAAGCCGATTCGGAATGAATATCTCATAGTTGATGGAGGAAAACTTGCGGGTGCAGGGGCGCACTCCTATAGCGAGGGCAACGTGACCGGCGGCTCAAAGGAGGCTGAGAAATTCAAGGCCGTCGACTAAGTGAATCTATGGCGATCAAGCGATAGCTAACAATTCGCTGGAGCGGACACGATAAATCGTGCCGCTCAGCTCGTAGCCTGTTCGATAGGAAAATGGCCATGAAAGAAAGACTGTCTTGTATCATTGTTGGAGCTGGTCACCGCGCAATGTACTATGCCACCGCCTACCCTGATCGAATGAAGGTAGTCGGCGTGGCTGACCCATCGGCCTTGCGCCGAGAGCAAACGGCAAAGCGATTCGGCCTCGACCCATCGCAATGTTTTGAGTCTGCTGAGGCTTTGGCGAAAGAGCCCAAGCAAGCTGACTTCATCATCAACGGAACGATGGACGACCAGCACGTCCCCACCTCCCTGCCCCTACTGACTCGCGGGTACGACATGCTTCTAGAGAAACCATTTGCAACCAACGAAGAGGAGATGTGGGCACTCGTATCCGCCGCCCGTAGAACCGGGCGAAAAGTTGTAATCTGCCACGTCTTGCGCCACACTCCGTTCTACGCAGAGATTCGGAGGCGAATTGCAGATGGACTGATCGGTGAGGTTATCAACGTCCAGACGACAGAGCACGTTTCTTATCATCATATGGCTGTCGGATTTATACGCGGTAAGTGGAATCGCTCCGACTACTGTCAATCCACAATGCTCATGGCAAAGTCCTGCCATGATCTGGACCTGATCGCTTGGATGAAGAGTGGCATTTACCCCACCAATGTCACCAGTTTTGGCAGCAATTTTCAGTTCAGTCCGGAAAACGCACCACCTGAAGCAGGCACCCGTTGCCTGATTGACTGCCCAATTGAAAAAAACTGCCTGTATTCTGCACAGAAACACTATATTGATCATCCTGAACGGTGGTCTTTCTATGTATGGGATTCGTTGGAGCACACAGACAAACCCACCCTCGAGGACAAGATTGAATCGCTCAAGACCAGCCCCTACGGCCAATGTGTCTGGAAGACCGACATGAATGTGGTTGATCATCAGTCTGTCCTTGTTGAATTCGAAGACGGGTGCACGGCAACGCTGAATATGATCGGTGGCACCTCCAAGCCATCTCGTTCGATCCACCTGATTGGAACCCATGGCGAGATTCAGGGGTGCCTTGAAGACAACAGGTTCACGATTCGCCAGATTGATCCACGACCGGGACACGAGTTTACGGATGAGATCGTTGACCTGAATATAACGGGAGATATGACTGGCGCTCACGGTGGTCATGGAGGGGGAGACAAAAGACTGGTTCAAGATTTTCTAGACTACATTAGCGGGAAACAACCTTCACTTTCTACGACAGACATCCAAGATTCTGTCGCTGGACACCTCATTGGTTTCTGTGCAGATCAGTCCTTAATTGAAAACAGGATTATTGCTGTCAAGATGCAAGACAGGATGAGGATCATCGAATAAGTGAAACTATGGCTATCAAACGATAACTAACAACTCGCTGGAGCGGACACGATAAATCGTGCCGCTCAGCTCGCAGCCGTTCGGTACAGATTGAAGCAACCCCAGCTTGACCCCATTTCTTTTAGTACCGACCGCAATAACAGGAGATAAAGATGAAGAAGTTTTGGCTCATATACCTCGCTGCATTCGTTACCGCAATCATAGGTGCAGGTACCATATATTTAGTGGCGGATATGGTGGACGTTCCTGTGAAAAACTTAACTCGAGATCCGTACCGAGCCGCAAAGGTTCCGGCGTATTTTGCCTATTTCTCGCTTCTTGGAAGCACGATATGGTTGATCGCAGGTTCTGCAACACTCGTGACTGGGATCATTGCACGGAAACTTTTGGGTTGCCGACTTTCAGATGTCAGTACTTACAGAATTATTATCTTAGGGGGTATGATTGGTTTGTTTATGGGACTGGATGATATCTTGTTATTTCACGACGAATTCGCAGATATTATAGGGATTCCTGAGATTTTATTTCATATGTTCTATTTAATTTTTATTGTCTCAATGATTTTGTATTCTAGATCTGTCATCGGGTTGACTCCGTGGATTCTTCTTTTTGTTGCTTTGGCTTGTTTTGGCCTGTCGAGCGTGATTGATCTGTTGAAAATTTTTCCAACGGGTTTGCGTCAAAGTGAGGATGTATTTAAGTTTTGTGCAATTGTTCTATGGGCCTTCTATTTCCTGAACGTATCCTGGATTTTTGTTAAAGAGAGGAGTTCTTCAGTTACAAGAAAATCAGGTATTAGTTAAGAACATGCTTAACAAATCGCTACAGCTGATGCCAAAACGCTGCGCGTTTATCTCGCAGGTGAGCTCAAGCCGTTAGATGTATAAAAAAACTAAATTAAAACAGGTTGAACAAATGTTTATTAGCACTCTTGATCTTTTAAAAATTGGAATTGGACCATCAAGCTCTCATACGATGGGTCCTATGCTGGCTGCATGTGAATTTATCCAACTCGTAAGAAAATATTGTTTAAAAAACGAAACACCCCAAGACATTGCTATTCGTTGCACGTTAAAGGGGTCTTTATCCGCTACAGGCAAAGGTCATGCAACGGATCGTGCAGTAGCGCTAGGGCTGAACAATTACTTACCGAAAGATGTAGTCAAACAGGACTTGGACCCTCTGGTTAAGAATATCTGGGGAAATACATCCCTTGAGATCGATAGCACTCATCGTGCTAAATTTTGCGCCAGTGAGGATATTATTTTTGATCCGGGCGAGCCTCTTAAAGAGCACCCAAACGGTATGATTTTTGAGTTGCTTGATGAAAAAAAGAACGTGCTGGTTTCAGAAACTTATTTCTCGATTGGTGGTGGTTTTATCAATACATCCATCGAAATTAAACAATTGGTTGCCCCGCTTAAAATGAAAGCTGTAGATTCGTTTCCCTATGGTTTTGATTCAGCTCAATTAATGATGGATATGTCAACTGAGAGTGAGTTATCCATTGCAGAGATGAAGCGAACTAATGAAACCGTGTTTATCTCAGAAGAGGCTCTAAATAAGGGTTTGGATTCAATTTGGAATGCTATGAAACAGTGCATCAAAAGAGGATTAAGCACAGAAGGAATCCTACCCGGGGGGCTAAACATCCCTCGACGTGCAAAAGTGTTGCATCAGCAACTTCAAGATGAACCCAATAAAGCGGATGTTAATGACTGGTTGTGCGCCTATGCAATGGCAGTAAACGAAGAAAATGCTGCAGGACATATGGTGGTTACTGCGCCTACAAATGGTGCAGCGGGCGTAATGCCTGCAGTGCTGTATTATTTCATAACGCGTGAAGACGGAACGATCCATCAAGTGAGGGATTTTTTATTAACCGCCAGTGCTATTGGTGGCCTCATTAAACATCTTAGCTCAATTTCAGGAGCGGAAGTAGGGTGTCAAGGAGAGGTGGGTGCCGCGGCCTCCATGGCGGCCGCGGGATTATGTGCTGTTCGGGGTGGTACGGCCCAGCAAATAGAGCATGCGGCTGAAATTGCACTCGAACACCATCTCGGCATGACCTGTGACCCTGTCGGTGGGCTTGTTCAAGTCCCTTGTATTGAGAGGAATGGTTTTGGTGCAATCAAGGCATATGCTGCTGCATCTCTTGCCATACGTGGGACGGGTAAGCACTTTATGTCATTGGATAAATGTATTGCCGCAATGAAACAAACGGGTGAAGAGATGTCTGTAAAATTCAAGGAAACATCTTTAGGTGGCCTCGCCGTTACAATAACTGAATGTTAAAAACACCCCAGCC
Organism: Kiritimatiellales bacterium; assembly: GCA_003230915.1. Taxonomy (GTDB): domain Bacteria; phylum Verrucomicrobiota; class Kiritimatiellia; order Kiritimatiellales; family Pontiellaceae; genus Pontiella. The sequence continues at coordinate 43,490 of QIHI01000122.1, read as the reverse complement.
AACAAAAGTATGCAGTGAATGCGAGCGAAACCAGAGCAACAGGAAACGAAGAAACGACCTTTGACGTTCCATCCCGCTAACCATGTACGCTGAACCCTGATTTTAGGACTACCGGCTTAGGCAGAACCACTCTACCCGGCTAGCCCCACCCATAAGAAATAACCAAACGCGGTAATAAAGAGTGCCGCCGCGAAGCGTGACAGATGACCGAGTAGCCGAATTGTTGATGAAATCCATGAGGGGAGCAGGAAGGGAACTAATGTAAGCATAAAAAAAACGCCCCGAAACGGGACGCTTTTTTCAATCGTGATTATAGCGGGGATTAGCCGACGATAACGTTGATCAGGTCGAGCACCTTGCAGGAGTAACCCCACTCGTTGTCGTACCAAGAGACGACTTTCACGAAGGTACCGTCGAGCTGGATACCGGCTTTGGCATCGAATACAGAAGTGCACTCTTCATCGCGAAAGTCGGTTGCAACCACCATGTCTTCGGTGTAGCCGAGGATGCCTTTCATGGAACCTTCGGAAGCTTCCTTCATGGCAACGCAGATGTCTTCGTAGGAAGCTTCGTTCTTCAGGGTAACGGTCAGGTCTACCACGGAAACATCGGAGGTCGGAACACGGAAGGCCATGCCGGTCAGCTTTCCGTTGAGTTCCGGAATAACTTTACCGACCGCTTTAGCCGCGCCGGTGGAAGACGGAATGATGTTTTCTAGGATACCACGCCCACCACGCCAGTCTTTCATGGAAGGGCCGTCAACGGTTTTCTGGGTTGCGGTTGCTGCGTGGATGGTGGTCATCAGGCCTTTATCGATGCCGAACTTGTCGTTCAGAACCTTGGCAACCGGCGCTAGGCAGTTGGTGGTGCAGGACGCATTGGAAACGATATCCTGCCCAGCATAACTATCGGTGTTCACGCCGCAGACGAACATGGGGGTGGCATCCTTGGAAGGAGCGGAAAGAACCACTTTCTTTGCGCCAGCTTCGATGTGCTTGCGAGCGGTTTCGTCGGTTAGGAAGAAGCCGGTGGACTCAACCACAACTTCAGCGCCAACGGCGTCCCATTTGAGGTTGGCCGGATCGCGCTCGGCGGTGATGCGGATTTCGCTTCCGTTCACCACGAGGACACCGTCTTCAACTTCAACCGTGCCGTTGAAACGACCGTGTACGGAGTCGTACTTGAGCATGTATGCGAGGTAGTCAACGTCCAGCAGATCGTTGATTCCTACCACTTCGATATCTTCCCGAGCCGCAGCTGCGCGGAATACCATACGTCCGATACGACCGAAACCGTTAATACCAATTTTTGTTGCCATGTTTAGCACCTTTCCTTTATTAGGGTTAGAAAATTGTTCACTTGAAAACGAGCGGGCACCCTACCCAACCTCACCTTTTTCGTCAATCCTCAGAAACTGCTTTTTCACCAAAGCTAGACTGTACATTAAAATGTCCACTTTGGAGGAATAGTACCCTATACCAGACACGTGGTGAGGCTGGCGCACCGCGATGGCAACGAAGCGGCAATGAACCTTTCTTTAATTCACCACCAACAGAGGATAGGCGCATCGGGATTATCGCTTTTCTTTAGAATATGAATGACTTGTTTCGTAGCTGCATGTTCTGCTGGTGTCAATCCTGAGAGGGACGTACGCATGAGGCGCACGGAATCCTATCTGGCGGCTTCTTCGCTTTCGTGTTTCTTGCGGTAGCGGGTGCCGGAGACCGAGCAGGAGACTTGCCAGTAAGGTGAACCGCTAGAGTAATGCATTTTCTTGATTGTCGGTTTTGGTAGCTTCATTTTATTGTCCCTTTTTTGACCCTTGTTTTAGAATACGTAACTGGGCACTATAGAAACCAATGAACTTCAGACCCTGCATCGACCTGCATAACGGACAAGTTAAACAGATTATCGGTGGATCGCTCGCCGATGGTCAGGAACCGGAAACCAACTTTGTCTCCGAGAAGTCCCCGGTCTGGTTTGCCGAACTCTATAAAAACGACGGACTCACCGGTGGCCACGTGATCAAGCTCGGAACCGGAAACGACGATGCCGCACGCAAGGCACTTGCTGCCTGGCCGGGCGGTCTGCAGGTAGGCGGCGGGGTCACAGCGGATAACGCGACCGAATGGCTCGATGCTGGCGCGGCGCAGGTGATCGTTACCTCAGCAATTTTTAGCGACGGACAAATTAATCTGGAGTGGCTCGGGCGGTTGGTCTCCACAATTGGTAAAGAGCGGCTGGTGCTGGATCTGAGCTGCCGCAAAAAAGAGGGTCAATATTTTGTTGTGACCGATCGCTGGCAAACCTTCACCGAAACCGGCGTGACTGCTGAAATGCTCTCCCAGCTATCGGAAAGCTGTTGTGAATTTCTGGTGCACGGTGTCGATGTGGAAGGCAAGCAGCAGGGCATCGACGAAGAGTTAATCGCATTGCTAGCCGCGCATGCACCAATTCCCTGCACCTATGCCGGCGGCGTCCACTCGTTCGACGATCTGGAAAAACTGAATACGACAGGTGGCGGGCGGATCGATGTTACGGTCGGCTCCGCGCTCGATCTGTTCGGCGGCGCGATGTCCTATCGCGACGTGGTGGAATACTGCCGGTAACGGCTGAGGCAAGATCATCGATCCCTCCTACAGAAAAAGCCGCCCGAAGATCGAGCGGCTTTAGTATTTCCCAACGAACTCAGCCTAAAAATCGTAGTTGAGGCCGGCAGAGACGGTTACATCGTTATGATCCACTCCCACGCCATTCGGAGTGTTGTCGTACTCGTCGCGTAGCTCTACGAACAGGGCGAGATTTTCCGCGACCTTACTTTTCAAACCGGTTACGAGCAATCCGTTGCCATCGTCGGTATCCTCGACGTTTGCGCTGTATTCAACATTGAGATAGTAGGATGCCGTTTCCGTGAAATCCCATACATAATGGGCGGCCACGCGAAGCTCGGAGAAATCACCCTCGGTCGTTGCCGTCCGCTCGTAAACCCAGTTTATACCCGCACTCACATCGAATTTCATGGCCTCTTCGTTGATGAAGTAGTAGCCAAGATTAGGCCCTATTTTTAGCCGGGTGCGGATCTGCTTGATCGTGTCGTGATAGGCCTCCCCAAACACGCCGCCAAAGAAGTTCTTACCGCCGAACTTATGCCGCCAGTCGCTCTGGCCGCGCAATTGGCCCTCAGTCTGGTCCCCCTCGGTCTTGCCATACTCGCCATACAACGTGTTAAGCCAGTCGTTCAGCAGCGAAAGCCGATCCCCCTTTAGGGTCATGGTAAACAATGATTTTTCGGTGTTTCCATCCTTGTAGGTTGCCCCCAAGGCCGCACTACTTTTATACGTGACGTTTGTCACTTCGTCAGCCAAGCCCGCTAGCGGTAACGCAACTAATATGGCCACTAATATTCTCTTAATTCCTTTCATGCATTCTCCTTTGGTAACGAATCGAACCAATCTAGTGAAGGGCTTGATCATCCACAATCTTTTACTTCCGAATCTGAACTCACTGACGTTCACGATGTTCAAGGATTAAAACGTTTGCTAAAATATGGGTTCAACTCTCAGGGGATCTGAATTATGAATGAAATAAAAAAAACAGTGGCGGTGCTTGGCGCAAGCCAAAATCCGGAACGCTATTCAAACCAAACCGTCCGACTTCTGCTTAAACACGGCCACCAAGTCATTCCAGTCCACCCCACAATCGCAGAGATCGAGGGACTTCCGGTGGCCGCCGCCCTGTCAGAAATTAGCGAAGCGGTAGATACACTCACCGTCTATCTATCTCCCGCGCGCGCCATCCCGCTCAAGGAAGAATTCCTCGTACTGCGTCCAAACCGTGTAATTTTCAACCCCGGAACCGAAAGCCCAGAGCTGAAACAGGCTTTGGAGCAACAGGGCATCCAGACCGAAGAAGCCTGCACCTTGGTGTTGCTGCATACGGGACAATTCTAGCCAACCCTGCGCCCTGTAGAAGACGTCTCCAAATCCTCCTTTGAGACAAATGGCGAGTTGACACCCCCTTTTGACTGCTTAAAATACTCCCATTAGACATATGGAGGTCATATTATGCCGTTCGATCAAACCAAAGATGTATTGGATCAAGCCCGCAAATTCCATCGGCGGTTGAGTAAATTCTATGAGGAGCTCAAGGATGATGCATCGGCGGAACACACGCGAGCCCTGCTCGACTACATGAGCCGCCACGAAAACTATCTCGACGAATGCCTGAAGGAATTTAAGGAGCAGGTCTCCGATAATGTACTCGATACCTACATGCAATACGGATCCACCGCATCAGCACAGGTGCAGATCGACGAGTTCGAAATCAAACCGGAAATGACGGTTGCCGATGTCGTAGAAGCGGCCATGCATTTTGATGCCTGCCTGATTAAATTCTACCGAGAAATGGCCGCCAAATGCTCAAATGCCAAAGTACGAGAGGTCTTTGAAAATCTTCTGGTGATGGAGCAGCACGAGCAAATTGAGCTAAGCAAACAGACACTGGAACTCAGCTCGCTTGAAATGCAAAACAAGAATTAGCTTCTCGCTCTTGAGGGCTTCGATGCCCTGCGACCATGATTTAGCGATTCGATAATCACGCGCCCGTACTTCCGGAGGAATGCTACATCGCCGAGAGTTGGTGCACCCGAATGGAGTCGAACCATCACGCCATTGCTGGCACAAGAACCTGAATCTTGCGTGTCTACCAATTTCACCACGGGTGCGTGAAAAGCAGTATGTATACCCATCCGTCCAAAACGAGTCAACGCCCGAAAACCAAAAAATCCGCCCACCAAAATATGCGAATTTTTCCAGCCAATGTTTGCTTTTAAATGTGTATTGGGACTCTACAATGCACCGCATGAAGCCATATCCAGAAATCCCCGCCGAGCAGCTTGAAAAATATTCCTCCGCCATCTCGCTTTCTGACATGGAAATCTTTGTCTTCCCAGAGCTGCTCTACAGCCTAGTGCTGGCCAATATCATGTCGCCGCGCATCTGGGAGTGGAAGAACCACGACTGGTTCCGCAAACTCGACACGATGAAGCCCTACAAAAAAATCCAGCGGCTCAAGCAGTTCATTATCGACCACTACGAATTCAACCTCGACCTCGACACCTGGGGTTTGACCACAAAGGCAGCCGAAATGGCGCGCTTCGCCCCTTTCATGGACGAAAAGTCCATCAGCCAGAGCAACGCGCTCTTCGGCTATGAGGGCGACAAGCATTATTTCTCGCTCGATATCCGCAAGCATTTCGGCCTCGATAAATACACCTCCGAGACCATTCCCTACTGGAAAACCGAAACGCTCGAAGCCATGGACGCCTTCAAGCACAAAGAAAGCTACCGCGCTGGTGCTGGTGAATGCGTCTCGCTCTCCACGCTCTATGCCGCCGCGCTCTTCGTCATTTGCGATATTCCGCTCGAAGACATCTTCCTGCTCGCCACCCCGCTACACTCGCAAAACTTCATTAACGTGAACGACGGTGTGCTGACCAACAACCGTCGGCTTGTGACCAAGAACATGTGGTTCAACGGCACCGACCTCACTGCCCGGGCGCAGCGCGCCCTGCGCCACGAGCAGGTTACCATCGTGGCCAACAACACCGGCTACATCCACACCGTCTATCCCGAAGCCACCATTTCTCCCGATAGCTTCGAGCTGTTCCGCGAAAAGCTTGATGCGTTCACCACCACCGATATCACCTACGAAATGCTCGCTAACTTCCTGCGTGATCGCTCCGAACACCAAAAATGCTTCCAGGCCACGGTCAGGAGCAATACCTGCCCATCGAACGCGCCTTCGCCTATGAACATGGCAGCCCCTACAAGGTCTCCGATAAAGCAACCTGCGACAAACTGCTCAACCAAATTGACGAATACGACTTCTACACCGCCCCCATCCCCGACCGCATTCAGCTTAATAAACTAGCGGATTATCTAAAAGGGAATCCCATCTCCCACTTCGATGAAGTCAGTATGACCGGCCTTGCCGACAAGATTGACTGCACCAGCGATATGGATCGTAAGATGTCTGTCATCGAAGGCCTCGTCGATTTCATTCACCTCGACCCTGAACTTCCCGACACGGCAAGCAAGACCTTTAATGGCCCTGGACCCATCGAAATCCAACCCGGCATAGAGCGCGAAGAGATCGTTAAATATCTGGGAGGCCTGCGAAGCTCGCACCGCGTGGCCGACCTCGCCTTCTATGCAAGTCGCGACCTCTCTGCTACCGACTGGCAACCTTTCCTCAAGGCCGCGCTCGAACGCAACCCCGCCTGCATCAAGGCCACGAAGGAGCTTGACGACGAAGCGTTGCTCCAAACCTTCGAAAAAATGCCCAACGAATCGATCTACGACGGTTCTCGAGTCGCCCAACCCGACGAAGTTTGGAACTTCCAGCGCGGCGACGGCATTGAACGCGCCATCACCCTCGCCAATATCTGGCTTACCCGTCATCCCGGCGATGCCATCGTGCTTACCGCCAATGGGAGCAAAGTGACGCTAAAAATTTGTGAAACCGAATTCTTTTTTGAATCCAGCAAGGGGCTGGAGAAGCAATTCAAACTCTAGTTTTTAAAATGAATAGTGGTGGTTATGATGAGTCTTTTAACGAAAATTTTATTTGGCAGCAGTGCGAACAAGGATGTTGATATCCCGGCTTTGATCAAAGGTGGCGCGTTGGTGATCGACGTGCGCACGGTGGACGAGTTTTCCGGCGGGCATATTGAGGGAGCTATCAATATCCCCCATAACGTGATTTCCCACGAGATCGCACAACACGAAAAAAATAAAACGAGCACGATTATTGTCTACTGCCAAGCCGGTATCCGATCGACTGCCGCCCAGCACTCGCTCGAGAGCGCGGGCTACACCCACATCGTCAACGGCGGCGGTCTGCAGCAGATGCGCAATATACTCGGACAATAAGAGTATGGCTTTTACCACAGAGGAACACAGCCCCCCTCGAATATCATACTCCTCTGCGCCCCTCCGTGTCCTCTGTGGTTTATAAATGAAAGTTGTCATCACAGAAAAACCGTCGGTCGCGCGGGACATTGCCAACGTCCTGAAAATTACGGGCAAAAAAAAGGGTTACATCGAAGGGCGTGGTTGCGCCATTACTTGGGCGTTCGGGCATCTGGTCACCTTACTTGAACCGGGAGAGTATGACCCCGCCCTCAAAAGATGGTCGCTCGACTCGCTCCCTTTCATCCCCGATGAATTCAAGCTCAAGCTGATTGAAAACCCCGGCGTGGCCGAGCAGTTCGAGACCATCAAGCGGCTTTGTCAGGAAGCCGAGGAAATTGTCTGCGCCACGGATGCTGGGCGCGAGGGCGAACTGATCTTCCGCTATATTCTCGCGCTAAGTGGTTGCGAGGAAAAGCCGATCAAACGTCTGTGGCTCAGTTCGCTCACGCCCGAAGCCATCAAAGAGGCATTCAAGGAACTGAAGGACGGCCACGACTACGATCCGCTCTACCACGCTGCCCGTTGCCGTAGCGAATCCGACTGGATTGTCGGCCTCAATGCCACACGCTGTTTCACCGTCCGCCATGGCCGCCTTGCGGCGGGCGATGATCGCGTGCTCTGGAGCATTGGCCGAGTACAAACTCCCATATTGGCCATGATTGTTCAGCGCGACGACAAAATCTTTAAGTTCCGCCCCGAAGCCTTTTGGGAGTTGGCCTCCCAATATCGTGAGGTGGTCTTTAAATATTCCGGTGATCGTTTTTCCACCACTGAAGCGGCGCAGGAATTGCTCGAAAAAATCACCGGCCAGCCCTTTACCATCACCGGGGTGAGCGGCAAACAGAAGAAGGAACAACCCCCGCAACTCTTCGATCTCACCACGCTCCAGCGCGAAATCAACAAAAGCAGCGGCCTCTCCGCCGCCGACACACTCGCCGCAACCCAAAACCTTTACGAAGCCAAACTCGTCACCTATCCGCGGACCGACTCGCGTTATCTTAGCGCCGACATGAAACCACGTATCCCGAAAATCCTCGAGCAGTTGAAGGCCATCCGCACCGAGCAAATCCAGCCGCTGGATCTTTCCAAGCTTTCTTTTACTAAACGCATCGTCGACGACAAGAAAATTACTGACCACCATGCCGTCATCCCGACCGGGATCATTCCTCGCTCGCTCGGCGTTAACGAGCAGATGGTTTATGATGCTATCACCACCCAATTTATTGCCGCGTTCTACCCGATCTGCATCAAAAAGGTCACGACGGTGGATGGTGAAAGTGCCGGAGTGAAATTTCAGGCTAAAGGTACGCAAGTTCTTGAATCTGGCTGGATGGTACTCTTCCCGAAAAAGAAAAAGAAGAAGGACGATGACGACCAGACCTTGCCGACCTTTGAAAAGGGCGAAAGCGGCGAGCATGAGCCATCTATTCGAGAGGGAAAGACCAAGCCGCCCAAGGCATTCACCGAAAACTCCCTGCTCGGTGCCATGGAGGCAGCGGGAAAATGGGTTGGGGACGATGCGCTGCGCGAAGTGTTGAAGGAACGCGGCATTGGTACGCCCGCCACCCGTGCGGCTATTATTGAAACGCTAATTCGCCGCAACTATATCCATCGTGACAAAAAGCAGATCCGCGCCACCGATATGGGGCGTTGCCTGATTGCCCTAATTCACGATCCCCTTTTGAAGTCGCCCGAAATGACCGGCGAATGGGAGGAAAAACTCAAACAGATCGAGCGATCCGAAGCCCAGGCTTCCGATTTCATGGATGGCATCTTTTCCTATACCCGTACGTTGATCAAAAACAGCACGATTACCCAACTCGATACCGACCGGGCGGGCAACTGTCCCCTCTGCGGGAAGAACGTCATCAAAGGTAAAATCGCCTATGGCTGCTCCGGCTGGAAAGAAGGGTGCACATTTGTTTTGAAGACCAAGTACAAAGGGCTAAACCTCACGCCCAACCAAGTGCAGGTATTATTACAAATGCGAGTTCTGCCCTACCCCGTCCACATCGAAGACCAGCTCCGCCTGCTTCTACTCAGTACCCAAGCCGACTTGATGGACATCGCCCTACCTAATGCCGACCGGCAGAAGAGCGGGAAAGATTCAATGCAGGGTCGCGGAAGACACTGAGACTCGCTAATATTCCTCTATGAATCGGAATCTCTCTAGACGGTGGTTCACGGCGACTCTCTGCTGTGCCGGAGCATCGGTAGATGCAAAATCGGACCGGTGCGACGTGTGCGGAATCCGGCTGCAAAGAGGAACGTGGACCTACGACGGACAGACGTGTTGCTCCAAGGCGTGCGTTGATGAATTGCGCCCGAAATGCTCCATTTGCGGCAAGATCATTCGGGGCGAATACCGCAAGTCAGATGGAAAGATCTTCTGCGGTGATGTTTGTTTTCGAACCACCTTACCCAAGTGCAAAATCTGCAATGTTCCAATCAAAAAGGGATTTACAGTCACGCAATACACGTACTGCGAACGCTGCATGGAAAAGACCCCAACGTGCTTTTCATGCGGTCTACCGGGGGCCTATCCCACCACGCTGAACGACGGGCGGGAGATTTGCGTGGCTTGCATGCGCTGGGCGGTAAAGGACCAGAAAGTTGCGCAGCAAAATTATGACCGCGCTCGTCGACAGCTTGAGGCGTGGACCTCACTAAAGCATGCTTCGATTCCAGAGCTGGTGCTGGTGGATAAAAACGAAATGCAGCGTCTTTCAAAACATCTCCGGAAGAGCGATTCGCCGGTTTCGGTGCGTGGACTCTATAGCCGCCAAACGATGATGACCAAGAAGGGCCTTTTCGGGGGATGGAAGGAGGCTCCTGAGTTGGACCGAGAAAAGATTTATATTGTCGACCACCTGCACGATTCTGTGTTCCGAGTCACGGCTACCCACGAGCTGATGCACGACCTGATCCATGAACATTTTCCGCGTTTGAAAGAGGCTCCCCTTTGGGTGCACGAGGGCCTTTGCCAGCAAGCCGCCGCGGAGCTCTGTCAGCGGCGGAACTATGCCGATGTCCTCCACGGGATTGTGGAGTGTCCCGATCCAGATTATGGCGACGGGTATCGCTATATCAATGGGTTAATGGGATTCGAAGGGTGGGGTGCCCTGAAGCGTTGGATGGAAACCGTGGATGTGGACGTGTTACCAAAAATCGCGCCGAAATAAAACGAGCACTATCGGCTCAACGGTCACTATGTACGGCTATGGATAATCTGTAGCGCAACGAGTCGGGCAACCAGGACGGTGAGAAAAATCTGACCGCAGGCGGCCTCCATAATGGCATACGTCTGGGCGGCGGGGAGGTGAGGGGTGATATCTCCGTATCCGAGTGTGGTGAGTGTGGTGAAACTGAAATAGACCGCCCAAATTCCAGTAGTACTATCCGTCTGGAGGTGCTCTGGAATCACAAAACTTCCGGGCTGGAGATGCTGGAAGAGCGTGTAGACCACCGACCAGACAATCCCCAATAAAATGTAAGCTGAAATCGAGCCTGCAATCTTATCGCTGGTGACGGGGCTTTGGTCGAGCACGTGGCTCATGATGCTGATGAACACGAGCAAGTAGTAGATCAAGCGAAAGGCCAGCCCCCAGGTTTTGAAGCTATCTGAATTGGTTTGGGATAAAAGTTCCGTACTTCCAATCACCAAATTCACCAGCGACAACACCACCATAAAAATAAAGAAACCTCGGTTTTTCGTGATCACTCGCAGGCAGCTGAGCAATATAATCAAGCCGAAGATTCCAACGCTCTGATCCAAAAAAACTTGTTCTACGGGAACCAGTGGAAGCACTAAAAACATGAAGACGATAGAGAACAGTAATAGGCTGAATCGCCCTTTTAAGATCTCTTTGAGAATGGAATTTTTTAGGCTCATTCTTCCGTCGGCGGAGACCAGCCTCCGCCCAGCGCCTTGTAAATGCTTACGAGGTTTAAACTAATCTGGCCGTGACTGGTTGCGAGCGCATCCTGCTGTTCGAGCAAGGCCTGCTCCATGTTAAGCACATTTTGGAAATCGGTCAGGCCGGATTTATAGAGCTCGGTGACGAGATCGACCGACTTCTGCGCCGCCTCTTCTGCGGTTTCAAGCGATCCGATTCGATCCTGCTCGTTGGCGTAGGCCGCCATCGAGCCTTCGACCTCTTCGAGTGCCAGCAGCACGGTTTGTTCATAAACATACCGCACAGCTTTTGTACCTGCGCGTTCAGCATCAACTTGGTTGCGGATGCGACCTGCGCTGAAAATATTCCAGCGGAGCTGGGGGCCAAAACTATAGACCACGTTGTCGCTACTGAAAAAGTCGCCGCTGGACGGGGCTTCAAGCGTCAATGATCCCGGCAAGGTGAGCGTCGGATAGAGCTCCGCCTGGGTCGCACCGATTAGTGCATTTTGCGCGGCGAGCTCCCGCTCGGCCCGGCGAATATCTGGGCGTTGGCGCAGTAATTCCGCAGGCACACCGAGCGCAATTTTCGTGGCGGTTGAAGCAGGGATCGGTTGCGGAGCTTCCAATTCCTTTAGCAACGCATAAGGCATCTCGCCCGTCAGTACGCCCAGTCGGTTAATCGCTTCAATCAGCGATTGTTTGAGTGGAGGAATAGCCGATTCAGTGCGCGAGCTGTTCAACTGGGATTGCGAAACGTCCAGCGCCGGAACCAGCCCCGAATCGAAGCGGTTTTGGGTCAACTCCATCGTCTCCAATTGCGCCTCTAGGTTATTCTTTGCTAAGGTAATGCGTTCCTGCAGCGTACGGACGTCGATATAACTGGTCGCAATGTCGGCATAAAGCACCACGAGGATATCGCGATAGTTTTCGATGCTGGCCTGCAATGAAGCATCGGCCGATTCCACCGAACGACGAACGCGCCCCCACAGATCGAGCTCCCAGGCCATCGAAAGGCCGGCTTGGTAGAGATCGCTCTGCCGGTCGGTTCCGGGCGGGGTTTGGGCCGTGGTGCTCTGCACCACATTCGCGGCCCCTCCGGCCACGATATCGGGCCAATATTGGCTGGCGCTCACGCCACGCAATGCGGCGGCTTGTTCAATGCGTGCGGCGGCGGTTTTTAGATCGAGGTTATTGGTCGAGGCCTTGGTGATGAGGGCGTTCAGCATGTCGTCACCGAAAACAGTCCACCAGGTTTGCAGGTCGGGTTCGCCGGATTCAAACTCCTCCTGCACGGCTGCGTGCCACGCATCCGGCAGTACGGTTTCCGGCTCTTCGTAATTTGGACCGACCGACATACAACCGTTTAAAAGGATGACGCCGAAAATGGCGAAGGACGACAGCAGATGTTTTTTCATAGAATACTCCGGCATGATTTTTGGCCTTGTTGCTGAATATAAGAAACCATTGCCTAACAAGTCAAACCCCTAACCTCGTTTTAGAAGAATCGGCCGTACCGCAAGAAAGACCACCAAGGCTGCCGCCATGCCATAGAGGTCAGTACGCAGGTCGAGGATGCCCGCTGTGCGATCGGTCGTGAGAAACTGGAGCGCTTCGGTGACTGCGGCGAAAATCAGGATATCGAACCCCACCTTGGCAAAGTAGATCGGATGCTGCCGCTCCAGTGCCGCAGAGCAATAGACCAAAAAGCAGAGCGAGGCAAACAATATGAAATGCCCCGCTTGATGCGTCTCGAGGTTCATCTCCATGAACCAATCCATCTGCTTCTGAGGGGAAGTTGGGGCGGGTTTTTTATTTTTTTCCGAAGCCAGGATCTTTGTCGGCGACGGTTCGGATGTGCGTAACTCATGAAGGGTGGACTGAATTTTTTCCGAACCGGTAATGATCCAATCACTTGGCATCAAGGTGCCGGCCAGGATAGCAGCGGCGTTCAGGAAAATCAAAATCTTGAGCTTACGCTGGTGTAGGCGACAGCGCGGAAAATAGAGGATCGCCGCCAAAAACCATAACACGGCGAAGAAGACACGCCATCCCACGAATGAGGCGCGGAAGCGCACGGGTTGCGCCTCAATTTGGTCAAACTCCGCCGACCCCTCGGAGCCCGACTGTTGTAAGACCAGATCGGCACGATCGGCTTTCGGAAATATCTTGAATACATCCTCGTGTGCCTCCCAATCCTTGGTCCCCTTTTCCGCGACTAGCCCGTGGTGTCCGGACATCCACTTATTATCCGCATCGTATTGCGTCACGAGCAACCGGGCGCAGTTCCACGAGTGCTTCCCTTCCACCACTCCATCCACCTTAATGCGTGCGCGAACGCGGATGAATTCATGGTCGGTGGCCGCAGGCAGGCTGAAGCTGATACGTGCCGGTTTTCCGCCGGGGAGAACATTCAGGGAAAAGCGACCCGCACGGCCAAAAACTCCCCCTCGAACCCTCGTTCCATCAGCCAATGAGGGGGCTTCCAGCAACGCGGAACCCGCAACCTCATAGCGATCGTATACCGACCAAAAAAGCACTGTAACCAACAGTAGAGCCAGTGCGGGAATCCGCTTTTTGAATTTATTCTTCCAATCATTCATACCAGCACGAAAACTACCATTCATTGCATCAATGTCGCCCCATTTCCAAACCTATCTTCAAGATAGGATCTCCTTCTTAATTTAAGAATAAACGCCACGACTGTCCGGTAAAGTTTCGGTAACCTGTAAAAACAGGTGAAATTCTTAAAAAACTTGTTCCTGCCTATAAAATCACAGGATTTTCCGGTTGCCTTATCTGTCTCTGACACCGCTCTGCTATCCGAGAAACATCTCAGACACATTTTAAGCGTCAAAAAATCCTGTTTTGGGATGTTTTCTACTGTCCGAAGAAAGACCAAACTATAAAATGAGATTGAGATCAAAAAAGTTTACCGGCACTCGTGTTTTTATAGAATACTCTTAATGATCCTCAGAATGCGAGTAGAGGAGGGGCTCCTGTTTCGGGAGACACGGGTTGATATTGGAAGGATCAAACTCATGAAGTATTTACTAGCTACTGCGGCGCTCGCCGTCTCGTCATTGATTGCCCACGCGGAGCTATTCAACTTCTACGGCATCAACCCCTACGACAGCGTAGAACTCATTATGAGCTATGACGACACCTACGATTTTTGAGCGCACTGGGAACTGAAGACCTGCGCGTTGGCCTTCATGTTCAAAGCTTTGAGAGTGGATATAGCGAAAGCTTTATTAACGTGGTTCCAGAGCCGGGGACGACGTCCCTGCTCCTTGTTGGAAGCCTCTCTCTGCCTGGCTACGGATTAGGAAGTCAAAACGGGGGACGAAGGCTGATTCCTTCACGCCATATCTGGCCTCAGATGAATCCAACGAGCTACAGTGGGTCGAAATCAAATCTAACCATGTCCGACGCGACATGCCGCAAAATCGGTGTGAAGCCGCTATGCGCAAAGAGATCTCCTAGAGACTCGAACCACGCCAGTGGAGTTTTTTGGCAAGCACGGCAAAGTAACTGTGCCCGGAGAGCTGTAAAAATTTGGCTGGATGGGGACTACGGCGAATCTCGATTCGATCGCCCTGCTCGATCTTATATTCATCCTGTCCGTCGATGGAGAGAATCAGTTCCTTGGCCGCATGGGTCACATCGATCTCGATCAGGCTAGAGTTGGGTACCACCAGCGGACGGGAGCTAAGTGTGTGCGGACAGATTACATTAATCCCAAAACCAGAAACTCCCGGATGCAGAATGGGTCCGCCTGCTGAAAGCGAATGGCCCGTACTGCCGGTCGGTGTAGAAACCATCATGCCGTCGCACATGAACGAGCCAACCACCTCGCCATCAATGGAAAGGTTTAGGGTAACGATGCGCGATGATGTACCCCACCCTAGTACGATATCATTAAGCGAGGGTTCCTCACCTACCGCTGTCCCGTTCTGGAAAATGCGGCATTCGGCAACGTCGCGCACCGAAACCTTATAGCTCTCATCCGCGATAGCCTTTAGAGCCTGCGCCATCTCCGAATCGCCCACGCTGGTGAGAAATCCAAGGCTCCCGAGATTGATACCCATGATGGGAATTGGGGTTCTATGTAGCGCTCGGGCGGTGTAAAGGACTGTGCCGTCGCCCCCCATCGCCAACGCGATGTCCACCTTTTCTGCGAACAACTCAACCGGTAGATGCACCGCGCCCAGGAGTTCGGCCATCTCGGCATTTTCCGCATAGAGCGCGAAGTCATACCCTTCGGCCAAACACCGCAGTTCGGACAGAATGCCTTCTGCACGCGGCCGCTTTGTATTTACAACGATGCCAATCTTCTTCATGCCCGAAGTATAGAAACCTCTCCCCAGCTTTCCAAGCCTTGGAAGCCTTACTTTTCAGTGGCCAGATTGTACGTCCAATACGGGCTGGCAAAAGAGGTTCCATCATATTTTTTCCCTTCGAACACCACCGAACCATATTCGTAGCCTGTAATCGTATCCCCTGTGTTGGAATAATCGGCAATACTGCCATCTTGATTTTTTGCTCCGATCGAAAGGGTGAAGGGGCTGGCCGCAGGATTCATCGAAATTTCAACGTCATCGTTTCCCGCCGCCACGACAATCGCGACGCCCTGTTGAGCTGCATAATTCAACGCATCATCAATAAATCCAATTTCATCGTACGTTCCAAAACTTAGGTTAATGATTTCAACGTCCGAATTTAACGCGTAATCAATCGCTCGCATAATGGTATCCGCAGAAGTGAAACCATTTTCATCAAAAACACGCACGGCCAACACGGGAACACCTTGTGTTGATTCAGTTGCTCCGAGCGGGGTAATCGCGCCTGAAGCCACTAAGGCCACCAGCGTACCATGAC
Source organism: Kiritimatiellales bacterium (assembly GCA_003230915.1). GTDB lineage: Bacteria > Verrucomicrobiota > Kiritimatiellia > Kiritimatiellales > Pontiellaceae > Pontiella. Next base: position 27,740 of record QIHI01000122.1, on the reverse strand, counting down.
CGGTCGGGTCGGACATTTCCGCTGCGGGGTCAATCGCGTTGTACGCTCCGCGAATGAAGGCAAGATCGGCGTATTTTGGGTCTAGACCCGAGTCAAAAACGGCGACGGCGGTTTCACCGGGTTGCAGGTGCAGATTGATGCCTCCACCGCTGGCGGTCGTTGGAGAGGCTTGGATTCCCATATTTGGAAATGCGAGATTGGGTTCGGCACCTTCCACCCAGGCATGTGCTCTCGCAATTTCTACCGCCTTCTCGACCGGCATCCCCTCGTTGAGCTTGATACGATAGATACCAGGCGGATCGATCACCTCAATCACAGTACCCCCAATTTTGGCAAGCAGTGCAGTCAGGTCGTCGATGGTGGATCCTTCTTTGAAGCCAACCATAAGTTCTGCTCGAAGATAGTGAGTGCCGTTCGCGCCCTCAACCACATCGAGCACCCTGCCCTTGTCGGACAGTGGGCGAGCGGCCGCCGCGTTGCCGTCAGAGAAAATACGGATGGCTGATATTTGATAAAGGTCGCCGAGCGGTCCCGTGGTTTTTTTCCATTCAAGCAGATAGTTATGCGGCTGCACCAGCTGCCCAATCAACCGGTCAACCTTGGTATTTTCCCACTCGCCGGAAATCCGATTGAGTTGCAGGGTTGGATCGATCAATACCTCCACCCCGCGTTGTGCGAACAGCTCCAGCACCTTCGACAGCGGTGCTTCGTCGGCTACCAGCCAAGCACGGTCGCCCTCCAGTCGCAACGTGGATGATGAGGCAACCAGCGGAAGCAAAAGAATCCCCATGGAAATAAATAAGCGCATGCTCAGAAGATAACGATCCATAGGGTAAAAACAATGCATTATCGGCAGGTATTTATGTGGCCTGTAAAGTTAAATGCCGCTGTGTAGCCTGTAAATTTGAATCCCGTCGAATCGGCCGAGGTTTATTCCTCCAGAAACTCATCTTAAACATTTTTTCAATCGCCTTCCGGGAAAAAGATGTTCGGAGGCGATAAACTGTTGTAGAACCTCTTCATGCTATTTTTTGAACAACTGATCGGAACACAGACGGGGCTGTTGCTCGCCTTTATGGTGACGGCTGCCGTAGTGGTGGTGGCAGGGATTCGGCTGAGCATCTACGGCGATGCGCTGGGCAACCGTACGGGATTGTGTAGTGGACTGATCGGTTTAATCTTTCTCGCGGCGGTGACCAGTTTACCGGAGCTGGTGGTGTCGCTTACCTCGGTGATCCAATGTGCAGACCCTTCTCAAGGTGCAGATCTAGCGACGGGAAATATGCTGGGTTCGAATATCTTTAACCTGCTGATTCTTGCGCTGGTGGCTCTGCTATTCCCCCGCAAGTTTTCCCCGACACAGTTGAAGTCCCCCCACACCGATTCAACGCTCTATGGCCTCGGACTACTGGCAATTTTTGCGGCGGCATTTCTTGTGGCTGGGCGCTCTGCAGCCTTCGTTCCCGGACTTCAATGTAGCGGATTAGTTATCCTACTTCCGGTGGCCTATGGCTTCATCCTGCGGCGCGAACATCGCCAACAACAGAAGGCGGCCGAAGAGGAAAAACATCTACCTGCCGAACAAGTACTGGCTCACCTACCCGCGCCTCGTTTCTACGGCACGCTTGGCGGGCTTTGCCTCTTGATTATCGGCGGAGGGGTCGCGCTTTCGGTTCTGGGTTCGCGCATGGCGCTCCCGCCGGAGCAAGGCGGCCTCGGGTTGGAGGCTAGCCTGATCGGAACCCTCTTCCTGGCCATCTCTACGAGTCTGCCGGAGCTGGTGATTTCGATCGCCAGCGTCCGCATGGGATTCCTTGAAATGGCCGTCGGGAATGTGCTAGGCAGCAACCTGTTCAACCTACTGATTCTCTTTGCGGCTGATGTAGCGATGCGCGGTGGAAGCCTACTCCATCACGCCTCTTCCAAACATTGGAACAGTGTGGGGTTGATTCTGCTGCTCACTCTGCTGGCAGGGACGCTACTCCGAACTCGGAGCCGAAAGGCCACGCTCACGACCGCAGGAATTATGGTGAGCATCTATATCGTAGCGGCCCTCTTTTTGATGTAGTGGCGGCCTACGGATAGATGAAGCGAAAGGTGGCGAAGGCCGTAGCAATGCCGGTGAACATGCCCATGAAAACCTCCATACGTGTGTGACCAAGCAGTTCCTTAAGCTTTTGTTCCGAGAGGTGGTGTTCCCGCAGGAGCTCGTCGACGATTTGATTGAGCAGCTTGGCTTGCTCGCCGGCGGCGGCTCGTACGCTCTGGGCATCGAACATGATCACTAGGGCAAAGGCGAGTCCCAAGGTAAAGATCGCCGAATCGAATCCATTACACAATCCAAGTGAAGTGGCCAGCGAGCAGACCATCGCCGAGTGCGCGCTGGGCATGCCGCCGGTACTCACCATATAGCTGAAGTCCAGCCGCTTGGTTTCGAGCAGGCTACACGCCATCTTGATGGTTTGCGCGATGAGCCAGCCAAATAAGGCGGCCCAGAAACTGGGATGTAGTTCATTCATTTGCTAACCCACTTCTACCCTTTTATCGGTGAATATTCAAAATTTTTCTAGGTTCCAGACGGGGTCTTCTAGAGTTCCGGTCAGCTTCATTTCGAAGAGTTTCAACAAGGGATTGGTAATGACGCGTACGACCGATGAAATTTTACCTTCACCCAGAGTTTGTGCCTGAACGTAGGCATCAAAGCCGCTGGAAGGAGTGTAACTTCCTCGTCCTTTAGCACTGATCACATTACCTTCGAATAGAGCATCTTCAGATAAAACAACCCCATTTTCGAGGGTAAAATTTCCTTTAAGACGGGTAATAGAAAAGATTTTGAAGGAAGGAAATATCCTGCGCATCAGCCTAGAAAACCCGGTGAAAAGCGGCAAATCAGCCAGTTGCCCATCGTGGATACTCACAAAACCGTTGCCATTGGCTGATGCAAAAAAGTTCGTCGAGAAGTCCGCCTCGATATGGGCTTTCCCTTCCATTTCTCCTGATACATTGATCGGTCGGTCGCTATTAGAAAATGCACGGAACTTCTGGAAATCGATCTTGGAAAAAGAGAGGTCGGCATTGTAGGGAAGAATGTTCAGGGCGGGATCCCAAGTCAAGGAAAGCCCGCCATTCCCCTCTCCATCATAGAGGCTGAATACAGCATTGGTTACCGTGATCAACGGACCATCGCCAATGACCGTGGCGGAAAAGTGATCGAACTGAGCAATGGGAATCTGAAACGTCTCCGCCTCGACCGTTGCTATGAAATCGGTCTGCCGCATGCTCCCCCAATCGAAAACACCGCGCGCCGCAAGACGAATCGCCCCTCCAGCATTGATATGGTTGCCGAACAGGTTAATGGGCGCATAGATCAGGTCTTCTAAGGCGGCAGGATTCATACTACTTAGCATATCGAAGGATACGGTGGATTCGTGAAAATCCAACAGGGCAGATCCTTTGAGGAAATCAGCTCCCTGCATGGCGGCAATGGGATCGAGATTAAGTCGGCCGTGCCGATAGGTTTCGGTGATGTTGATTGAATTAAAAGGCTCCCCTTGGAACTCCACATCGTTACCCACAGCCTGAATATCGATATAGAATGTACTCCAATCGTCCACATTCGCCCCTAGCGATACATGCCCTTGCGGGGGTCTGTCCTTGAATCTAAAGCGGCGGATAATGTTGGTCGCGATCTTTACCGGAGACAGAGCCTGCACCAGAATATTCGGATCGAGGCTGGCATCGAGGTCCACACCAAACTCGCGCGTATTTCCATTCCAGAACACCGAACCTTCGGCAGAACCGCCGTGCATGGCGCTACCCATTTCGTCCGCCCTTTCTTCCTGCCCCAGTATCGTACCTTGCAGCTTTGTGAATTCGAGCCGACCATTTTCCCGGCGAACCAGCCCGCGCAAGACTTCGAATTCTATGCCGTGGTAGCCCACTCCACGAATGGAAAATGTTCCTGAAAGTTGGTTCAATAATTCCTTCGCCGGAGCCGGACCAACGTTGAGATCCAATCGAGGAAGGTGATCGATCCGCAATCCAGACCGGCTGAGCTGATGGTGAATCCCATCTGGTAAAATCAGTAATAGCTGGTTTGAGGTGATTGTGTTGAAGAGCGAGCCGGATGCCACCTTGCTATCCAGCTTGTATTCCCCGCTCACTTGAATCGATTGCTTATCCTGAAACAGTCCTACACGTTCAATCTGAATCGTCGGATAGGCATAGGATGCCCTTATTTCTGCCCGTGAAAAATCGATCGCGCGAAAGCTCAGATCCGGGGCATCGACGGAGAGGCTCATCCGACTGGCGGCATAGTCTGCGGTATCGATCAAAAAGTCGATATCGATAGTGGCTCCATTCGGAAGCGTGAGCATTTTTAGGCGACTCTCAAAGTTCTGGAATTGCTGTTCAGTAATGAAGGTCGGGGAAAGGGTTTGCTGCTTCCGAGGCGCTGTAGCCCACTCGCTTTCTCCGATTTTCTTTAAGATCGTCCCGTTCACATAAAAGCGCGATCCCAGCCAATCCATTTCTCCGTGGGAAAGCTCAATACGGTCGGAAAGGAACCTCAGCGATACTTTGATCTGCTCCACTTGATGGCACGGGCTATCTTGAGGAATGACCACTCCCCACTCTACCGAAGGGTTCACGCGAATCCCAACCGCTTTAACACTCACGTTCCACCCCTCGGAATCCACATCCGACCGCGCATGGCTTCGCGCCGAAAAGAAGACCTGGCTAAACTGGAATAAGGGGTCTAGGTCGTCCGGATTATCACTGTAGTAGCGAACCTCTTCCGCGCGCCATCCGTGCAGTGTGAGGGTAATACCTTCCACTTCGACAGGGATTCCCGCAACATTGACGCGGCGGATTATTTCCCGGAGCAGCGGCCCGGGAACCCCGTACAGCCGTAGAAAAACCAACGCGACGATCAGCAGAACCACAAAGGTCGATACCAACCCGACGAAAACCCGAACCGCGTGATACGTTCCTTTCGTGAGACGGCGGTTGAAATGCAACAAGCTCATTGATCCGTATTCGGAACGATCGGCTCCGGTTCCACGATCAGGCCGGCGGAAAGCATATTCACGAAAGTCTTGTCGAGAATGAAGACTACATCGCGACCCTTCACCATGGCATAGAACCCCTCTGCGGCTTCCTGCCCAATCAGTAGAACCCGCCCCAGCTGGTTGGTTCCCGCCAGCCCCACGTGCAAGGTAACCGCCGGATCTGCCAAACCATAGATGGACAGGTCGCGAGGATTGTAGATCACATAGCCCGAGGTTGAAACCTCTGCCAGTTCATTCAACCAAATCCCAACCATCCCCTGGTCAACTTGAACAGTGGCGTTGGTTGCCTCAACCGCAAAGGTTCCATCCGCTAAGCGCTCGATCACCTGACGGGGATGTTTACTTTTCTTTACCGAAATTTTTTGAATGTTCTCCGGCTGGAGTGTCCATAGCGTCCGATCCTTATATTCCAGCGGATCCAGGATGGAGTCGGGGATCCGTGGAAGATTGATCCGGCAGACTGTAGGCTCTCCGTTACGCCGGATGAGCAGTCCATTCCTTTCGCCAAGGGTCGACAAAATATCAATTCGGTTGGTTTCGCCCAGTCCCTCCGAGCCAAATAGCAACGTCCACTCTACGGCGAAGGTGGTGTTGGTTTCATCAAACTCCGTGATGACGGCGGTATCCCAAAACTTTAAAACCTTACCGACAGCTCGGGCATCGGCTTCCCACGAGACAGGCTTGGTGAGGGTCCAGGAGTTGGACTCGCCTTGCACGAGCTCAATCTGTTCGGTTCCCCGAGTCACCGAGATATAGGAAATATCCTTTGCCGGAAGCGGCAACACACGGACATCGCGAAGCTCATTCAGCTTAATATTCAGCAGGTCGAGGACTTCGGCCTTGAGCGCAAATACAGAGGTATCGTCCGTCCGGCGGGCATAGACCATTCCAGGTCGGCCAGAAATTTCGTCGCCGATCACCAGCATGCGCGAGGTGTCATCGGCTCCGCCGAGGGCGATTTGCCGGGCCTCGCCCTGCAGGCCATAAATCGCGAAGTCCGACACATTTTCGGACTCAAAATCTTCGATGCGCAAACGATATAGATTTTCGAGCAGTCCTTCCACGGCCTGAGGGTCGGCCGGTGCGACCAGAGGCTGTTGGATTTTCCAACCCTCTTTCGAATCGTTCAGAATCTGGACAAAGCCACTGGAGCCTCGAAGCTCAATACGACGGGTGCCCGTCGTCTTTCCAGAAAACAACGTACGATCGCGGAGCTCGTCGGGCTGAGTGGGCACGATATCCAGCAATCGAGCCGGAATGGTGTAGATATCGTCGCCACTCCCTATTTTGGCATAGAGCATTTTTCCTAGCGGAGCCTTGCGCCCAATCCACCACGTGTGCCGACCTTTGTTATCAACCGCCGAAATACGGAGCGCAGAGTTTGCCAGACCATATTCCGCAGCATCTATCCCGCGCATTTCCAGATGCTCGGCTGTGATCGTTGTCCCTTTACCGATTGAATTCAGACCCGCCACCATCTTATGAATCATCGCAACATCTGCGCGACCCAGTTCCCGTTCGGAACCGCCTGTCATCCAAACCCCGTTGTCTTTCACGCAATCCACCACCGTGTTGGTGTATTTAAACTGGATCGAAACGAGTGTATCTGGGCTAAGGTCAAATAGCTGGATGCGGCGATATTCTTTCGACGGCACCTTGGCCCGCCAGGTTTCTTGAATGAAGATGAATGTCCCCAGCACCACGATACCGGCGAGTAGAATTAAAGTAGAACGACCCTTTGTCATAAAATATCCTATTTTCGCCGACGAAACCATACCAGCAGTCCCATCCCTCCAGCGAGCGCCGGAATACCGGCAATATTGATCCAAAATAAATCAGTCAGCTGCTTGCGGGATAGACTGAGTTTGATTTCCTCAATCGGCTTCGGCCCGATGGCCATGAGTGCCTCGCGGTCGAGCAGCCAGTTGAGCGCGCTCATGAATAAATCTTGGTCGCCCCCGGCCAAAGCCCCGTTCGAAACAAAGTCCGAGTCGCCGAAGACCACCATACGCGACGGACGAATCTGCACGTCGAGCATCTTTTGGGTGGCGCCACGCTCCACCGCCACCGCCAGCGAGAATGGGCCGCGGAGGTCGCCCGAGTTTTCATCATACTTAGCGGCGGGTTCGCCGACTTGGGTTTCGGACCAACTTTTATCCGAGGTCATCGCCAACTGCACTACCGAGGGACGGTCTTCGGTTCCGACCTCTGGATCGTCCAGCAGTAACGGTTCGATCGAGCGAGGCAAATGGAAGCGGGCACCGGCACCGCTCATGCGCAGGGTGATGGGATGTTCGTAGTAGCTGCGAATGTAGACATCGGAGCCTTTGAGCGTATTTTCCGGATCGAGCACAAAGTCATTACGCAGGGCGACACCCCAGCGGCGCAACATGGGTTCGAGCCCCGTCGTTTTCATGGCATCGAGCAGTAGCATTACCCGCCCGCTGCGGCTGAGATAATCCTCGACCATCTCGGCCTCGGCGGAGTTCATTGCCTTCGATGGCCCAGCAATCACTAGAACGGCGGCATCTTCGGGGATTTTCTTTTCCCCAGTCAGCAAAAGCTCCTTGATCTCAAGATTATCGCGGAAAATAAGATTTCCGATGGTTGAATATCCGGCGACCTGATCAAACTCGGTTACGCGCCGCTCGTCGTGGCCGACAAGGAAATAAACCACCGGAGTCTCGCCTTGCACCAACCCTTGGATTGCGCTGGAAAAGGCTTGCTCGCCCTTGAACGCTGACATGACGGGTTCTCGACGTCTTTTAACCATCTTGTAGCCGGCTATGTCGGACTCCTTTACCACCTTGCTTTTCCCGTCCATATCAAAAACCACCACCTGAGCTTCGGTCAGCCCGTATTTTTCAGCGAGCTTTTCGGTGCGCGCCAAATCACGGGCGGGATCGACCCATTCCACGTGGATGTTGCGCGATTGGTATTGATACTCCTCCAGCAGGTTTTCGATGTCGAAATAGAGCAGGTGCTCCTCCTGGAAAAACACAATGATCTCAACACGGTGCTCTAATTCGGATAACAGGTTAGTGGTTTTTTCGGACAGGGCGTAGTATTGCCGGGTGCTCCAGTCCCAGCGTTTCGCATTGCGTAGCGCAATAAAGTTGACTAACTGTACCAGCACAAATGCAAGCAGCACAGCGGCCACTAAATTTAGGTTGGATAGGATTCGTTTCATTTGAAGGTTTTCCCTGTTTGGACGGTTGGATTTTAGTTCATCAGGCTCGTTTGGATTCAACCACCTTCACTGCGGAAAACAGGAACCACGCGGTGTAGGAGAGATAAAGAACGATCGTACGGCTGTCCATCATGCCACGGGAAAAGTCCAGCAGGTGGGCAAATGGCGAAAGGTACTGCCCGGCAATCCGCGCCGAGGGATTCGGCGAGGTGTAGGCCATGAACAGCGTCGAGAAAAAGAAGATCGACAACAGCGCAAAACCGGAGATGGCCGCCACAATTTGATTTGAGGTCAGGCTCGACATCAGTAGTCCGATGGAAAGATACAGTCCCCCCACCAGCACAACACCAAGGAACCCCGAACGCATGGCCCCAAAATCGGGAAACTGCACAACCTCCTCTGGGCCGAGGTGCTGCTGAATGAGCGCGTACGCCACCACCGGCAGCCATAACACCAGATAAAACACCAGCGATCCGGCAAACTTAGCCGCCACTAGTTCAACAGCTGTCAGAGGAGTGGTCAACAACGACTCCAGCGTGCCCAACTTGCGCTCTTCGGAAAATAACCGCATTGTGACCAGTGGAACCACCACCAGCAGGCTAAAGCTAATCAAGCCCCCAAAAGTCTGCTGCGTCGCCATCGTCAGCGACTCGCCATCCGCCAACTGAACCAGCAGCCACCAAAAATTTAGCCCGGTTAAAACCCAGAAGAAGAACAGAACCACAAAGGCGATCGGCGAAAGAAAACAGGTATGGAGCTCCTTCTTAAAGAGACTAAAGAATGTACTCATTATGTTCCCTTCGTGTTGCGGGTAATCTGGACAAAGGTTTCTTCCAATGAATGTTCTTGCTCGCTCAGCTCCCGCAATGCCCATCCTTCCGTGACAGCGAGGTTGAACAGTTCCACACGCATTTCCGATGAATCGGCCTCGAGCTCCAGCCACAGCCAGCCATCTTCCAGCTCGCTCGCCGAGCGCACATCCACCCCCTCAATCGCGCCAATCTTGGAAAGTGCCTCCGACTTATCCGCCGTAATCTCCATTTCGATTACCGCACAGGCGTGAAACTTTTTATGGAGGTTTGCCTCCGTGTCGGCCGCAACAATCTTCCCCTCGTTGATAATCAGGATGCGCTCGCAGATCGCCTCCACTTCGGGAAGGATATGGGTGCATAGCAGGATAGTGTGCCGTTCGGTCAATTGTTTGATCAATTCGCGCACCTGCCGGATCTGGTAGGGGTCGAGCCCCACAGTCGGCTCGTCGAGGATTAATAGATCGGGATCATGAATCAGGCTGTCGGCCAGTCCCACGCGCTGTCTGTATCCCTTCGAAAGTTGCCCGATAATACGTTTACCAACCTCCGTCAGTCCGCACTGCTCCTTCACCTCAGCCATCTTCGCTTTGCGAGCCGAAACTTTCACGCCCTTGAGTTCAGCACGGAAGCGCAGGTATTCATCCACGCGCATTTCCGGATAGAGCGGGCAGCTTTCGGGTAGATAGCCAATGCGTCGTCGCACCTCCTGCGGGTACTTAGCAACATCGTAGCCCGCCACCTCGATCCTCCCGGAATTCATCGAAAGATATCCCGTCAACATGCGCATTGTGGTAGTTTTCCCCGCCCCATTTGGCCCCAAGAAACCCACAATCTCACCGCGATTAACCTCGAACGAAATATTGTCTACAGCGGTGCGTGCCGGATACTTTTTCGTTACGCCTTCAACCTTGATCATAAAAACAGCCTATCCCGTTAAAGCGTGCCATTATGCCCGTTCCATCCACCGAGTCAAGCCGCCCAAAAGCGCCTCGGTAGACCGTAAATTAAAAGTGCGCTCCATCCGCTTCCATACCATCGAATCGGAAGCATCCTGAGCTTTCATCAGAAGGGATTGATGGCGCATCCATATAGGCTCGGTAGGCGTGTTGGGATTTAAGCGAATCATCAGAGATGCCGCAGACATTCAAGATCCCTTCCACCTCCAATCCACTCCGGCCTCTTCGACGGCGACTTCAAATGGATATAATCGCTGACCGTGCGGAAATAGGACGGATCGGAATCATCGGCGAAGGCGCTGGTGGAACCGGCTTCGGTTCGATATGATAAAGTCTTGCATGATGAAGTTACAAACCGCCTTCGACCTCGCGATTGTTGGGTTTAAATGGTCGGGGCAACAGGATTTGAACCTGCGACCTCTACACCCCCAGTGTAGCGCTCTAGCCAGGCTGAGCTATGCCCCGCTTTCCAACTTGAATCGGAAATTTGAAGGCGGAACGTAGCACCGCTTAAGAATACCGTCAACGCAGGACTAACGGTTTTTTCGTTACGGGTTTGGCTGGTCATGGCGGGCGGTGTTCGCTTAACTCTTACCTGTCGACTGGTATTCCCCAACAGGACATTAAATGAACAAAATCCATCCGCAGTATTTGCTCTACAGTCTGGCAACCCTTGTGCTGGCCTGCATTCTGGCTTCGGTTTATGCCTCGCTCCGTTCCACGGGCGATGCTGGCTTGCCGCGATTGATCGAGCGCGAGGGGCGGCAGACCCAACGACTGCAATTCTGGCAATCCCGCTGGCTCCTGCTTGGGAAAACCACGCGGCTGTTCCTGACGCTGACGGCCATCGCCACCTTCATTCTCTTCTACCTTGCGCTGAAGAATTGTGGAACTGGGTTCATGGTGATTTCCATGTTTTTCCTATCGCTCTTCTACATGCTGGTTGTGCGCATTGTCCCGCACGTGCTTTCGGAGAGCTATGCCGACCGTATTTCGCTCGCGGCACTTCCGGCCATTGGGTTGCTCACGTTGCTAATGTATCCCTTTGTCCGGCCGTTGCAGTTTATCGAAGATCGGCTACTGCACCACGCCATGTCGGCCTCGGACGAAGACGACCGCCCCTCGCCGGAAGATGAAATCAAGAACCTGATCGAGGAAACCGACGAGGACGATCTGGAAGAGGAAGAGCGGGAAATCATCCGTAGTGTTTTCGAATTCGGCGATACCGTTACCCGCGAAATCATGACGCCACGCATTGATATCAGCGGACTCAAGGATACGCTGACGGTCGGCGAGTGCATCGAACAGGTGAAGGAGTCACGCCACTCGCGCTTCCCCATCTACCACGAGAATATCGACGATGTGATCGGCATGGTACATGTGAAGGATCTACTCCGGCTATGTGCCGGTGAGGAAGGTACAACGCCCATTAGCCAGCTGGTGAAGAAGATCGACTTTGTGCCGGAAACCATGCCGATCAACGACCTAATGCAGCTGATGAAGCGGACGCATTCGCAACTGGCGCTGGTGGTCGGTGAATATGGCGGCACCGAGGGGCTGGTTTCGATGGAGGACATCATCGAGGAGCTCGTCGGCGAGATCGAGGATGAGTATGACCTCAAGGAGAGCGAGCTGCACCGGCGACCGGACGGCTCGGTCATGGTGCAGGCTCGCATGCCGATCATCGACCTGAACGAGGAGCTGAGCGTAAAATTCCCGGAGTGCGATGAATACGACTCGTTCGGCGGCTATATCTTCGCCAAGCTTGGCCGCATCCCGACGCCTGGAGAAACTCTGGAGGCTCCCGGCTACACATTGCACATCCACTCCGCCACCCAACGGCAGATCCAAGTCGTGAAAATGGTTCCCAAGCCGCCGGTTTAATTTTAAGTAGAGAGAACATGACCATGGAAAAAATCCGTAGCAAGAAGGCTTTCATCTGCGATATGGACGGCGTCATCTACCACGGCAATAAGCTACTTCCCGGTGTAACAGAATTCGTTAACTGGTTGAAAAAGGCAGAAAAGCACTTCCTCTTCCTAACCAATAGTAGCGAGCGAGCGCCGCGCGAACTACAGGAAAAGCTCGCGCGTCTGGGTCTGGAGGTCGACAAGAAACACTTCTACACCAGCGCGCTGGCCACGGCCGCATTCGTTGCCAAGCAGACGCCCGGTAGTACCGCATACGTTATCGGGGAAACCGGACTAATCAACGCCCTCTACGACGCTGGCATCACCATGAACGACGTTGATCCCGACTATGTCATCGTCGGCGAATCGCGCAACTATACCTACGAAAATATTCTGCGCGCAGTAAAGTTTGTCCAGCAAGGCGCCAAGCTCATCGGCACCAATCCCGACCTCACTGGTCCGACCGAGCAAGGCATCGTACCCTCCACCGGCGCACTGATTTCACCGATCGAGCAGGCCACTGGAAACAAGGCTTACTTTGTCGGCAAGCCCAATCCCTTGATGATGCGTACCGCGCTCAAGAAGATCGGATGCCGCCGCGAGGAGACCGTCATTGTAGGCGACCGCATGGATACCGATATTGTTGCCGGACTGGAATCAGAGATCACTACCGTTCTGGTACTCAGCGGCGTGACCTCGCGCGAAGATGTCGACTCCTTCGCCTACCGCCCCGACCTGATCCTCGATGGCGTCGGAGACATTCTCGGGTGAAGCATGCCAAGCGCGCAATTCGCACCAAACTCCTGCCGTGGTTTGCGACCAATCGGCGCGCCATGCCGTGGCGCAGCAACCGCACACCCTACCGTGTCTGGATCTCCGAGTTGATGCTCCAGCAGACGCGCGTCGATCAAGTGATCCCCTACTTTAACCGCTTCATGAAGCGCTTCCCGTCGCTCAAATCGCTCGCGGCGGCCTCGCAGGAAGATGTGCTCAAACAGTGGGAGGGCCTAGGTTATTATTCCCGAGCCCGTAACCTGCATAAGGCGGCGCAGATCATTACTGACGAACACCGCGGCCGCTTTCCGAAAACGGCGGAAGAAATTATTAAACTGCCCGGCATCGGCAGCTATACCACCGCCGCGATCGGTTCCCTCGCCTTCAACCTCGATCTTGCCGTACTTGATGGCAACGTCATCCGCGTGCTCTCGCGCCTCTTCGCTTATACGAAGGACACCCGCTCCACTACCGCAAAAAAGGAACTCCAGCAGCTCGCCGACGACCTGCTTGTGAAGGGCGAGGCCGGCAACTTCAACGAAGCCATGATGGAGCTTGGTGCCACCATTTGCCTACCGAAAAACCCGCAGTGCGGTAGCTGTCCCATATCCCACGTATGCCTCGGGCATGAGTCCGGTCGTCCGACCGACTACCCCATCAAAGCCCCAAAGAAGAAAGTTCCTCACATTGTCGTCGGCGCAGCGGTCGTCACCAACCGCAAAGGCGAGGTGCTGATTGCCCAGCGGCGGGACGAGGACATGCTCGGCGGCCTGTGGGAATTCCCCGGCGGCAAGCGGGAGACCGGAGAAACGATCCAGCAGTGCATTGTCCGCGAGCTGAAGGAAGAGTTAGGAATCAACATCGAAACCGGCGATTTCCTCATTACCGTCAAACATGCCTACAGCCACTTTACGATGGAAATGCACACCTACTTCGCCAAAATAAAATCCGGCCGACCCCGCCCCATCGAATGTCAGAACTTCCAGTGGTTGGATACTTCCGACCTGCGCAAGGTTCCCTATTCCAAGGCCGACCTGTATGTGATTGACGCGCTGGAACGCCAGATTATTCAACAGAATGATTAGGACAGAATCATTCTGTAAAATCCTTGTCCATCCCGTTATCCCGTCAAAAAAACTCAGAACCTCCAGGACAACGGTGCTAATGGATGGGTGACGATCTCGGCGAGCTTAGTACAGGTGGAATCCACGATAGATGAAGCCTGGGCAACAGAGATTGAATCCCGTATCGATGCCTTTGACGCGGGAAAAATAAAGGCATCCTCCGCCGACGAGGTCTTTAAGCGAATTTCAAAATCATGAATTTGATCGTTCTAGCCTGTGCCGAACAGGAACTCGCGGAGATTGTCGAATACTACAACCATCAATGCCCGGGACTTGGATATGAACTTGCGGCAGAAGTAAAAAAAGGCTTCAAACGAATTTAGCAACACCCCACCCCCTGGCCAATTTTCTCTTCGCGTTCCCGACGTTATCTTACCGATCGTTTCCCTTATGGAATTTTGTATGTAGCCCGCAACGAAACCATCCTCATTGCATCATGCACTTGAGGCAAGACCCTCGGCATTGGCTGGAGCAAATTTAAAGCCCCATTACTCACTGGGAGCCTCCATTGGGCGAATCATCATACTAAATAAACCGACATCCTCGCCTTTATGACGGTTTATTCCTGAATAGCTCAAGCTGGTGTCCTCGTAGCATTTGAATTTGTTTAGAGATTCTCTAATGCACAACTCATTCAACCGCCACTACGGTATTATACAGCCCGTAATGAGTCAGCCCCTCATGACTATCGATCCCCGTGTAGCGGAGCGACGCGTCTTCATAGCGTCGGAAGGCAAAAACAGCTTGATTCATTTGCTCGGTGTTGAACACCCGAAGGCTCACAAGCAGGTGAAAATCTTGCACGGTCAGACCCGTGACGGTCATGAACAGTTCAGGCTCTAGCTTGGTAATCACGTCCTGCAAAGTGTTCTCTCGAAAGTCAGTTAGATACATGAATGCTGGGATACGCGTCGCGAACTTAATCAGCTTTTCCTGGATGAGCTTGCGCTTGGATTTATACTCTTTCTCCTCGGCGCTGAGCTCTTTTTTCTCTTTGGGAGTCAAGTCACCGCCTTTCGCCTTATTCTTGAGCTCTTTGACCTTCTCGCTCTTGTTAATGATGGTCTCAATAATATTATCGCCCAGTGAACGCCATCCTTCAATGCGCCCCACTGCAGCCATCGCTTTCGGATTATCGAGGATGCGGCGCAGAGTGCCATTGTCCACATTGACGAGCAACGCGCTCTCCCACTTGCGAGCCAGCAGCGTGGCCGAGGTACCCGCCATCGCGATGTCGAGAATACCTCCCGCGTCAATCTGCGTCATATTCGCACCATCGTAGGCCAGCACCGGCAGGAACGATACGAGATCTCTGACTGCATTCTCGGGGTTCGGTTCGTTGGGGGACAAGCCAATCCCATACTCCGAGATCTGCCGCAGGGCACGGGTGGGAGCAAAATCAAAGACGAAACAAACGGGCTTGAGGATTTCCTCCTCGTTGGGATTGTCACCGTTGGGGTTCTTTAGAGACCACGGTGACTGAACGCGAAATGCGGCCTGAAAGTAGGTTTCGGGCGATTTGAGGTTGCGCAGCATCAAAATGGATGACCACTGCGGCACCGTGATCCCGGTGGTGAGCTTGCCGCACGACAATACAATAGTCTTCGTCTCGAATCCGCTCCCGATGGCCTTGCGCACGGGCGGCAACGCAGCTAGCCCGATACCCGCCGAGGCACCTGCTGAGACAATGGCCTCGTAGTCGTACCAGAAGGTGTTGTGTTTCTCTGCCAGCAGATTGGCCATCGCATGGCAGGACGCGACATTTGGCATAAACCAGAATGAATGCTGAAGATAGGGTAAAAGCCGCACATCCGAGTACGGAAATGGGGGCCGCGATCCCGTTTTTAGATGCTCTACTGACTTGGACGCATACCCGCCCCGGATAATATCCAGCCACTTCTGCACATCGCTCTTGTGCCTGAACTGCGCCAACACACCCGTTCCCGACGCCCCAAAGAAGGCATTCAGATCGAACTCGTCAAACTCCCCGCCGCTTGCGATTGCCAGGAGTTCGTCGGGCATCTGATAGGTCAGCAGACGCATTTGAGGAAGCGAGGCATAGGGATTCCTTTCGTGATTCGGAGTTCCTTGTTCTGCGGTTCGATAGTCCCATTCTTCCTTGGCGCGTTGCTCGTCGGTATAGGTCCAGTTGAAAATTTGCTCCTCAATGAACTCACCCGTGGCCAACGCCTTGAAGGGGGTTCCGGAGAGATAGACATACGCCTTGGTCGTAATGGGTAGGAACTCGGTTTCCTTCTCCGAAAGCTCACCAAGATCTTCATTCACACTTTCCAGATCGGCGGCGTATTCCAGCTTGGTTTCCTTTTTCGCAACGGCCTCCTCCTCGCCTTCGAACAACTCCTTCGCCGTCTCCCGCCACGCGCCAAAGTGGTATTCGTCGAATACCACAAGATCCCAATTCACCACATGAAGCCATTCGTTCTTGGACTTAATGTTTCCCGCCGTGTCGCGACCCAGCAAATCCTGGAAGGAACCAAAATAAACCACCGGCTTCTCTCGATCAATCTGCATCGGATCACTGCCGGACGAACGCGAGAGGTACTGCCACCCATCGAAGTCCACATGAGATTCAAGGTCAGTCTGCCAGGCATCCTCCACCGCGGGCTTGAAAGTCAGCACCAGCACGCGCTTGGCTTTGAGTTTTCTTGCCAACTGATAGGCCGTAAATGTTTTGCCGAAACGCATCTTAGCATTCCAAAGAAAACGCGGAACCGCGCTCTTGTTTTCTGCCCAGATCGATTGGTAATAGTCGAAGGTCTTATTCACGGCTTCGACCTGCTCACGCCGCATCGCAAAGGTTTCGTGATGCGTACCGGTGAACCGCTGGCCGGTGCGCAGTTCAGCGAGCGCGGTTTTCACATCCGCCACCGAACATCGCATCCACTCCAACTCGGCATTCTCGAACCCTTTTGTGACGAGTGCCGCGCGCACTTCGTGATCGGAAAAGATGGAACCGTCATCGCGCTCAGCCAACTCGTCCAGCTCAATCCGGTAGTTCTTGATGGCAGCCGTTTTTAGTTGCTCAGCAATACGCTGTTTTACGTCGCGCGAGGTCTTCCCTACTTTGAGAAGTCCTGTATGCACCCTGTCTGCAATCGAGTAGGCGTAAATGCGTGGCAGGACTTCCGGCTTCGGTTCGAGAATTTCCGCAATGGTCTTACTCATCAATTTCACCCATCGGTCGAATCATGCTGTTGATGAATTCAATCTCGTCTTTCGTGACGCCGTAGCTCTCATAGAGGGCATCGTCTGTCCACGTGCGATCCCATGTCTGCATCGGAACCCATGTGTAAGTGGCGTGGGTCGCATGCTGAGTTATTTTCCGAATCGAGACGAGGAAACGAAAGAACCTGGTCGTGTAATACGACTGGAGGCTCTTGGCCTCATCACTCGAACCAACATTAAAGAACAAGAACGACTGAGTGCAAACCGACGGCGATGGAGCGATCAGCGGTTTTCCCAAAATTTGATGAGGGACACTATCTCCACCATTGAATGCCTGGGGAACAAGGACTTTCCATGTATCAATTAGATGTGCACTCTTGGTGACTGCCGTGCGCGCAATGTAGCCCACGGCGCGCTTCATTTTTCGAATATAGTAGAGTGGCAAGTCCCCATCGCGTTTCGTCCCGTGGAAGCCATCGAAGTTTGACGTCCAGCCAAACTCCTTGTCGCGAGCAAGAATTGAGTTAATGGACGGTTCGCCACGTTTCTGTACCTTTCGCAGAATAGACATGGCGCGCGAATCCCGCACAAACACATCATTCTCATCGAGGTTCCGCGCCGCTGGGCCAAAAATCTCTCCGCCCCGAATGGTTGTCACGTCGCAATCGCCGTCGTGTGTTGCATCCCAGAGAAAGTAGCAAATGCCCGCTTTCACCTCGACACCAGGGAACACATCGTTTGCCGCAGGATAATCCACCAGTTCCCGCATACGCCGATCACTGAGCATTGTCTGGCGGAACTCGGTAAGCCCAAGACCAGAAGCCATCCATCGCGACGGTATGACCATAGAGAGGAAACGTGGTTCAAGCTTCTTTGCCTGCTCGACGAAGTGTTGATAAATCGGCACAGCGCGAGTCCCGCCATCTGAGCCAAGTTGGTACGGTGGATTTCCAATAATAACGTCGAATTGCATGTATTCTCCAAATAACTCGGTCACCCGAGTCTTGATATTATCCGTATGAATAAACGCATAAGCGTGAGTTTCCAGCACTCCGCCACGGTCATAGGTCGCCTGATTGGCCCCGCAAAACTTGCACCTACCCTTTTTCCATGTGTGTTCCATGCGCTCAAACCACACATGGCCAGCATCATTGTCAAAACCATTGGCAATGGAGTGCTCGCCGTTTGCATATTTCGAGCAATACACGCTTCGCCGTGCAAGCAAGCTGGTAAGATGCGTAATGGCGATACCGTACACCTGCTTCGTGAGGATGTGGTTGACGCGCTCTTCTAAATCAGGAATCTCATCCGCCAAACCTTTGGTGAGGCGGCTCGTTATTTCGCGCAGGAACACGCCCGACTTCGTAAATGGGTCAAGAAATCGTACCGTCTTATCCGCCCAGATATTCGCTCCGTCATTATCGGCCGCCCATGCTTCGGTCAGCGTATCCAGCATTCGATTAGCAAACTCCGGAGGGGTAAATACCTCGTCGTTGGAAAGATTGGCAATGCACGTCAACACATCCGGGTTGCGATTGCGCAGGGTAAAACTGGCCTGAGAACTCATATGGCCTCCTTCGGAAGGTTATTAACGCGACCTTTGCTGCGCAAAGAGTCACGTCCTACACCTTTTTCTGATTCCGAAAACTCATCACTTAACGTTGTAGGGCATGCCTCCCGAAGGGGGCGCGCAACATCAAGCGAAGAAAGTTCGCTCACCGTCATGGGTGGGTAGGTTTTGGCAGGCGTGAAGATCTCGTGCTGGCCAAGGTTAGCGAAGAGTGAGTCCTCTTCATTGAAGGCCGACGAGAGCGTTAGCGTGTCGAAACGAAAGTCGCGCCGCTGGAATTTTCCTTTTCCCAGAGGACCCCACTCGGCAAAGGTAATCGGTTGATCATCGTGAGTGCGCATTTTGAGTGCATCGCCATGCACGAGGTTTTGCGACAATACATAAGATGCAGCGCGATAGAGTTCGGCCGACTCATCCAAATTTAGATACTCGGCAAGGATTTTCAGTAAATTCGCGCGGCAATCGGCGATGTTGTCCGGCAGCAGTTCGATGCCATAGATGCACATGATCGCGAGCAAAGCATAGTATCGGCGCTCGAAGTCGGATTTGCCGTACTTGAGTTCTACGGCAGCCAACTTGCGCTTCAGGATCTGCACGAGAAAGTTTCCATCCCCGCACGCCGGTTCTAGAAAACGGGAATCAATTCTTTCCGACTCGTCCTTCACCAGGTCGAGCATCGCCTCGACCATCCACGCCGGGGTAAATACCTCTCCGTGATCGCTCACCCGCTTCTTGCTTTTGATCTGGCTCAATTTCTCTGGCTCCGGCTCGTTCCGGTCACCAAAAAAAAAGAGGGCGACCTCGACATGCCTCGCCTCAGGCACGACCAAGCGCCCACCAAAAAACATGAAGAAGCCGCCCCGATCAGAGGCGCTTCAACAAGTAGTTTTTTGGTTTCACAAAATTGGTCGTTTTGAGGCGAAACGTACTGCGTCTACACGCAAAAATATTCAGATGTAATTCAGGATCGGAGTGTATGTTGAATCGCAAGGGAGTCAACCGATTTACGCGTCCGAACCCCTATTTACCTCCTTTTTAGTGTTTACAAAAGCACTTCAAACAGTACTTTATACAGCTCTCCAAAGGAGGTTTTTATTATGACAACGATCACAGCGAATGAGTTGAAAAAGAAGGGGGTTTCGATCTTTGACCCTATTTTAAAGGAAAACGAGGAGGTGGTGATCACTATCCGAGGCCAAAATCGCTACGTAGTCATGGATATGGATGCCTATACTCATTTCCGGGAGTGCGAACTCGAGGCGGCTCTTCTCGAAACCAAACGGGATCTGACTGCGGGACGCTATGTTTCCGAAAGCGTGGCGGATCATATTCGGCGAATTACTGATGAACTATAAGATCATCTATACCGAGGGCTACAACAAGCGCGCCGGGAAATTCCTAAAGAAACACCCCGAAATATTAAAACAGTACGAGAAGACGATATCTCTACTCGAACTCAACCCGCACCACCCTTCCTTAAGAATGCACCCATTAAAGGGAAAACTGAGCGACCTGCACTCGATATCCATTAACATGAGCTACCGAATCACGCTCACCTTTTTAGTGACGGATAAATCCATTATCCCCGTGGATATCGGGTCGCACGGCGAGGTATACTAAGCATGAAAAAAATCATCCCTGCACTCATCTTATTTCTAGCCCTATCCGCCAGCGGCGAAGCATTCGATTTCATGATCGCGCCGACTCGTCAGGCTGCTTCGATGGACTGGTGGTATGCCGTTCCGGAGGGTTTTACGCCTCAGATCAACCTCGTTTCTAGCGTCGCCAAGGGTGAATATTTTAACGTCATTCCCTTTTTCAAGAACTATGGAACCACCTCTAATGGGCACACCCACATTACCTACGACATTGAAGTCCTCCGCCCCGACGGTTCCATCGATGAATCGCTTAAACACTGCGACGGCCATAAGGGCGCGGCATCGCCGCCTAATCTGCTGGCCGCACGCGCGGTGATGCGCCTTTGCTTTGACCCCGAAGATCCTTACGGCGAATATACGATCAATATTACTGCAGTTGACCATGTTTCCAGCCAGACCAACCGACAAACCGTTGTGATTGAGCAAAAGGAATTTATACTTAAAACGCTGACGACGGAGGAGCGAGACGACCTATTCTCCAGCTATCCCACCACGCCGAACCCCTCTCTAGCGCTCGCCTCTTTCCTGCAAACCGAGCACTCCTTTATAGATGAAGATGGCAATCCGCTCTGGTCGGCCATCTGGTTTTTCAAGACGGTCTTCGAAAACAATGACTTCCTCACACCCCATCTACTTAAGGCCTTCGCCGATGGAACCCCGAAACAACAAAAGGATATTATTCTGGTGTTCATCTTAATGGACCGGACCGCCGATCTACCCACCTTGCCGAGCAACTTCAAGGGCTTCGAACAGGCTATGAAGGCCGGGCGCACGCCCAACCCCTACGCCGAGATTACCACCGGAAGCCAGCTCGACATGCTTTGGGCGGAATATTTTGCGACCGGGCGCATTCAGCCGATCCGGCAGTTGACCTCCTCATTAAACCTGATCAAGCATCAGGGTATCCTTGACCAGATCAAAGCGGGCGAATTGAATATAGAAGATCCCGAAATCTTCCGAATCGGAAGGCTCGAAGCCGTCTTCCAATCTGCGCTATGGTCACTACGAAGCAACTGCGAGCAGTCGCCGCTTCTTTTTCCTTATTGTGTTAACATTCTCGATGCCGAAGAGCTGGAAGGTTCCGCCCAGCGCGTTCTCGCCATGCTCCTGCAATCGATCGCCGAAAAACAGAAAGGAGTAACCCCATGAAACACGTCATTAATACTGAAAATGCCCCGGTACCGATCGGGCCATATAACCAAGCCATAACAAGCGGGCACCTGCTATTCACTTCCGGGCAGATTCCGATTAATCCAACGACCGGTGAAATGGTTCCCGGCGGCATCCGCGAGCAAACCATTCAGGTTCTGGAAAACCTCAAAAGCGTTATCGAAGCGGCGGGCAGCACCCTCGACGATGTCATTAAAACGACGGTCTTCCTTACCGACATGGCTGACTTTCCGGAACTCAATACCCTCTATGCCGAATACTTCGGCGAAGACAACGCCCCCGCGCGCTCGACCATCCAAGTCGCCGCCCTTCCGAAGGGAGCTTTAGTTGAAATCGAAGGGATTGCAAAAGTCTAATGCCACGCAAAAAAATCATTCAAATCATTCTCGGCCTCGCGCTGGTGCTTGCATTCGGTGTGAAGAGCTTTTTCGTAAAGAATCCTATCCTTACGGGTGGAACCATGGGCACGGGCTACAGCGTAACGTTCAAAGGCTATCTAACACGTAATGCGATCCACGATCTATCTCTCCAAATCGATGCCGAGCTCGTGGCGATCAATCGTCAAATGTCGACGTGGGATCCAGATAGCGAAATTTCACACTTCAATCTGTCGGATGAATCCGGACCTTTCTCTGCTTCAGATTCTTTTTCCACTGTCGTCCAGCGGGCGCTTGAACTAAGCAAAATGACGAGCGGTGCATTCGACCCCACCCTGCAACCTCTACTCAACCTATGGGGATTCGGCAGCGAGGGCGAGGAGCGTAAGGTTCCGTCCGATGCAGACATTGCCCAAACCAAGTCGAACACCGGATGGGACAAATTTTGGATCGATTCGTCCGGTGCTCTTTGGAAAGCCGCGCCCGACGTACAGCTGTCCCTCGGTGCGATCGCCAAGGGCTATGGCGTGGATGCCATCGGCCAACTACTCGATGAAGCTGGCTATGAAAACTGGTTTGCTGAAATCGGGGGCGAGGTCGTGGTGCGCGGCACCAACCCCGACGGCGTTCCGTGGCGCGTCGGCATCCAGTACCCCACCAGCAATCCGATGGATGACAAGCTTCAGGGCGTTGTCAACCTAACGGAAGGCGCGGTGGCAACCTCAGGTAACTACCGCAACTATATCCAGCAGGGTGGCGTACTCTATTCACACATCCTCGACCCGCGCTCCGGTCGTGCCGTGCTGTCGAATACGGCTAGCGTAACGGTCGTTGCCCCGAACTGCATGGATGCCGACGGCATGGCCACCGCGCTGTTTGTGATGGGGGCTATCGAAGGGTTGATCTGGGTGGAGGATCGGCCGAAGGTCGAGGCGATGTTTCTCGTGCGCGGCGCGGACGGAAAAATATCCGAAAAATTTAGTTCGGGCTTCGTAGCCGCAACGCGCTATGTTCCCACCGACTAAATTCACTAAAAAGGACAAAATCCATGCGCTTCATTCAGATCCCGCTATTCATCGCCCTCCTCGCCCTCTGTGGTTGCGATAAAAGTGCCCAATCCAGCGATGCGAAAGAAGAACGAAATCCACTCGTAAAGCAGGGGCAGGCCTATATGGAAATCAAGGATTGGAACCAAGCGGAGAAGGCCTTCAAGCAGGTCCTCGAAAACAACCCCAGTATGGCACGCCCCAACCTCGATCTCGCCACGATCTACCACCAGTACAAGCCGGACTACATCAGCTCGATCTTCTACTACAAACGCTACCTCGAACTACGCCCCAACTCCGAGAAAGTGGAATTCATTCAAGAGCAAATCGAGAAGGTGCAGGTTGCACTGGCCAATGCAATCCTAACACAATCCGGCGCCTTCCGCGCTATACAGGAGCGCGACCAACTGCTACAAGAAAACGACCAACTCAAACGAAAACTCGCGGCACAGCCGAAGGCGACTGCTCGACCTAAAACCGCGATAGAGATCTCCTCGGAAAAGAGGGTCAGCCAAACCATCCCCAAAAGTACTAAACCCGAAAGCTCCGTCGAAGCCACCCACCAGATCTATACCGTGGTTTCCGGCGACAACCTCACCAAGATCGCCAAGAAATTCTACGGTGACGGCGAATACGATATAATCTACCAAGCTAACCGAGATCGTATGAACAGCCCCGGCGACCTGCGTGTCGGCCAGACGCTCGTTATTCCAAATCGCTAGGCGCGGCCGCCTGAATGTTCAATCCTAAACAGGAAAATATAGGATGAAGAAAAGTAACCCGCTCCGGAATTCAGAATTCCATGTTCAGTCATCTGCGGTTCAAATCTCCACCACATGGGGAATCATTGAGATCGAACTGGTCGACGGAAAGGTTGGCGGTTGCAGGCTGCCTTTTCTATTAAAGCGACCGGATGCTCCTTTCGCCATTGTGAAAGATGGGAACGATCTGGTCTCATCCTTCATTGCCGCCGTTTTCTCTGGAAGTAATTCCACGCCCCCGACCTTGGCTGAACTCGAGGGAACCGACTTCCAACAACAGGTCTGGCGAGCCATCGCCGAAATTCCGCCGGGGGAGACCAAAACCTATGGCGAACTAGCTCAAGCCATCGGTCGCCCCAACGCTGTCCGCGCCGTTGGCAGTGCTTGCGGCAAAAACCCGGTACCGCTCTTTATCCCCTGCCACCGCGTCGTTGGCTCCAACGGCGGTCTTGGTGGATTTTCCTGTGGCCTCCCGTGGAAAGAACTCCTGCTTACCTTTGAGAACGCTAGATAAATCGATCCCGACCGGACAAAAAACCTCCCGTCGAAAGTTTTATCTGTTCATCCCGTCCACGGAATTTTATCTTGTTCCTTATTCCAGCCTTGGAGAGGGAGTTCCGTGAATCACGTACCATTTTGTCATCTACATTTCCATACCAGCTACAGCCTGCTCGATAGCTCGGTGAAGATCAAAGAGGCTGTCGCGGCGGCTAAAGATATGGGCATGGAGCAGCTAGCGATCACCGACCACGGGGCACTCTGCGGCGCCGTAGATTTCTATAAAACCTGCCGAAGCAATGGGATCAAACCCATCATTGGCTGCGAGGTCTACATTGCCCGCCTCGGCATGGAGGAAAAAACATCCCAACGCAACAACATGCACCTCGTACTGCTGGCCGAAACGCAGGAAGGCTATCACAACCTCATTAAACTTGTCTCCTACGCCTCCCTCGATGGCTTCTACTACAAACCGCGCATCGATAAGGCACTGCTCCGCAAATACAGCAAGGGCCTCATTGGAATCTCCGCCAGTCTCCGCGCAGAAGTGAACGAAGCCTGCAGACTTGGTAATACCGACCGCGCCATTGAGCTCGCGCACGAATATTCCGATATTCTGGGGGAGAACAACTTTTTCCTCGCACTCGAAGACCACAGCTTCGACGATGAAAAAATCGCGCGCGAAAATATCCTCAAGGTGGCCGAAGCGACGGGTTTGCCCTTAGTCGCCAGTAACGATGTCCACTATATCCGCCAAGAGCACGCCGAAGCGCACGATGTACTCACCTGCCTCCAGCGCGGAGATCTCGTGGCCGATTCCGGCCGATTCCGGTACAAGGGCGAGCAGTACTATATGAAAAGCGGTGAAGAAATGGCCGGTCTTTTCCCCAACCATCCCGAGGCCATTGCCAACACGGTCGAGATCGCTCACCGGTGCAACGTCGAATTCGAGTTCGACCTCCCGGCCGAACGGCTCCATTTTCCTACGTTCGAACTTCCCGAAGAGTTCTCCGATAAAAAGAGCTATCTCATCCACCTCGGGAAAACCGGGCTCGAAAGCCTCTACAAACTCACCGACCTCGACCAACCCAAGAACGAGCGTGAAAAAGAGATTAATGAACGCTTCTACTACGAAGTGAGCATTATCGAGAAAACCAACTACATTAACTATTTTCTCGTCGTGCAGGACTTTATCCAATGGGCGCGCCGCCAAGGCGTCCCCGTTGGCCCCGGACGCGGATCAGGTGCGGGTTCGCTACTCTCCTACTCACTGTCCATTACAACGATTGACCCGCTCAAATATAGTCTGATTTTCGAACGGTTCCTCAATCCGGATCGGGTCTCGCCTCCAGACTTCGACATCGACTTCTGCCCCACCAAGCGCCACGAGGTCATCAAATATGTGCGCGATAAATATGGTGAGGATTGTGTTGCGCAAATCATTACTTTTGGAACCCTCGGCGCAAAAACATTGATGCGCGACCTCGGCCGTGTGCTTGAAATTCCGCTGCCTTACTGCGATCGCCTCGCCAAGATGATTCCCGAAACGCCCGGCACAACACTCGAAAAGGCGCTCGCGGAAAGTCCCGAATTCAAGGCGGCCACTCACAGCGAGCCGGATGCTCGGCGCATCATGAAATACGCTCGGTTGCTCGAAGGCCTTCCACGCCACACTGGCATGCACGCCGCCGGGGTGGTGATTGGTGAAAAACCGCTGATTGAGATCATCCCACTCATGCGCGAGCAAAAGGAAAAACTAATCGTCGTTCAGTTTGAGAAAGGCCCCACCGAGGATATCGGTCTACTGAAGATGGACTTCCTCGGCCTAAAAACCCTGACCATCATCCACGAAACCTATGCCCTGATCAAACGTAACCATGGGATCGATCTTGATCCTGAAAAACTACCGATCGACGATGCCAAGACCTTCGAGCTTCTGGCACGCGGCGATACCGTCGGCATCTTCCAGTTGGAATCCAGCGGTATGCGCGATACCCTCCGGCAGGTCGCACCCGACTGTATCGAAGATATCATCGCCATCCTCGCACTCTATCGTCCCGGCCCGATGCAGTTCATCCCGCTCTTCATTAAACGTAAGCACGGACAGAAGGAAATCCTCTACGATCATCCCCTACTCGAACCAATCCTGAAAGAAACCCACGGAATCATCGTTTATCAGGAGCAGATTCAACAAGCCGCGCAAAAGCTGGCCGGCTTCACGCTCGGCGAAGGGGATATCCTCCGCCGCGCCATGGGCAAGAAAAAACCCGAGGTCATGGCCGAACAGCGTGGTAAATTTGTCGATGGGTGCAAGATCACCAATGGCATCGATGCTAAACTCGCAGGAACTATCTTCGACAACATCGAGAAGTTCGCAGAGTACGGCTTCAACAAATCGCATTCCACTGCCTATGGCTTTGTGACCTACCAGACCGCCTGGCTCAAAGCACACTATCCTGCCGAATTTATGGCCGCCCTGCTCTCCGGCGAGATGGGCAACTCCGACAAGCTCACCGCTTTTATTTCCGAAGCCAAGGAGGTCGGCATCGAAGTTCTACCGCCGAGTGTTAACGAGTCGATCGGCCGTTTTAATGCCGTGCAGGATGGAAGCGGCATCCGCTTTGGTATGGCTGCCATCAAAGGGATCGGCGAAGGCGTAGTCGAAGAAATCGTCAAGGAGCGTGATGACAATGGATCGTTCGCTGGCGTAATGGATTTTTGTGCGCGGATCACTAGCGCAAATAAAAAGGTGGTTGAAAGTTTGATTCGCTCCGGTGCATTCGACTTTGGCGGCGTTCACCGCGCCCGACTGTTTAACGGCATCGAAACCGCCATCGGGCGGGCCGCCGAATCGCTTAAAGACAAAGTCTCCGGCCAGTGCTCTATGTTCGATATGATGGACGTCAGCGAGGCTGTGGATAGCGGATCCGACGAGGAGTTTCCAGAAGCCAAACTCTGGTCGGAATCCGAAATGCTCGCTGCCGAAAAAGAGCTGATCGGTTTCTATATCTCCGGCCACCCGCTCGCTCGCTATGAGTGGGAGCTGAATAAATTTGCTCTTAAGCGCATAAAGGATATCCAACAACTGACAGCGGGCGAACGCACTCGTATCGGCGGTATGGTCGTTGAAACCCGCAAGCTCTTCACGAAAAAAGACCAGAAGCCGATGGCGACCTTCCGTATCGAAGGGCTGGAGGGATCGATCAACGCCATCATCTTTCCAGGACCATTCGAAGAATTTGGCCACCTGGTTATCGAAGATGCCACGCTCATGTTTGGTGGCATTATGATGGAGGAGGACAGCGGCGACCTGAAGTTCCAGATTCTGGAAATTTTCCCCCTCGAACAATCCTCCACTTTTTTCTGCGACCGCGTCAGCATTCATCTTCCGGAAATGGGCGTGAACGACTCGGTGATGGGTACACTCAAGGAAGCCATCACCGAATTCCGCGGAAACACCCCGCTCAACCTCTGCATTCAGTTCGTCGATGGTCCCAAGGTATTCATCAACTCCGACCACACCTACAGAGTACGCCCCTGCGCCGAACTCGAACATCGCATCGAACACGCCATTGGCGAAGGACTCGTCTATATTGCTGCAAAATCAGCCCCGCTACGCAACCCACTCAAAGAACGCAA
>QIHI01000015.1 GCA_003230915.1 Kiritimatiellales bacterium | reverse complement strand
TGACGGTGAGACGGGCGGCCTCGTCTAGAATTTCACGATCCAATGTGGTGTAGTCCCACCACGATGGGGCCACCTGACTGATTGCACGCATAATATAATTCTCCTTTTCTTTCTGTTAAGCTTTCTCTGATTTCACTGAAATTTGATGGAGTTGCTTGCGCAAAAACTGAACGGCGGTGGCGATATCACCGGCAGGGTTTTCACCCGTTTCGCGCTCGATAGTCAGCCAGCCATCGAATCCGCAGTCGCGCAGGGCTTTCAGATATTTATCCCATGGGACATCCCCTTCCCCCAGCGGTAGTTCTTCGAAGAGCGGCCCGGTGCGAGTAACGAGCTGATCAAACCCACCTACGGCAAAGGCGTCATAGACCGTCTGCGGATCGCATGGTTGAAGATTACGACCATCTTTGGCGTGGGTTGAAACAATATACGGAGCAAGCGTATGCACTGCTTGAACTGGGTCGTCACGCACAACCATCACGAGGTTAGCTGGGTCGAGGTTAACGCCGATTCCGGGCTGATCCAGATCGTCAAGAAATGCCCGAAGCGTTACGGCGGGCTCCGGCCCGGTTTCGATTCCGAAGCAAACGCCGTGGTCGGCAGCATAGCGGCCAAGTTCACGGCACGCGGACTGCATGATGCCATAGCGGATGCTGTTTCGGTCTTCGGGAATCACACCGATGTGCGTTGTGATGATTTCCGTCCCAAGATCGGAGGCCAGCAAAACCATCTCCTTGAGCTTCAAAATTTTGGTTCGGTTCTCTTCTTCGTTCTGCCAACCGTGTCCTCCAAGTTCGCCAACCAACGATGCGATACTGATACCAAGATCCGCGCAGTACCGTTTAAAGCCACAAGGTTCCATATCGGAAAACTCCGGCGTTGCCGCATAAAAGCTGATTCCCGCCGCGCCAAGCTCTTTGGCCAGCACAACCGATTCACGGAGCGGTAGGCGAAAAGAATCGCTTATCACGCCAATTTTAAATTCTGTCATGAGCACCCTCCGCCGCCCTCTTGATCAAGGCCTCGATGATAGCAGTAGATGTTTCGATCTCTCGAGTTTGAAGCAACGGCTGAACAGCAGGGAGCTTCGGGTCGAGAACCATGCAGCTGGCTATAAAATCGGCCAGTTCATCCTTGATTTGATTGTTGTCGGGCTTGACCCATGAAGGTACAGCGCAGGAGACCGACTGCCCATCGATCCACAGCTCTTTCCCAGAAAAATCCCCGACAACTCGGCTTCCGTCCTTGCAGGCGATGCGGACTTCGCGCCGGGGCTGAATGTCCGGCAGTAGCCAGGAAACAAAGAGCGTTCCCTCCACACCATTGGCATGGTGGAGTTGCACGGCGGCTTCCTGCACCTGCCCCTCGGCACGCTTGGAGTCCAGCAGCTCAAAATTTGTAATGGTACCAAAAAAGTACTGAGCCAGATCTAGATCGTGGATAATCTTATCGGTGACAATATCGTCCGAGATACGCGCAACGTGGAGTTGGCTACGCTGGAAGCGGTAGCTCTCGGCGCAAATCTCTGCCGAGGCAAGCATGGAACGTAGTTTCATGGCGACGGGGTTGTAGCGCTCAATGTGTCCTGACATGAGGCGGCAGCCCTGCGCTACGGCAGTTTTGACCAGCGGATTAAACTCCTTCAGCGTTGTCACCAGCGGCTTTTCCACAAAGGTATGCACGCCGGATTCAAGGGTCTGCATAGCTAGGTCGAAATGAGTCGAGGTTGGCGATGCAATCACCGCTAGATCCGGACTGCAATCCGCCAGTAGATTCGCCCAGTCGGTGAAGGCAGGGATGTTCGGTGCAATGCTCCTGGCTTTGCTCGGATCCGGATCGCACAGCCCACACAATTCCAGTTTTTCGATCTGGATATCGAGCCCGGCCTTGTAATATTTCTCGGACTCCCCGCTCGCAAGCCGCTGGATGGCCTGCAAATGGTACGCACCCATTTTTCCTAGCCCGACCACGGCAATGCGAATTCGGCTGACATCACGGCTCAAAAGTCGTGCGAGCTGAGGGGGTTTCTCCATCGGAAACCTAGATTGCGGCCAATAGTTTCTTTGCGGTGTCTGCGGCCAATGCTGCGTCGGGCAGAACCAGATCCGGCAGGCGGCAGAAAGGGATCATTTCGGCGGTTATCGGCACATCGGGAATATGTGCTTCGAGCGCGGCTTTGACGGCGGGGAAATCGAGATCGCCAGCCATCAGATCGTCGCCAAAACCGTGCAGTAAACCGCCGGAATCGTCGCGTTGGAAGTTTTTCAGGTGAACCGCCTTGATGCGTTTTCCAAGAATCTCGATCCAATGCTCTGGATAGCCGGCAATCATGCAGTTGCCGGTGTCGAAGTAGACTCCGATCCGGTCGCTACCGAACTGGTCGACGTACATTTTCATTTCCATCGGCGAGATCAGGAACTTGTTCCAGACGTTTTCCAGGGCAATGTTCACCCTCAATTTTTCGGCTAATGGAAGCACCTCTTTGAGCGATTTCACGGAAAGATCCCAGACCTGTTGATACGGGACAATGGGGCGGGATGGATCCCATGCCACATCGACCGCTCCGGGAACAATCAGAATCGTTTCGGCGCCCAGCCACGCGGCGATTTGAATATATTTTTTAGTAAAGTCGAGGGTGGCCTGACGCTCCGTTTCGTCCGGCGAA
The DNA here is from genome assembly GCA_003230915.1 of Kiritimatiellales bacterium. Classification (GTDB taxonomy): domain Bacteria; phylum Verrucomicrobiota; class Kiritimatiellia; order Kiritimatiellales; family Pontiellaceae; genus Pontiella. The sequence continues at coordinate 42,413 of QIHI01000015.1, read as the reverse complement.
CCCAACGAGCTTCCCCAATAAAACCCAGAGGCCAGCGTTTTAAGACCCATGCCAGCCTCTGCGGCAATGGCTTTTATTTTTCTGCACTCCTCCTCCGTGATATCAATGGGCAAACAGTCTCCAACGGTCATTTCCAACCCATCTAGCCCCCATTTGGCGGCATCCTCAATCGCGGCGTACGGCCCTTTTTCTCCGTCGAATCCACCGAGCACCCAATAATTGATCGCTTTGTACATCGTCCTATCCTTTTTCTAAATCTCCACGGTCTTGTTTTGGTCAATGGATTGCTGCTCTGCCTCGACCAGCCGGATGGCTTCAACCACCTCGTTCAGCGGCATGTCGAGCTTTACATCATTGATAATGCAGTCGAGTAGGTAGTCCAATTCAACGTGCCAGCCAGTCGGCATTGCCGCTTCGGAAGGCTCCGGCTTTTCCACCGTTCCATCTTCATGAATCAGGCTGTAGCCATCGGCGGAGGCGAAGCGCAACGTCATCTTTTCGCAGACAATCTGGAAGCTCATTTCAAATGGGGTGCCTTTGGCCGGCGACCAGCCGCCCTCGGCCGTAACGAGCGTTCCGTTGCCGTAATCATAGCGAGCCATCACATGGTCGATTCCGTGGTCGCTATGAACCGTGGTGCCAAACGCGGTCACCGCCTTCGGCATGCCGATCAGTTGAAGGATAAAATCCACGTCGTGCAGGTGGAGATCCAGCAGTGCACCGCCACTGAGGTCGGCGTTCATAAACCAGTTTTCCCAGCCGATGTTGTTCATGTCCGGCGATACCCGCTTGAAGGCGGCGCTAATGATTCTACCGGCCGTACCGGACTTCACGGTTTCCAGCGCGTGCTTATATTCCGGCCAGAAGCGGATGCACATGCCCGCCATGAGCTTCACACCGGCCCGCTCCGCCGCATCGGCGATTTCCTGTGCCTCGGCACTGGTGCGAGCCAGCGGCTTTTCGCACATGACATTTTTTCCGGCGGAAATCGCAGCCAGCGCATACTGTTTGTGGAGATAGACCGGAACACAAATATCGACCATCTCAACATTCGGATCGTTGATCAAATCCATGCCATCGGCGTATGTTTTGATTCCTGCCAGATCGACCGGCTTCGAATTGTCCCCGTCACCAATGTTGGCAAACACCGTACTGATGTCTCCTGCACGTTTGGCCAGATCCACATCCGCCATCGCAACAACCTTTGATTTTTCACTGTTTTTATAAATATCAAAATGGGTGGTTCCCATGAACCCGAACCCAATGATGCCAACCTGTACCTGTCTGCCCATGAACATTCCCGTGGTTTGTCTTCCAAAATGTTAAATACAGCACCTGAGTTGGAAAAAAGTAAATGGAGCGGTCTGAAAATTACCGAGCCATTCTGCACCATGCTGTATGTTTCTACACATGCATAATATCATGCCGAACACTGAAGTCTAGCGGCTTCTCGACCCCTTCTGCTTTATGGCGGGTCTAACGCAAACTCTGCAGCATCTCGCCCAACCGCTTCCGCACCCAGTTTATCGAACAGAAAAAATGATCCTGCCCCATCAGAATCGATCGGTTGGATTGAAAACCCATTCAACCCGCGGGTCATCCAAGTCTACAATCGGCTCAAGCTCTTCGGGATAAGATACTTCCACCTCTGTTTTAGTTTCGCTGTTCTTCCGCCGAACTTTAATGGCTCCGACAGGTGTCATCACAGTGCCTTCGGCCTGATCGATTCTATTTACAACTGGAGCCACGCTGAACCGCTTAAATCCATTATCCAACGGTTTAATACCGAGCAAATAGGTTTGATAGAAATAGGCTGGGCTTGCAGACCAACCATGGCATAGGCTTCCAGCATGATCAAAATCAGCGTGTCCCTTGATCGTTTCCCAGAAACTGGTTGCCCCATTGGAAAGCATCTTGGACCACGTTTTTTCAATATCCGCAAATACCCATGAAGCATAGTTGTCGGAATCGCCGCACAACGCCTCATACTTATAAAATGACTGTGAAAGCGTTGCCGCGACCCACCCGTTCCCTTCGTCTGTTAGCTTCCGGCGAAGAATCCCAGATCTCCCCTTACCGGCTGTTCCGGTCAATATCGCCTGTGCCTGAACCAGTTCGCAAAAATGGTTGTCCACTCCCTGTCCACCCAGATAGGTCTGGTAAGCCTGTTCGGATTCAACCCAGAATTTCCGATCGATTGCCCGGCAGGTCACCTCAGCCTGCTCCCGATATTTTTCGCCAAGATCATTTCTGCCAAGACCGCGACACATTCTGGCGACTGATTGCAACGCCATCACAAAAAAGAGGTTTAGCGGGGCATCAAAACGCAAAGACTCCACCGTTTCCCACTCACCGCCCTCAACCCCTTCTAGGCCGTCCGCCCAGTCGTAGAAATGCCAATAGGCCTTCCCCTTCGGACAAGGCAACAAGCCCTCCGTGCAACTTGCAATATAAGAGTCCAGCATCGTCTGAATTTGAGGTAGATAACTTTCGGAGAATTCACGATTCCCGCTAAATAAAAGCAGATCATCCATGGCAACGAACCAAAGCATCGTAAAAGAAGGGATCGTGAAATCGACGGCTCTTGATGGAGCTGTCAACGTCAAATAGTTATCCTCCCGATGACTTCTACCCAGCAAATCAAACGACACTCTCGGAAAATCATATTCCCCAAATGCGTAATAACCTACCAAAGCCTGAATCCGCGCATCATTGGCATATAGACCCTGTTCACGCCAGGGGCAATCCTCATAGTGTTCGTGCATGCAAAGATGCAACGTACGGCAGGAAACATCATAGATTCTGTTCATCAGAGAATCCAATGAATTGAACCCACCCTCCACTGATACGGGATACTCCACAGGAATTATTCCAGCATAGTTTATTTTTATCGGGCCGCGTGAAGGGCTTATGTGAAGCTCAAGGAAGCGGCCTGCGTAGCGGTTGTTGTAATGAGTGAAGTGTTGCCGGCTCTCTCCGCAAATATATCTCGAAGCAAAATTTCGCCCGCCGACACTTGCCCGCACACGCAGATCTTCGAGATGCTCGCCGACAGCTATATCGATAACCGTCCCCTGCGGTCCTTCAACATCCAGCGTCAAAAAACCGCACTCTTCTCGGCCCATATCAATGATTAAATAGGCTCCGTTCTCCTTGAGCACTTCACCCTTGATTTCAACTGACTGGCTGGTCGACTCTTGAAAAATATCGGCCGTTAAGCTGAAAGAAAGGAAATCGCTCTGCATGAGCTCGGCAAATGTTTTATCCTTTGCCGAGCCATCTCGCACAAACTTCCCTTGAGCGATAATCCTCATCGAAGTCGGTGCCTTCAATTCAAGGATTGGCAAGGGTCTTTCAATCGCTACCGCTCGATTGACAAAATCACTTCGAGCAATCCGTTTCCAATCTGGGCTGCACACATAATCCGATTCAATCCAGCCATCAATTTTTTGTGCATCGTACTCAAAAACAAACCCCATCTGGGTTGTGATCTGCGCCATCTCGCCACTGCGGTATCCACCATGAAGACGCCACCGAGTTTCCCGCCCGCTAGCAACAACTTCCGTTCCACAGCAAAGACAATACGCCAAAGCAGGATCGCTGCTGATATGTGAAAAGTGTTCTATCCCGAAGTGATATCCGACGACCGACAGAACATTTTTTCCCTCCTGCAGAAACTCGCCGACTCTCACCTCCGAGAACGTTGGGCGATCGGGATAATCCCCAAACTGCCCTGTCACCACAAATTCACCGTTGATATATGCTGTGAAATTCCCTTCGCAACTGATCCGTAAACGAGCATCTAGGTCAACCGCATCCAACGGGAAAGCATGATGAAATTGCACATATTGATTGACCTGTTTTTTTACAGCTGGCCAGATCCATTCTAAGGCTATCGGTTGATTTTGACCCATCGATAACGAACGTCTTTTCGTCGCATGAGATTTCAATGACCCTTCTGCCATCGCCTTAATTCTCGCCCTTGGAAGCGGAGTTCTCGATGGCTTTGAGGCCTTTGATGACACGGAAATCCCCGTTGCAACGGTTGGCCAGCATTTCGTAGTACCCCACAGGCCCCGCTTGTTCCTCGGGGGCGAAAAAGATCACGTTGAGGGAAAACTTGTCATTCTTGTTCGTCGGGAAACCGCTTTTCGCCGGAAGCTTCGGCGCATGCTCCTTACGGACGAGCTTAAGCGCCTCTAAGTAATCCTTCCAAGTATAGTAGTAATATGACGGGTTTCCTCGCCAATACTTGACCTGTTGTTCCGGATAATAGGCTGCAAAAATCAAATTATCGTCCCTTATAATCCGTTCCGGTTCCCCCTTGGCCGCCCGTCGCCTATTCTCTTCCTTGAAATCCTCCTTGGCTTTCTTGAGGAATTTATAATAATTCTCCTTCTTGTTCTTCGGCCAGTCCGGCGCCGACCCAGTGGCTTTTCGCAGAGAGCCCCACCACCCTGAAAGGATGAAAACCGTGTCCGCCTGATCTACCATCGCCATGGCGGCAGGACGGTACCAATGATACGGGCCGCCTTGCTCGAGCCCGGCATTCATGCCAGCCGTCATTTGTATTTCCTTCCCCCCTTTACCGAGCGTCCTGCGGCCATATGTTCCGGTGTTTCCTAGATTAGCCTTGGTGACGGCATTCAGCGGCTCGAGCCATTTTTCCAGTTTCGTCACGTTCTCGCGGGTGGCCGGAACCAGTTTCGGGAAGAGGGCGGTGGCTCCGCCGTGGTCGAATACCACCAGATTGAATAACGTCGTGGGGTCAAGCTCCTCAACCACCTTGATCAGCTCCTGCTTGATGATTGCGTAGGCACGCTTGCCGCCGACCTCGTCGCGCATGATGTAGTCGTCCGTATCAAGTGCAAAGAGGATCTTTTCCCCCTTGCTACGAACCCCGAATATGTTGATTTCAGGCATGTTGAAACCAATGCTGGAGGTATCACCAAATCCTGCGTTGCCCGCTCCCCCCAGTCCGCCCTTAATCCCGCTGATTTCCGGCATCTTGATGTCGGGCATGCTCCGATTCACCTGATGTTTCACGACAATACGCTGGCGCATCTTCGGCTTGCGCTGCTTTTTCTTGATGGTGACCGGAACCTGTAGCTTCTTGGGAGCCATCCGCGGGCGGACGACCTGCTTTGCCTCAAAGTTCTGTTCGCCCTTCGTGATGACCGTTACCGCCACAAACGACAGGGCAACCACCGCCAAAATGGCATGCACCGCCAAACTGATCACCATGGCGCTCGACTTTGAATGATTGGTGAAAAACCTTTTTTTCGGTTTCATATCAGCCTCTTTCCTTTAATACTGGCCATAATTTTTCGGGCGGGGCGGATGTACCCGAGCCCCCGTCTTGTCGAAATGCTTGCCGACCGGAAGCCGTCTCAATTCGCCGATAATATCGGGCATCCACTTGTACGGAGATACCGCATCGATGATGTACCCGCGCTCGTCCGTGATCGCCACTAGATAACCGCCATACTTATCTCCCCGCCTCTGGTTGGCAATGGATCCTCCGGCATTAATAGTTTTCTCCCGCACCATGACGGCTTTCCCGGAAAACTCGTGGGAGCGGCCATTTTCCTTGATCGGTACAAAGCGACTTTCTTGCCGATCCAAAAGGATATAATTGTCGCCATCGATCTCCCTGCCGATCGCAAAAAACTCGACCTTCAGTTCGCGGTTGTATTCCCCGGTTGATGCCTGCTTGACTCGGGTACTGAAAGTATAGTCGAGATGCCTTGGCGGAACTTGATCGCTGTAGGGGCTCGGGACATAGGTCTTCTGTACGCTTTTCTTGGAAAAATTAATGTCGAATTTCGGTGGCTGAGCCAACTCGATGTATATCCTATCCCCCTCGGAAAGCTGATCGAGCGGAATTTTGCGCATCTTCCCTCGCTCATCCTTCAACACTGCCTTTCCGCTGATCATGGTCGCAAGTTCGGCATTCATGGTCTTACCGGACACCAGTGTCCACATTCGAACCTCGTTCTCGAGGGCGTCGGCAAACACAAGGGGTTCAATAGGCTCCTCCTTGACAGAAACCCCCTCGCTCGCCGAGTCGTAGTCGCAAAAAACTGGGCCATTGGTGACGGACAGCTGGCCGGGAATCAGATCCGCATAGATGGTTTCAATCTGGTCGAGCGGTGGCTCGACCGTCTTGAACATGGGCAGAATGGGATTCCCCTGCGGTCCTTTCGGGTATTCCACCCCCTGCTCCTCAACGGCGAGCATCGCGAAAAACGCCCCCCCTGGAATTTCGCCCATAAGCACCTCCATCTTTTTTGGAGCACCGGGTTCGAGCCTGATCCAATCGCCGACTACGGCCAGATCGGAGCCCATGTAGTACTTTCTCGAATCTGCCGAAAGGTTGCCAAGCCAAGCCGCTTGATTGATGACTTCTCCCAACCCCCCACCAGCGGTGCATCCGGAAAGCACAACCTCATTGTCCACGCGGACAACCAAAATGTTGTCGGCCACGCCCCGGAAGCGGAAGGTGATTCCGTTCGTATGTGATACTGGGCACACCAGCTCCCCCTTGTAGTGCGCCAGCCATAAGGCACCGACCGTATCGGGTTCACCGAAAGCTTCGGGAGCGAGTAGCGAAAATACCGGCGGAACCATGAAGCAGGTGGCGTAAAGCTCGTTCGCCGAACGGTAGTAGCGCGCCAACTGGCCCGAACTCCATCCACTCTTGATGAATTTTATTACCCGGTCGGAAAATGCCTCCGGACTATAGGAAATGGTTCCTCCAGTGCGATTACGCTTGAGGTCGTAGAATATACCGACGAAGTCATTTCCGATGCTTTGACTGCCACCAAAGAGAGTAGGTTCGCCGAGATCGAGCGAGAGTTCGAAGCCGCCAAGACCCCCGCCAAACCCCTCACTCATACCTGACATTTCCGGAATCTGAATATCGGGCATACTGGCTCGGTTGACCTTGGTGACGATGCGCGTGGTCGGCTTGGGTTTCGAGGTTTTCTTCACCTTCACCTTCGGTTTCTTAAGCTTCATTCTCGGCCGCTCGACCACCTGAGGCGGCTCGAATTTTTTCTCCTCTTTCTTCACCACCGTGAAGACCACCAGCATTCCGGCAAGAAGAAAGAGTACGGCGTGGATCGCGACGCTCAGCAACACCGCACTGGACATCCCTTTGCCCGATTTTTTGTTTTTCTTGAACAATCGTTTCATATCATCCTTTGCATTGGATTATCACGAAGAACCAGCCCAACCATTGCTACAGTTTCATCACACCCGAAACGGGGGATTCATACCGTGGATACTGTCTTTACCGAGCTACCTTTTTTTCTCTGTTTCAGGTTTTGCATCGGCTTTAAGCTCAGCGAGAATCTCCGAGTTGTCCACCTCCAGCGTTTCATCCGCCAGACTATGGTGGCCGACGACACGACCATCATCATCGGTGTTTCGGTCGATCTTTCGTAGGTCGGCAAACATTTGTTTCATATCAAGGGTTCCCCCGATCACAAACCAGATGGTGGTAACCGTACCCAATACAACAATCAGGCCGACCCATATGCCCCAGAATTTGATCCAGAATTCGTCAGTCGTTCCCCAAATAAAATGAACCGCTGTGACACTGATCACGACAGCGGTAATCAGCAAGTTCCAAGCCGTCAGTGTGTAGTACAGAAACTTATCCCAACCCGTGAACTCCTTGGAGGGCAACAGTGACTTCCAGCCCGTCGGTGGCAGAACCACATCCTCTCCGTGTTCTCCCGTAATTGCATATTTTCCGCGATGCAACATACGGTTCATATTGAATGCTGGCTTCCGCTGCACTAGCCAGCCCCACAACGAGACCAACAGATAGGCTATCAGTGCAAAAAGTCCAGCAAAGAATGTGATTTGTATCCCGTCGAAAGGGAATTTTTCGCTGTGTTCAGCGAGGAAGGTACTCTCCGGGAATCGTTTCATTAGATCCGGCACGATCTTCACCCAGATGGTGCGCATAAGCAGTCCGCCTACCGCCAAAATACAGCCGGAAACCATGGCGGTCCAGGCGGCGGCAGTGGTTCCCCTTTTCCAGTAGAGGCCGCCCACAATCACCGCGCCGGCTCCGCCCAGATAGATGGCGCCCGTCAGGAACATGAACATGAGAATATAATCATTCTGCTGAAACAATAGGCTGAAGAAGAAAATGAAGACGGCCACAAAGAGGATCGAGAGGCGCAAGATCAACGTGTGCTGTTTAGGTGTGAACCCTTTCTTACGGAACGGAAGAATCACATCCTGCACGAAGATGCTACCCCAGGAGTGCAGATAGGTGTCGTCCGTGCTGACCTGGGCGGCAAAGAAGACCGCCACGACAAGACCCAACAGACCGACAGGCAACATTTTTGCCAGCGCAACCGGCACGAGCATCTGATTTTGGATGGTTTCATTTCCGATGGCGTCGACCGTATGCTGAACTGCCGCCGCCTGAGCGGAGAAATCGACATGATGCATCAGCGCGTAGGCCCCGATTGGGATCATGGCGAGAAGAAGCAACAAAATCTGAGCACGCCACTGCGAGATGATACCAGACATTTTTGCTTCATGGGCGTTCCGTGCGGAAGCGTTGTAGCCCTGTGTACCTTGCCAGGCTCGAAAACTGTATATACTGATGAAGATAAACATCAAAAAGAAGGTCGTATTAAACCCTTCAGCCTTACTCGTATTGAACGGGTTAAGCATGGAGGCTCCCGCCGGAGCCATCTGCACCGCTTCAACAAGGACGTCCCACTTGAATACTGTCAAAATAAAGATAAGAACGATGAGAAACACGATGTTGCAAAACATGCCCTGAACAAAGTCGGTGACCATCACAGCAATCATGCCGCCCAAGAAGGTGAACAGAAGGGCAAAAGCTAGTTCAATAAGCATGATGACCACAAAGGTGGATATGCCGTCGAATCCGAGAAACGAAAAGGTTGCGGGAAGCCCGCAGAAATAGATGAAAAGCCGAGCCGTGACCGCAGGAAAAATCCCCATATTGATAACCCCCGACACCCAGGCGAGGATGCCGGCAAAGACTCTGAAATTACGGCTGTAGCGCACTTCAAAGAATTGAGCCATGGTCAACGCGCGCGTTTCGCGATAGCGATAGGCGATCCAACCTGTAAGCGCAAGGAAGAGGTTGATCGGATAGAAAACCAGAAGCCACCAGATGCCCGAAAAACCAGCGGCATAGTACCGCTGGAACTCCGCCACAAAACTAATGGCGCCAATGCCGGCAATGCCCTGCGATACACTCAACAGATAGCGGCCGGCACAACGGTTGGCGGCCAGAAAATCGGCCACCCCTCGGTTAAAACGTTTGGCATAAAAAGCCAAGCCGGTAAGGGCTACGATAAATACAATAACGATCGTCCAATCAATACTCTGCATACCTTATATCCTTTCAAGGTGGAAACTTCGACATCTACGACTCTGGACTAATCTTTTTTCTATAATTATTCAAGGATTCTCTCTTATTTTTCGGTGAAGAGACATCTTCCCTATCAGAGGAGAAAGCAAGGAGTCAGGGGGCAGATACTGCCCCTTGTCATCCATTCCTGAACCCCTATCACCTTAGATAGACTGATTCAACTTTCTTCAAAGCCGCCATCAGGTCATCCGCTCCCGTACCGGTGAAATCCTCGTGCAAGGCGCAATTGAAATACATATCGTCCACCTTATCGACATTGACCAATTCATACTGCTTGTCCATCGGCATACTCCCCACCGAGGAATTCAGCAAATTCTTTGCAATACCCTTCCTCTTACGGCTCGTTATACCCCATGCATGAGATGCCCTTTTTCCATTGCCTCGTCAAAGAGATCCATTACAACCTGCTTTTCCTCTTCCACAAATAGCCTGCGGATCGGCGGCGGCTCCGTTCTAACGAGTTTTCCTCCATCCATTGCTAACATTTTATCTTCTTTTATTCTGAAAATTTTGTCTATCCACACTCAAAAATAAATCTCTAGTATTCTGTCTATAATTGTAATGCCTCCGCCTGTAGCGCAACCTTCCGATAGGCACTGGCAATCTGTTCAATCATTTCCAGATCATCATGCTTGAACCACGGCACACCGAATGCGATCTCGTTGATTCGTTCTGTCACGGGTAGCGAACCCGGCCCTTGCCGCACGTCGCGCTGGCCGAAAGCGATCACGGTCGGCTGACCCTGATTAAAAAGATCTGCCTCATGGAATGCTGGGTGCAGATGAAGCGGCGCATTGGCTCCGGGGTTACAGGCAGTAACGCCTTCGGCTCGGACGGCTTCACAGAATTTCTCACAGGAGAGGCCTCCCAGCTCTTCCGCACAATAAAGGCCGCGCGGGAAATAGCCGCCGCCCATTGTAGAGCCTGAATCCAGTGGCGGACGATGCGGACGAATGCCGGGAACATCCTCCAAAAGATTCCAGAAGCGGCTCATGGCCTTCTGGATTTCAGCAATGCGCTCCGGATAGTACTTGAGCTGCACCCGCCCCATGGCCGCACAAGTCTGGTTCATGCGGTGCTTGGCTCCGCCCAGCGCAACCCCGGCAAACCGGCTGAGCGTCTCGTCGTGTACCTGCTTGTCGACCGGGTTGTAATTGCTAGGCGCACCGGTGCGCGCATAGTGTCCGTAGACAATACAACGCTCGTAGAGCAGGCGGTCGTTGGTAACCATCATCCCAGCTTCTCCGATCGCAAAACTTTTCCCGGTCATCATGCTCATGCCGGCGATATCGCCGAGTGTACCGGTCATGCGCCCCTTGTAGAGGGATCCTTGTGCGTGGGAGACATCCTCAAGCACCTTGATGTTGTGCCTGCGGGCGATCTCCATGATCGGATCCATATCACACGGGTGCCCCGCGTAGTGAACCACGACAATCAGTTTAGTTTTGGGGCCGATACGATGCTCAATATCATTCGGATCAATACAAAGCGTGTCGGGATCAATATCGGCAAAGTTCACCGATGCGCCGAACGATAGAGCCTGCACAATGCTGGCCCAGTAGGTCATGCTCGGACAGATCACCTCATCGCCCGCCCCGACTCCGCAGGCCCACATAGCTCCCTTAAGAGATGCGGTTCCGTTGCAGTGGCCGAGGGCATGCTTCACACCCACCCATTCAGCAAACTCCGTTTCAAATTTTTTGGTGATATCCAAGCCCGACATACTGCGGGCACGCAGCACCTCCAGCACAGCCTGTTCGTCCTCTTCGGTGACAATGGGCCAGCAAAACATTTCCTCATGCTGTGAATCTTCCACAACCGCCTTTGAACCACCAAGTATCGCTAATTTATTCAAAATAAACTCCTGTTTCAGCTTAATTCCAAAGCCTCATTAACATTTTCCCACATGATTTTCTGAAAAGCCTGTTCACTTATATTCCCGTCATCTCTCGCGGCGGTCAGCCACTCAATATGCTGCATGTCATTCCTCGTTGAGAATAGTCCAGCCCTTTAGACCCAAGCGCCTTGTATTCCCCAAGGATGAAATCGAACTTTGCGCCTCCGGCGAATCCGACGGCATCCGTATGCCGGGGATCAATGTTGCAAAATGGAATGAACCGTCCCGGATATTTTTCACAGATGAAAATAATCTCTGCCGCACTTTGATGCTCCGTGGGGGACTCGGCATTATTGATCGGAAGAATGACGGTCTGGTCAATCCCCTTGGCATCCATAAGCGCAATCTGCTGCTCCATCGACAGAAGCGTGGTCGCCCGGGAACTCAACCTGATTTTAGGCGACATAAATACATGTGCATGGCAATCAATGATCTTTTGCCTCTTCCCTGTTTTTACTGACTGCACGGGCACCCCTTTCACGACATCTCCACCGGCCGGCCGCTTTCGCGGCTTTCGTTGGCAGCGTCCATAATACGAATCACCTCCAGCATCTGTGCATTCGAAACCGGCGAGCGACCTTCCGGCAGGTTGTCTAGAATCTTGTCCAGCAAGCCGGCATAATAGGGGCGGTCATTGGCCTGAAGATCCAACGCCTGAGCACCTGATTCACGGTGCAGGGTTATTCCAAACTGTGTATGACTCTTCCGCACGCCGCGAATCACCCCCATCCGACCGTCTTTCCACTCGCAAATGATCGCATCATTATCCGCGTTCTTGATCACATTCACCCGGCAACAGCCAGAGCCCATTGCAGTCACCAAAATTTCAACGGAGTGTACCCCGTACCAGTAGATTCCCGGCAAAGGAGGCATGATCTCAAGAGGGCCGAACACATCGCACCCCGTGATGGAACCTTGCCCATTCCCGCCATCTAGTGCCGCCTGAAGGTTATCTGCATAGCGAAGTGATGAACAGCTCATCACTGGAACACCGTGCTCCTCGGCCAGTCTGAAAATTTCCTCCGCATCCGCCAACCCAGCAGCCAACGGCTTGTCAATGAAAACCGGCTTGCCGTATGGAACAACCCGCTTAAACAGATCTAAATGTACGCGCCCGTCAATGGTTAAGATAAAGATCAAATCGCTTTGCTCGGCAACGGCCTCGGGCGTCTCCAGAATCTTCGCCTCGCATTCATCCCGCAACAAACTTGTATACTGGTCTACGCGGGAGATGCTGAGATCAAAGTCCGGCGACCCGCCCGGCCAACCCGCCGAAATTTTCCAGTCCGGAATATAATTCGGATCATCCGGGTTATTCAACATCTTTGCAAAAACCTCAATATGCGAAGTATCCAGCCCGATCATTCCTATACGCTTTTTTGTAGCCATTTTCTATAGTTCCTTTTTTGCGCTTTCATTTTTCCAGATCCCGATATAGCCAAAAAAATATCTGCTCTTCAACCCTTATCTAACTGCAAATCGACCGACCGTTAACCCTCGTTTTTGGACTTCATCGTAAACGGGTTTGGGACCAAACAAATCTCTTGACTCCAGCCTTTCAACCATCTGCTGGCGAAAGGCTTCCGAGCCATGCTCCCATCCCTTTGTTTTCCTCTGAGTCGAAAAATTCATCTGGGACGCCGAAATCTCCCGACCTGAGGTAGGGTGTGAATGTTCCGAGCCGTTTAAGGATTTCAATTTTCCTTTTGAGTTTTACCGCCTGAAAGCACGTTGTCTGGCTGTGCAATTCGAACCAACATTCCGCCGCCGGGAGGCAGGGATAACGCGACTCGATTACTGCCGACAGCATTCCATTTTCCGGCCTTGGCGTCAAAAACTTCTAATGGGTCGGATCCGACGATTTCACGTTTGACAGGCTTCAAGAATTCATCCCGCCGCTTATGCCCTTTACCGCTCCATGCACGGTAGTCGAGATTGACCACCAGTGCATGGGTCGGAATCTTCTCTTGTCCGAAAATTCCGATGGCAAACCCTTTCAGTCGGGTACCTGTTTCTCTGCCCTGAGCAAATCGGTCGGCCAGCTCTGCTTTAGTAAGTTTCTCGACCGATTCTACGGGAAACTCTTCCGAGGGGACCGAAGGGTTAAACAAGAACCGCGCGTTTTTCGGGAGAACCGTTGCCCCTTTCGGAAGAATCCCGACATGATGAACCGCCAGCGAGTTCAACGGCTGAAGCTCTTTGGCAACCGTAAAAAATTCCCGGTTCAGCTCGCGCATGTAGAAATAGAGCGGAGTCGGCTCCCCCACCGTCACAACACCGGACTTTCCAGACACATCAGCGGCTTCTCTCACATATGCCATTCCGCCGTCATGTCCGGGGTGACTGTAGATATAGTGTGATATCCCCTGCGCACCGTACGCCAAAGAAGTGTAGGTCAGCCAGCGCATTTCTTCCCCAGTGGGGATCCGCATATCCGCTGTCCAGCTGCATGCCTGCACAATATTTATAAACGGGATATTTGCCTTGAGAGATGCTTCCCGCATCATTTTCAGATTTAGGAAATAATCCAGACCATCGCCCCGAATCGTGAAGTGATAGTGGTCATAGCTCATCATCTTCGGTTTACAGATATCGACAAACTGCTGCAGATATTGACGCCCCGCCTCAAGACCGGCCTCCCCCTTAACTCCCAGCCGTTTACCGCCAATATTCATTGGATAAAGATTCACATAGACCAAATGCGCCGGATCTCTCGCTTCCGTGTATTCCTTGATCCGAGCAGTATTCTTAAACAGCCGAGTGGTGGGTTCATCCCGGAACGTATACGCATACATCGCCGGATGATTTTTTACCCCGTCAATAATGGCATCCAGTTCCGCTTTCAGCTCGGGATTATCCAAAGTTTGGGGTGCCTTTTCATCCCGCGACAAATATTTTGACAGGCCGATAATTCCCCGTATCCCGTAACCGTGCAGAATATCCAGCTGTGAAATATAATAGTCGATGATACTGGCTCCATCTTCCAGCCCTCGTTCGGAAACCCAAGCCAGATTCCAGCCTCCGTCCGCCAGTTGTTTGGCAGCCGCATCGGTCATTGGCATAGCCCCGGCCCAATAGGTAACGATTGGATCGCCCATCTGCCAGTTTTCGTCCGATGCTTCATCCACCGCAAGTGCCATCATAGATGTCCCTGCCACCAATCCCGCAACAGCCAATGTGCGAAAAGATCCCCATCTGTTTCCCATCATTTTCTTTCCCTCATTATTTTGCATTAAAAAAACAAATAATCCCTCTTTCAAAAAGCTCTTTTCCCCCAGCACCTCGGTAAGACAGGAAGCCCCCCGCTCACCAGCCTTCTCATTTATTACAATTCACCTGAATCATTTCAATCGATCAAACCGCTCAATTTTTGTCAACCGAAAATTTCAGGATAGACTATAAATCAAACGGCCCAACATTGAAGAATGAAGAGCCTCATGCTAGAATAGATCTTTTCTCCATCGACCAAAACGAAAGAAAGGAGCATCGGCATAAGGCAAGCTGCACGGAGCTACTTCACAAGCTCGGCTATAGCCCCTTCCGCAGAGCAAGAAGGGGCACTGCCGCTCAGTCGCGGCGGATGACGGCGGCGAAGACCCCGTCAGTGCCGGCCTTGGGCGGGAAGGTTTTCTTTGCTTTAACTTTGCTGAAGCCGGGATGCTCGCGGACCCAACGGGCGATGAGATCTTCGTTTTCCTCGGGTTCGAGACTGCAGGTGCTATAGACGATCCGTCCGTTTTCCTTGAGTCGTTCGGCAGCGGCGGAGAGGATGCCGTATTGGACTTCGACGATGGCTTTAATGCGGTTGGTGTTGACCCGCCATCGGGCATCGATACGTCGGCGCAGGACACCGGTATTGAGACAGGGAACATCGAGCAGGATGGCGTCGAACGTGCGATCGCCAAGCGCCTTTTTCGGGTCGCGGGCATCGCCTTGGACGAGTTCGACCCAGCCGAGGTTGAGGCGGTTCATGTTTTCCTGAAGTACGGCAATGCGGTCATCGTGCAGATCCATGGCAACAAGCTCGCCCTCGCCTTTCATACGCGAAGCAATCATAGCGGTCTTTCCGCCGGGGGCGGCGCAGGCGTCGAGCACGGATTCGCCGGGGAACGGGCGGAGCAGATCGATGGGGACGGAGGTGGCAGGATCCTGGACGGTGAACCAGCCCTCTGCATAGCCGGGCAATTTATGTACGGCGAGGCCACGCGGAAGGATGTAGAATTTTTCGCGGTCGCTGAAGGGGTGAATTGTAGGTTCGATATCGGCTTCGGCCATTTTGGCCAAAAAGTCGTCCGGCGAGATTACGCCCTGTTCAACGCGCAGGATGGTTTCGGCCGGCTGGTTGTTCCACTCGGCGAGCTTGCGCGTTTCGATTTCACCGTATTGGCGGCTCCAGCGCTGGAGCAGGAAATCGGGGTGCGAGAGGCGAATATCATCGGGCTGCCGCTTGAGTTTGTGGAAAATCTGGTCGGCTTCGCGCTGGGCGCGGCGGAGCACGGCATTGATCATATTGGCATTACCGTGGCCACCGGGGCGGCCTTTAGCAGCCTCGACCGTTTCGTTGATGGCGGCGTATTCCTCGACGTTGTCCATGAAGAGGAGTTGGTAGAGTCCGACGTATAGCACGGCCTTGAAGAAGGGTTCCGGCTCCTTAGGAACCATGCCCCGTTCCAGCCACTGGAGAATGCTACGATTACGCACCACACCATTAACGACTTCCATAATGAAAGCGTTGTCGTGCTCGACCTTCGATAATGGGCGATCCGGAAAGCGGCGGTCGATGAGCCACTGGCTAACAATTTCCGCGGCCACAAGCCGACTGTTTTTCTTACTCATGCTCATCATCCTCTTCTTGAAAGGGGCGTACTCTACCTTTTTCCCCTTGTTTGGAAAGCAGAAGCTGAGAGGCTTTAAACCTGCCGATGTATTTCACAGTTTTAAAAAAACTTTCCGCCTCACCTTACCAAAGTAAGACCCAAGGCCCGTCAAACCACATCTGGCATATAACCTGCTTTATTCACCGCGTTGTATATGCGTAAATATTTGATAAAAATGAAAATAATCCAGAAAAAGGGGAAAAATTCGATGAAAACTAAAGTTCAGCCAATCGTATCTTGGGGCATCTGGGCCGGCGGCCTGTCGCTCATCATGGGTATTGTGACCCGCAACCATATTCTAGCCGGATTCCGGGCGGACGACACCGGCATGAGCTATGTGATCGCCATCCTGTTCCTCGGTGGCTTGGCGGCTTCGTTCCGCGCAGCCCTGCAGTTGCACGCGGAATGGGACGTGCTCAATACGGTCACCGCAACCGGCAAGATCCCCAGTAGCGGGAAATCCGGTCTGGCCGCGATCTTCAATACGCTATCCGACAAAAAGAAAAAGGGAGAAGAAGTCAACGTCCACACGGCGATCGATACCTACCACGCCGGACACAACTCCCGCGTACGCTCTATTTCCATCATGGCCGCACTCCTTATTTCAATGGGGCTGCTCGGCACAATCATCGGCCTGATCATGGCAATCTCCGGACTCGGCGGCATGGTCGAAAACATCGGTCTTTCACGTGCCATCATGATGGATGCGCTTAAAGCCACGGTGGCCGGCATGGGCACCGCGTTCTATACTACCTTCTTCGGCGCCCTCGGCGGGTTGATTCTCCGCGCGGTGGCTGTTTCCCAGCTCAACACACTTTCCGAACTCTGTGCCGAAGCGACGGAATATGCCGAAAACAACCTGACCGCCAAACTGGAAAGCAAGGAAGAGGAACTCAACGAACAGATTTCCAAAGTCATCTCCAGCTTCGACCACATGCAACAGGAAATCGATTCCATCACCACCCGTATCGCCGCCTCCTTCGAGACCACCATGAAGAGCTTTGGACACGCCTTGGAAGAAGCCGGCGCACACGCCATGACCGCCACGAAGGAGTGCATCGGCGGTATGACCGAGCAGATGAGTTCCTACGGTTCTGAAATCGGAGCCTCTTTCGGCTCGTTCAACGAAACCATTATTGCGGCGGGCGGCGAAGTCCACGAAGCGATCGGCTCCATCAACACCTCGATCGAAAAATCCGGCGAGAGCCTGCAGGAAGCCTTTGGCGGCCTGAACGAAACCATCGGGAAATCGGGCGAGGGGATAACCGAATCCTTCGATGGACTCGGCACCTCCGTCCAACAAGCCAGCGAAGCCGTCGCGGGATCACTGGCCGACTTTAAACTGTCGATCGACGGCACCAGCTCCGAACTCAACGACGCCGTGGGCGAACTCCACGCCGCCATCAGCCAGGCGACCGGGGAAATGATTACCATGGCCAAGGCCAAGCTCGATACGGAAGCCACGGAAATCGCCGGGCAGCTCTCCTTGGCCGCTAGCTCGATCCAGCATTTCGTAGATGGAAAATCCGCCAAGACCAGCGAGAAGGTGGCATAATGAGAGCGGCAACCCGACAAGAAAATCCCACCGGATCTGAGGGGGTCTACGAGTCCTTCTCGGACATGGTGCTCTGCACGGTGATCGTATTGATCACCCTCGTGGTGGTTCTCGCGCTCAACGTGGTGGAGCAGCTCAATGTCTACATCGAGCCGAACCACTTCAGCGGTGGTGCCAGCCGCCCGTGGCTCTATCTTCAGGCACAGAACGCAGACTATTCAAAAACCACGTCCGACCGGCTGGCGGTTGATCGCGCAATCTTTGGAAAGGACGACTTCATACTCGTCAACCTGTTCAGCCCCTCCTCCGCCCTCTCGGCTACTCTGGTCAAAGATGGCCAGACCGTGTCGGCCAAGGCAGGCCAGACCTTCCACGGGCAGAGCGACCTGACCGCCTACTCCTTCCTGCAACTCGCCGCTGGAATCGAACCGGGCTCCTTTCCGGTGGATGGAAATCAGACTGCCCTCATGTTGCCTAAGTTTTCGCACAAGAGCATTGTGTTGGAACCGGACGTGGCGAATGGCTATTCCACCACCCCGGAAAACAGTCTGGCCCTCAAGGTCATGGCGCTAGCTTGGCCGGTCTATGACAACGCGCTCTATCCACGGCGCGCCCAAAGTGACTATCTCAATGCCCGCACCAAGATTTATGTCGAGGTGCTCGAGTCCAACGACGGCGCACACCGGATCATGATCGGGCACAGCGTCTTCACCCTACCGCAGGATATCGAGAACGGTCGCCTCGGTTGGATGGCCGGCTTCTCATCCGGACTGACAGAACTCGTCTACCTCGGGCAAGCCTGGAGCGATCCCGCAGCCAAGACCAACAAGCGCATCGCCTTTTTCGAGCAGAATGGATTTTCGGAAGCAGCAGCGGATTACCGCACCTTCAGCTATCCAGTCAAACTCACTGAAGAACAAGTGTGGATGCTACGAAAAGCCTTGGCGACTCGGCCAGATATTCCCGAAGAGCAGCTGGCGCGCTATGTTCGATCAGCCGACGCGCAAAAGGCGATCTCAAGCACCATCGTGAACGGGGGTAGTGCCAAAGGATTCCTCCCTCCCCTGCTCGCCCATCGCGATGCGTGGAAGGCCTACACCGATCACTGCATTCAGAATGAGAATGGCAACAACCCGCCGCAATGGCTGGTGAGTGAACTGCTTGAACCGCTCGGGTTCGACCAAGCCGTCATCCGCGGCCTACGCGAAGACTTCTAAGGTTGCCGCGGAAACTCCTGCAAAAGCAGTTCGAATTCGAGCTGCTTTTTTTTATCGCGCAGCACGGTAAAACGCAATATTTCCCCCACCGAGTGGTTGAAGATGATCCGGTAGACATCGTATTCGTTCTGGACTGGAATCCCATCTACCTCAAGAACCTCATCGCCCTGCAGCATCCCTGCCTCAGCGGCTGACGTATCGCGCCAAACCTGCTCGATCAAAGCTCCCTCACCCCTAAAGAAGGCACCTACCCACGGCCATTCGTGCATGCCTTTTTCTTTCAACGACTTTGCAATAACCATCGCCAGGTTGGAGGGTACGGCAAAGGCAATGCCCACCCCTCGTTCCACGGCATCGGTCTTGATCGCCGCATTGATCCCGATCAACCGGCCATCGGCGTTGATCAGTGGACCACCACTATTGCCTTCATTGATCGCCGCATCCGTTTGAATAAAATCTTCGTACGGCAAAATCTTGACCCGCCGACCTTTTTGGCTGACATGTCCAACCGTTACTGAGCTTTGTAAGCTGAAGGGCGAACCGATGGCAATCACAACCTCCCCAACCCGCACCGCATCTGAATCTCCAAACTCCACCGCGGGGAAGCTCTTACCGTTGGATTTGATTTTCAGCATAGCCAAATCAGTGGTTCGGTCGTGGCCGACCAACTTAGCCGCTTGCTTTTCCCCATTACTGAGCACCACTTCGATCTCTCGCGCACCCTCCAGCACATGCCAACTCGTCAGTACATAGCCGCGCTCATCGATAATCACGCCTGAACCTTCGCCTGCCAGCTGCTGCTGGACCCTGAACGTGGGAAAGCCGAATAGATCCGTCTGAACCTTGTACTGAACCGATTCCGTCCGAACCACCACCACCGACGGCATCACCTTCTCCACCACATCCGCGATCGCATCGCTGAACTCGCGGACGGGATTGCTACCGGAAGCCAGAAGCTGGCGCGGCGAGAAACCCTTTTCGGGCATATCAACGTGTCCCGGATCAACCGGCTTCGTTCCCTGAAAACGCAACGACGAAATCAAGGCGCTCAGCACCATCGCCCCGCAAAAGGAGATGAGAATCCATTTCCGATTCATCGTCACTACTCCACCTCTTTCGTTTCGAATGGCACTTCCTTCAACTCGCCATCCTTCTTCACCAACTTCTCGATTTTCTGCTCCACTTCGTTGAGTTTTTTTGTGCAAAGACCTACAAGCTTCGTTCCCTCCTCGAAATGTTTGATCATGCCCTCAAGGCTCAACGCGCCCCCCTCCATCTCCTCGACCAACTCCTCCAGCCGCCCGAGTGACGGTTCAAAATCTGCGCTTTTCTTTTCTACCATATCCAATCTCCCATAGAGCGCCTGTCTACTCTTTTCCCGTAATATTTGAAACCACTTTCCCGTCCGCAAGCTGGGTGATAATGGTGTCGCCCACCTCCACCGATTTCATGCTGCGAACCACCGAGCCATCTGCCTTGCGCGTGAGACTATAGCCGCGCCCCAGCACCGCCAGCGGATTGAGCATCCGCAACTGGCTTTCCAACCGCCGGAGTTTTTGCCGGTCGCGCTCGAGCTTCGACTCCATCCGGTGCTGCATCACCATCCCTATCTCATCCACATGCTGATGCGCCTGTTGCACGGCCGATTGCAGCAAATGCGTCATCCGTGCATTGAAACTTTCCAGCTTCTGGAGGGATCCCTGCGCATCCATTTTGAGCAAATTGCCCATGCGCGTTTCCAAGGTCTGAATGTTCAGTCGATACTGCCGAACGAGGGTTGCAGGCTCACGAAAAACATAGCTGTGCGCCGCGCGATTGAGCCGCAGGCGGCCATCTTGCGCTCTTGTTTTGAGGCTCTGCCTCAAGCGTCTATCGTATAGCGCAAGCTCATCCTCGAACATGGATTTTTCACGTACCGCCAGCTCGGCGGCGGCCGAGGGTGTTGGTGCGCGCACATCGGCCACGAAGTCGGAAATCGTAAAATCAATTTCGTGGCCCACCGCCGAAATCACTGGAATCTTTGACTCGGAAATCGCCCGCGCCACCACCTCTTCATTAAATGCCCAAAGATCCTCGATGCTACCGCCCCCGCGCCCGACAATCATGAGGTCAATGCCCCCCCGCGTGTTGAGAAAGTTAATCGCCTTAGCAAGACTTTGTTCCGCACCTGCACCTTGCACCTTGGCTGGGGCAAGAAGAATCTCAATATTTGGAAAGCGGCGGGTCAGTACGTTGATAATGTCGCGGATCGCCGCCCCCGTCGGGGAAGTCACCACACCGATTTTTCGAGGAAGAAGCGGGAGCGGTTTCTTACGTGCCTCATCGAACAATCCCTCCGCCGCCAGCTTCGCCTTGAGTTTTTCAAACTGTTCCTGAAGATTGCCTTTGCCGTCCTCCTCCATTTCGGAGGCGATCAATTGGTAGCGACCGTTGGCCTCATACAGGCTTGGACGCACGAGCATCTGCACCTTCATCCCATCCTTCGGTTTGAACACCACTCGTACATTGTCTTGTAAAAACATCGCGCACGACACTGCGGCACTTTCGTCCTTAAGCGTGAAATACCAGTGGCCGCTCGAATGGATCACGACGCGGGAGAGTTCGCCCTCTACCCACAGCTCGCCTAGGCTCGACTCCAGCGCCCTCCGCGCCTTGCGGTTTACCTCTGCAACGGAATAGATTTTTCGTTCAGCATTCACAGGGCAATGCGAATACGCTCGATCGAATGGGCCTTTCCCGTTTTCATATCTACATCGATAACGGCTCCTTCGAGTGTGGGGTTGTTTTTGGCGACATCAAACTTGTGCGGGACGCCAGTGAGGAATTTTTTGACGACGGGCTCTACCTCACGGCCGAGGATGGAGTCCTGCGGGCCGGTCATTCCAAGATCGGTGAGATAGGCGGTTCCGCCGGGGAAGATCCGTTCGTCGGAAGTTTGGCAGTGGGTATGCGTTCCAACCACCGCAGAGACACGGCCATCGAGATAGCGCCCCATCGCCATGCGCTCGGAGGAGGCCTCTCCATGCATATCCACGAAGATGACTTTACCAAAATTGAGGTTCCCGTTGAGCAGTTTGTCAGCTTCTTGAAAGGGGCAGTCATAGTTGGGCTGCATAAAGACGCGGCCGATCAATTGGATAACCACCAACTCGCCCTCGGGGGTATCGACCCGTACCCATCCCTTGCCGGGAGCCCCTTTCGAGAAGTTGGACGGACGAATGATGCGAGGTTCGAGGTCGATGCCCGCCACCATTTCCTTGGAGTCCCACGTGTGGTCGCCAAGCGTGACGACGTCCGCACCCATATTCAAAATCGATTGTGCCATCTCCAGCGTTGGCCCGCGGCCGGCCGCCGAATTCTCGCCGTTGGCGATCACGAAATCGATCCGATCCTCCGCCTTCAACCGATTCACCACCTGCAGAAAGGCCGTGCGCCCCGGCTTTCCGACAATATCTCCTACCATTAAAACTCTCATGATGCCTCGTCTCCAATCCTTGGAAAGAGAGTGTACATAAAAGCCTTGTGGTGTCGAGAGTAGCCCGACTCAGTACGTTTTGATTTCGATATCCGAAGTGGGCACGCAGCAACAGGGAAGGATTTCTCCTTCGCGGAGGCAGGCCAATGGCAGGCCGCCGGAATAATAGACCTCCCCGCGAATCAGATTGACCCGGCAGGTTCCACAGAATCCCGCGCGGCAGTGGCTGTGCATTTCAACCCCTTCTTTCTCCAGAAAATCAAGGATGTTCGGATCGTCGGCCTCGTTAAAATCAAAGGCTTTCAGGATTTCGTCTATGTAGATCTGATAGGCCATATCATAGCTCAAATTCAGCAAAGTCGCTGCTATCTACGGAAGAGTCGACCTGCCCGACCAAATAGGACGAAATTTCAGCCTCCTGCGGCGCCACTTGCACATTGTCGCTTACCAGATAGGAGTTCATCCATGGCAAGGGGTTACTTTTGGTTTCAAAAGGTGCCTCGTAGCCGATGGCAAGTAGGCGCTGGTTGCTGATATATTCAATGTATTGCTTCAGAATGGCGGCATTCATGCCAATCATCGATCCGTCCTTAAAAAGATAGTCGGCCCAGACTTTTTCCTGCTCCACCACATCCAGAAATAGCTCCAAGCCGTCTTTGTGGAGCTCGGCTGCAATTTCTGCCATTTCGGGATCGTCCTGACCGTTGGCCCAAAGGTTGAGAATATGTTGTGTTCCGGTCAGGTGCAGGGCTTCGTCGCGAGCGATCAGTTTAATGATCTTGGCATTGCCCTCCAGCAGCTTGCGCTCGGAGAAGGCGAAGGAACAGGCGAAGGAGACGTAGAACCGGATGGCTTCGAGCGAATTGATGGCGCAGATGGCGAGATACAGCCGCTTCTTCATTTCCCGACGGGTCACGTTCAGGGTGCGTCCCTCCACAATCAGTTCGCCTTCCCCCTGCGAGAAATAGATATGGGACATGAGAATAAGCTCATCAAAATGGCGGGTAATATCGCGGGCGCGGTCGACGATGTTTTTATTCACCATGATGTCGTCGAACACCTCACTAGGATCAGAAAACAGGTTCCGCAGAATGTGGGTATAAGAGCGAGAGTGAATGGTTTCGGCAAATGCCCAGGTTTCTACCCAAGTCTCAAGCTCGGGCAATGAAACCAAAGGAAGCAGGCAAACGTTTACGCTACGGGCCGCCACTGAATCCAGCAGGGTTTGATACTTGAGATTTGAAATAAAAATATGCTGCTCGCAGGCAGTGAGCGATTGCCAATCCGCGCGGTCTTTCGAAATATCCACTTCTTCCGGCCGCCAGAAGAAAGAGAGCTGCTTTTCGATAATGCTTTCAAACACCGGATGCCGCTGTTGATCAAACCGGGATACATTGACGCTGTTCCCAAGAAACATGGGCTCCGTGAGCGGGTTGTTTTTTTTCTGTCTGAACGTTGAAAATGCCATCGTACTCTCTCTTTTTTCGTTGCTATATTTTGCAGGCGCCACCGGCGCAATCTTCTTCCGTTATATCCATCTGCTGATCCGACGCCCCATCTCGGGTGTTATGGTAATAGAGCGTTTTGACCCCCAATTTATAAGCGGTGAGCATATCCTTGAGGATCTGCTTCACCGGAACCTTGCCTTCGGGGTAGCGGGAGGGATCATAGTTTGTATTCGCCGAGATGGTTTGATCGATAAACTTTTGCATGATGCCCACCAGCTCCAGATAACCTTGGTTGCTGGGAATATCCCAAAGCAGCTCGTATTGATCCTTGAGCCGTTCGAACTCCGGCACCACCTGTTTCAGCACGCCGTCCTTGCTCGACTTGATACTGATCAGCCCGCGCGGTGGCTCGATCCCGTTGGTGGCGTTTGAAATTTGCGACGAGGTTTCCGAGGGCATCAGCGCGGTAAGCGTCGAATTGCGCAGTCCGTGCGTTTGAATATCCTTTCGTAAGGTCTTCCAGTCGCAGGCCAGTGGTTCGTTACACACCTCATCGAGTTCTTTCTTGTAGGAGTCCGTCGGCAGGATGCCTTTGGCGTAGGTGGTTTCATTAAATTTCGGGCAGGCTCCAAACTCCTTGGCCAACCCGACCGAGGCTTTCAACAGGTTGTATTGCAGTGCCTCGAAGGTACGGTGCGTCAAGGCCTTGGCCGATCCATCGGAATAGCGAACGCCATTTTTCGCGAGGTAGTAGGCGAAGTTGATCACGCCGATTCCGAGTGTGCGGCGATCCATGGAAGCTTTCTGTGCGGCGGGCAAGGGATAGTCTTGATAATCGAGTAGACTATCGAGCGCCCGCACGGTGAGGTCAGCCAGCTCTTCAAGCTCGTCCAGCGAATTCAATGTGCCTAAATTGATCGCCGAAAGCGTACAGAGCGCAATCTCCCCCTCCGCGTCGTTCACGTTATTCAGCGGCTTGGTCGGCAACGCGATTTCTAGGCATAGATTACTCTGACGAACCGGTGCAACGGCGGGATCGAACGGGCTGTGGGTATTACAATGGTCAACGTTTTGCAGATAAATACGGCCTGTACTGGCCCGTTCCTTCGCAAATAATGTAAAGAGATCCAAAGCAGGAAGCTGCCTTTGGCGAACCGATGCGTCCGATTCATAGTTCACATACAGCCGCTCAAACTCGGCTTGATCGGCAAAAAAAGCATCGTATAGGCCAGGGACGTCGCTTGGACTGAACAGGGTAATATTTTCATTCTTCAGCATCCGCTGGTACATCAGCTTATTGAACTGCACCCCATAGTCGAGGTGCCGTACCCGGTTTTCCTCAACGCCTCGGTTATTTTTTAAGACCAGCAGATCTTCCACCTCCAAATGCCAGATGGGATAGAACAACGTGGCGGCCCCGCCGCGCACCCCTCCCTGCGAGCAGCTCTTCACGGCGGTCTGAAAATGTTTGTAGAATGGAATGCAGCCAGTGTGGAAAGCTTCGCCGTTGCGGATCGGGCTACCCAGCGCACGGAGGCGACCTGCATTGATGCCGATGCCGGCGCGCTGGCTGACATACTTTATGATGGCGCTGGAGGTTGCATTCACCGAATCCAGGCTATCGCCGCATTCAATCAGCACACACGATGAAAACTGTCGAGTCGGCGTCCGAATGCCGGACATAATTGGGGTCGGGAGAGAAATTTTAAAGGTGGAAATCGCGTTGTAGAACCGCTCGATATACCCCAGCCGCGTCGCCTTCGGATAGTGCGCAAAAAGGCAGGCCGCCACGAGGATATAGAGAAACTGCGCGCTCTCATAGATTTTTCCCGCCACCCGATCCTGTACCAGATATTTTCCCTCCAGCTGCTTCACGGCCGCATAGCTGAACCCCAGGTCGCGTCCGTGTTCGACGAACGTGTCCATCGTTTTGAACTCTTCCTTGGAATAGTCCTTGAGCAAAGCAGCATCGTAGCGTTCCATTCCGACCAGCTTTTTCACGTGGTCATACAATGCCGGCGGTTCGAACTGCCCATAGGCCTTTTTACGTAAATGGAAAATGGCCAAGCGGGCCGCGTGGTATTGATAGTCAGGTGTCTCTTCGGAGATCAAGTCGGCGGCGGCCTTAATGATGGTCTCGTGGATGTCTTCCGTACGGATGCCATCGTACATCTGGATTTGCGATTTGAGTTCGACCTGCGAAACCGAAACATTCTCCAATCCTTCCGCCGCCCAAGTCACCACCTTATGGATCTTTTCCAGATCCATCGTTGCCCGTTCTCCATTCCGCTTGGTCACCCACAATTCTCTACTCATTTGAAAGCCCGCCTTTGCTCACTGAAAGTTGATTAATCGACTAAATCCTTTAGGAATCATTATTTATCCGTCGTAAAATAACGCTATAAAACACAATATATCGTCTATGTTCTACATATAACCACAAGATATGGTATAGGGAGGGGTCTCGCAATATTTTATTCAGATTTTGTATACACACCCCCCCAAGACCATTAAAAAAACGCGGGAATTCCAAAAAAACCGTGTACACCCCGTTGAATTCAATAATTCTACGGCGATTCAAAATATAAGTCATTCTACTTTTTCCATCAACTGGACTAATTCGGCGCGGTAGCCTTCGGCATCCGTACCTTTCGATGTCTTAGCGCGGCGCGAGCAGTGCCTATAGGTCAGTTGCACACACGGACAGAATCCCTAGATCGAACCTTCAAACTTATTTCGCTTGAAGATTTGGAATGAAGCAAACACTATTTCCCGATGAGTTTCATTTTCCGATCATACCCTGCGCATCCTTGGATTGCTGGATGGACTTTCGAATCGCGCGGATGTGGAACCACGTTCCGCGAGAAAAACGCGGGGTATTTTTTCCAGGCTCTTGAACCCGTCGGCCGCATTGCCCCCAACCTCGAATCGCCGGAATGGGCGCTCCAGATTCCTATTCCGCAAAACAGCCGCATCAATATTTTCTTCAACGGTTTCTGTGGGTGCTTCTCCCAAAAAAAGCGCACCTTCAGCTCCGAGGTTATCGTGCCGGAAGCCGGTGTCCTTTGGGGACGATTTTCCAATATTTCCGCGCCCGTACTCCTCACCGAGGAACCGCTCGTGAAAACCGATGGGGTGCAGTGGCTGGAGAGCGATGCCTCCCCCGTCCTTCTCGCCGTCCGTGGCGACCATTTCTGCCTCATCGCCAAGGCACGTATTTTCGAGGATGCCCTGGTTCTGGCGGAAGACTATCTGGAACGCGATCTGGAGGCTGCTTTAGCCGAAGAACTTCAGCGCCGAGTGGGAGCCTCTCAACTTTTTGAGCAGATGAACCGTCACGACGCACTGGCCGTCATCAGCACCGAATGCATGATGCGGGCACTGCGCCAGCCGGAAGGAACGATCCGCGGTCTATGGAGCCAATCACCCGCCGTGGACAAACCGCAGTTTAACATGAACGAACTCTATCCGCTCGTCCTCGCCTGGCGGCATATCGATATTGACGTGGCGGAGGATCTTGTTCGCAGTGCCCTCAAACTCCAAGGTAGCTCCGGTGCAATTCCGGTGGCCTATTCACCGCACGAGACCTTTTCCGTACTGGAGGCGCCCAAGCCGTTGATCGCCAAGGCCGCTGAAAAGGTATGGCACGTTCGCAAGGATCCAAAATTTTTGACCGATATCCTCCAACCCCTCCGGCGGCACCTGCAATGGCTACTGCACCACTTCGACCCAAAACGGCGGGGTTTGCACTGTTGGCAAAATAGCGATGAACCACTCGCACCGGAATCTTACCAATCCGGTCTGGCTACCGCCGACCTCGCCACCCTTTTGCTGACCGAGATCGAGGCACTCGACCAGCTTCGGCTGGCTTCACCGGACACTGCTGGTCAACCACCGTGGTTCGAAAAGGAGCGCGACACGCTTGAACACAATCTGTTGACCCAGTTCTGGGATGAAGAGGAAACTCGGTTCAGCAACGCCCTCGTCCGAGGGCGGATCGAGCAACTATCCGGCTTTCCGGCCTTCGTACCGCTACTCTGGAAAAAACTCCCGGTTCGCCACCGGAGCGCAGTGCTCGAACGGATCAGGGAATCCGGCTCCCTTCCGGGCGGAGTGAGTATTCTTTCCTGGCGGAAATCCGCGCTCGACAGCCATTCGTTTCCGCTACTTCAACAACTGCTCGTGCTCGAAACACTCAAAGTTGCCGACCCACGCGGCACGCTGCTCCGCGACTTTTCCCGAATTACCCTCCAAGGTTTCGTCGAGTGGCATACCCTTTCTCTCAAAAAGCATGGCACGTTGCCGATTGACTCGGTCACATCGGCCTACATCATGGATCTGCAAGAAACCCATAGCTACCGCTACCAAGCCAAAGGCCGCGTCTCTGGCATCTTGGTTAAGCTGTTGCGAAAAACCCGCCTCGATGGGTTCGACTTTGTCGTGATCGCTTTTACCGCCCTAGCCATTTTAAGCGTTCACCTCACGTATAGGCAACTACACCGCCCGCCGCCTTTCATCACCCTCGAAGCACAACTTAACGCGGCCTATTCCAGGCAGGACGGAGGACAAATCATTGAGACTGGCTTGAGGCTCATCAGGTGTTATCCCGAGCGTGCGGCGCGGGCTCGACTGATGACCGCGAACATCTTTCTTCTTCAACAACAGTATGCCCAAGCCGAAGAGCTGCTCTCCGATTTTCGCGAGGAATATCCCGACAGCCCCGGCGCCATGATTGCGCTCGGTCTCGCCCTCCAACAACAGGGAAAGTTTACGGAGGCCGATGCCCATTATGCCGAGTTCACCTACTTGTTCGACGAAATTTTTCCCGATCTTGTGGGCAAGGTTCAGGAGTATCGCTACCTCATGCAGGAAGGCTTCCGCATCCCGCCAAAATGGGAAAAAATCTATAGCTACCAACTTATGCATGAACTATAGTGGCTCGCTATTCACCCCACGAAGGAGAAGCCTGAATGAAGAAACTCTGCCCCATTGCATTGGCCGCCATCCTACTGTCGTTCTCCAGCGGTTGCTTCCGGCAAGAAGTTCAGGTGTCCAAATATTCCGTCCCTGAAATGGCCAGCCCCGCCGCCGGTGCATACCTCCAAAACAAGCTCAAGGGCATTCCGGGGGTTGTCTCCAGCTCGTTCGATCTCGGAGAGCATACCTTCATCGTGAAGTACCAAAGCAGCACCATCCGCACCATGAATATTGAAGAAGCCATCGCTCTTTCCGGTTTCGCCGTTAATGGCCGCCCCGCAAATCCAAAGGCCAAACTCCCAAAAGGACTTAAATAAGATGAAGATTTCAGCCTCCAGCACCCCGTTTGCCGAACAGAAAAAAGAAGCCCTCATCGTATTCTTCCAGGGGGCAGAAAACCTGCTTCCCGCCGGCCATGCCACACTCAAAAAACAGATTTCCACGCTCCTTAAAACCTCTGCTTTCAAGGGGCAAGCCGGACAGGTTGCGATCTTCCCCACCAACGGGAAACAACTGATCCTTACCGGCCTTGGCGAAACCAAGGATTTCCACAACGGCCTGCTCGAACAAGCCGCTGGGGCAGCCGTTCGATCCGGTTACGGTGCGGGCATTAAATCCTACGCCATGGCCTCCGGTATCAAACTCAAGAGTGTGTCCGAAGCCGACTACCAACTACTCGCCGGTCGCGGCGCTTGCTGGGGAACCTACACCTTCTCCACCTTCAAATCGGATCACAAGAAAAAGCCCAGCACTACCCTCGTCTTTGCCGGTATCGTGAAAAACCGCGCCGCCATCAAAGCCGCAGAGGCGCAAGGCGCATCCCTGCTTTCCACCGCCGATCTGGCCAACCTTCCAGGCAATGCCGCCCCACCCGCAAAGATCGCGAGCTGGGCAAAAAAAATGGCCAAAGAAAACGGCCTCTCCTGCCAAATACTCGGCAAAGCCGAACTCTCTAAGAAAGGCTGCGGCGGCATTCTCTCCGTCGCCGAAGGTAGCGCGCAGGAGGCCAAAATGATCATCCTCAAACACGCTGGCACCGATAAGAAAGCCAAACCCATTGTGCTCGTCGGGAAAACCGTCACCTTCGATTCCGGCGGAATCTCGCTCAAGCCCGGCAAAGGCATGGGCTGGATGCGCTACGACAAATGCGGCGGCATGGCGGTGCTTACCGCCATGCAGATGATCGCCCGAATGAATCTCAAGACCCCCGTCGTTGGCATTCTCGGTGCGGCTGAAAATATGCCCGGCTCCAAAGCCACCCGGCCCGGCGATATCATCAAAGCCTATAACGGAAAAACCATCGAAGTGCTCAACACCGATGCCGAAGGCCGTCTAGTGCTGGCCGATGCCCTCGGCCTTGCCGCTGAACTCAAGCCCGCCGCCATCGTCGATCTTGCCACCCTCACTGGAGCCGTGATTGTCGCACTCGGATCGTCCGCCGCCGCAGTGCTCGGCAACGACGGTAAGCTGATCGAAAACCTGATTTCTGCTGGTACAACCGCCGGCGAACGCCTCTGGCAGCTTCCGCTCTACAAGGACTATACCGACGAAATGAAATCCGACTTTGCCGACCTCTCCAATCTCGGTAAGACCGGCGGTGCCGGTACAGCAACCGCCGCCGCCTTCCTGCAGGAATTCGTTCCTGAAGGTATTCCGTGGGCGCACCTTGATATTGCGGGCACCGCCTGGCACGAGTCGCCTAAGCCGCACCAAGCCCCTGGCGCCACCCTTTTCGGAGCGCGTCTGCTGACACAATGGATTGCGGCTCAGGACTAATCGATGGAAGCCGTTGCGGTCTATCTGTTGATTGCTGTGTTGTGCCTACTGGGTTTTATTCTTTCCTGCCTATCGCTTTCAGGAACGTGGCTCGTTCTAGCAGCCACTGGATTGGCCACTTGGTTTTATTGGCCTGAATTTCCCAGTATCGGAACTCTTGTTCTTTTTCTCGTCCTCTGCATTGCGGTTGAACTCCTTGAAGCATTCGCTACGGTCTGGGGGGTGCAAAAGCGAGGTGGGTCCAAAGCTAGCGGTTGGGCTGCACTCGGCGGTGGATTCCTTGGAATGCTCCTCGGCGGGTTCATCCCCGTGCCCATCCTCGGAAGTTTGATCGGCATGCTGCTGGGAAGCTTTGGCTGCGCATTCTGGGTTGAACACACCAAAATGAAAAATCTCGACCACGCCACCCATGTTGCAACTGGTGCTGTCCTCGCCCGCCTTGGAGTCATCTTTCTCAAGGTCGGCGTCACCCTCACTATGATCATCATTTTGGCGCTCGGAATGGCTCTGGGTTAAGCGCCGGAAATAAGTTCCCGAAATCGATTCATCCCGGCCATATCACGGTCATCGAGTGAGTAGTGGATAGAGTTGGAGAGATAGTCCATCCAGAAAGCTTGAGTATGTCCCACTTCGCCGGCATAGCGCTCTGCAATTTGTTCAAGAGATTGTATTCCTTCCTTGCACGCTTTATGAGCAATTTTGCTGATGGCCTCAATGTTTTTAAAATCCTTCCGTACGGCCCATACCGCAAAGACGAACGGCAAGTTGGTCATCGCCTTCCACGCTGCGGCGAGGTCAATATCTCCTGCCAGCGCGGGATCAGAAAAGAGCGCACGATCACCAATCACTACTTCTGCATCTGCACCTTTCTCGTCCACCCTTTTCACAGAACGGTCAAAGTGTTTCGCTAGCAACAGCTCGGCCAATGCGTTGGAGGTAGCCGAAGCGGGATCGAGTTTAACAGTTTTAATTTCTTCGACGGGAACATTGCACTTGAGCAAGACGCTTTTTACCGGCCCGTCGGCCGCGACACCCAGTCCCTCGATCATCGTCAATTCGGGGTGACTAAAAAGATGAGCCACTGGGATTAATGCCACATCGGCTTTACCCGTATTCAAGTCGACCACGAGGTTCGCTGGATGGTCGTTCATCACTCGCACACGCGGGTCGGTTTCCATCAATTTATCAACCAACGGCGCTGAGTTGCTGTAGGGTGCTCCCGCAAAAATAAATTCGTTCTTTTCTGCCATTAATCTGCTGCAGGGCGCACTCCTGAAAAGATCGAGACTGTTCCGAACGTCAACGACTTGCAGGCAATCTCCGTAAAACCCGCCTCATTGAACATCTCCATAACAGCCTTCGGCTTGGGAAAATCCTCGATCGAGTCGACGAGATATTTATAGGCTGCACCGCCGCCGAGGATTTTACCCATAAGCGGAACCAGCGGTGTATAAATCCGATAGCCCAACCGAACGAATGGGCTGGCGGGATAGGTCGCCTCAAGGATCACCAGCTTTCCACCCGGCTTGAGTACCCGGAGCATTTCTCCTAAAGCCTTTTGACGTTGTTCGATATTACGAAAGCAAAACCCTGAAACAATGCCATCAAAGGTTTTGCTCTCCATCGGCAGGTCTAAGGCGTCGGCGGTCAAAAATGAGACCGCATCGCCCACGCCCAACGTTGCAGCCTTATTCCTAGCCACGGCGAGCATTTGTTCGGCAGGGTCGATCCCGTCGATCAGTACGTTGCGGGATTGGTTCAAAATCTCGAATACCAGATCGCCCGTGCCCGTACCGATATCGAGGTAGCGCCCACCTCGGAATGGGCAAAGCAATGCGATGGTTTTTTGCCGCCATCCTTTATCCATCCCCATCGAAATCGCGTGGTTCGCCACGTCATAGTTTTTCGCGATACGGTCGAACATTTCACGGTTTTCCTCTGCGGAAATCAGCGTGTCTCGTTCTTGAGTCATAGATTGATTCCGTAGCTGTCCCAATTATCGTTAACGCGCTGCTCAATATCGGAATCGAATTCGAGCGGTAGGCGGTAGCCCTCTTTCCAAGTGGCATCGATCAGCAACGGGAAGTGCATGACCAGCTTATTGCCCTGTAACTCCCGTTTGGCCGGATGAATATCCATGTAGGGATCGAAGCGCGTGAACCAGCCCCACAGTGCCATCATATCGTCGTGGATATCAACGTCTTCGGAAACCGCTACATGCAGGATATATTGTTTCGCTACCGGATGGCCTTCGAGCGATTTTTGGATTTCCTCACGATTCCACCCTTTAGCCACCTGCGCCATTAAAACGCCTTCGCCAAACGCGCGAATATCGCGGATGCCGGGATGCACCTCCGACGGCTTTGGTGGCGGCGGCGGAGCCGGGCGCAATGGCGAATTCTGACCCTTATTGGCCAGTAATAGAAGGCGGCTTCCAAAGTTGATGGCTGGGCCAGTAAAGTCGAGTGTATCCTGCGCGGTCGGGGCAAACAGATGCACGCCATCGAGCGGGTCGAGATGCTCGCGCAACGCACGGCTCACGGCGTAAAAGTCACGGACGTTGACGTCGTCGTCCAGAACCATCAGCACCTTGGTCAGTGAAAGCTGTCCTTCGCCGAGAATCCCGAAGGCGTGCTTAAGTGCCTCCCGGCCATAGCGCTGTTTCACGGCCATCGCTGCGAGCGGATGGAAACCGGACTCGGCATACGACCATAGATCGACTATGGCATGCTTCATCATTTTCAGGAACGGCACACACAATTCTTGCAACGCATTCCCAATATAAAAATCCTCCTGCGGTGGCTTACCGACGATGGTCGCCGGATAGATTGCATCCTTCCGTGCCAGCACACGATCCACCCTAAATACGGGAAAATCAGACGAATGCGAATAGTGGCCGAGGTGATCGCCAAAAGGTCCTTCGAGGCGGTCGTCGCCCGCCGTCACGCTGCCTTCGATCAAAAATTCAACCTGAGAGGAAACCTTGTGCCCCGTGGTCTTGCGGTGCAACACCTCCAAAGGCTTACCGAGAATCAATGCGGCAAACATGCGTTCGTCTACGCCTTCCGGTAGCGGTGTGATCGCCGCAAACGTCAGGGCAGGCGGCCCGCCGAGTGCAACACTAAGCGGGAGCGACTGTCCGAGTGCGGTGGCCTGTTGAAAATGGAAACCGCCGCCCTTTTCGATCTGCCAATGCATGCCGGTCGACGAATCGTCGT
This sequence comes from Kiritimatiellales bacterium, assembly GCA_003230915.1. GTDB lineage: Bacteria > Verrucomicrobiota > Kiritimatiellia > Kiritimatiellales > Pontiellaceae > Pontiella. Next base: position 8,540 of record QIHI01000015.1, on the reverse strand, counting down.
AGCGTTGCATACGATACATGCCCAAGTTCCCCCCCCCGGTTTTTGGATCGGTCGTGTGTACTAACGGTAGGGTGAAGAAGTTACCTCCATCGAGCGGCCAACACTTCAATACCGGCAACTGCATTAGGTTGGCAGGTTCGTGTACCGTTTCTAGCACGGGGCCGGAGCGAACGGTTTTCATCCGCATATCCAGTGCCTTTTTAATCGTGCTACGACGGCCCCAAAGTTTGGATGGCGTCGGCGGCATCAGCTCGTCCTTCATGCTGGCCAGCTCCTCACCGATTTCGCGCGGATTACGGCCAAAAACCATCTGGACGCGTTCGGGTGTTCCGTAAAGATTACTCACCAGGCGGTACGGCGAACCCTTCACATTTTCAAACAACAGCGCCGGACCACCCGCCGCCAATACCTTGTGCTGAATAATCGTGATCTCTTGATCTGAATCAATCTCGGTTTTTACACGCACTAAATTGCCGCGCTTTTCCAGCGCATCGATAAACTCTCTAAGGTTGCTATAACTCATCGTAGATCCTCCCATGTTTTAGGTGCAGTCTGCCCGAAGAGAGAGAGCACGTGGTCGACATAATATCCAAGCATTTCGATGATCGAAACTTCGTTAGGATCGCGCCCCTTCGCCATGTAGAAGGGCGGAGAAATCGGCATGATGGTTCCACCTGCTGCCGCAACGCTCACCGCACTCTGGGCATTGAGTAGCGTCCAGGGTGCTTCGCGCACACAGAGCACCACCTTCCGCCCCTCTTTCAACTGACAGTGTGCCGCGCGGGTTACCAGCGAGTCGGCAATGCCCGCCCCGACCTTCGCCAGCGTATTGGCCGAGCACGGCAAAATCACCATCCCCGCCGTCGGAACCGAACCGGAGGCAATCGTTGCCGTCAAATCACCATCCTTCCAGATCGTATCGGCCAGCACCTCCAACTCCTTGAATGGGCCGGCCTCCTGTTCGTAGACCACGCGGCCCATCTTGCTGGCCACCAACGTTACTGGCCACTGCGATTTCTCCAGCAACAGCTTCGTCGCCAACGAGCCTGATGCGCCTGTCATTGCCACCACTAAATTCATGAGTACCCTCTTGTTTCACTATAAGCAGAATGATTGTGCCTATCCCAGCAATACAACCAATGCACCGGCAATGCCAGCGATCGCGGAGATCGGGAAAAACCTAACATGCACCGGTATCCTCTGCAAGTAGCCCGCACCGAATGCGGTGGCAGATACCAGCAATGCGATGAAAGAAAGCATACTACCGACGGACATCCACAGCAGGACTAGGGCCGCGAACGAGACCAGATGTGTTATGGCTGCCACCAGTTGCGCCCGGGAAGAACCGAGTGATGCCGGGATACTGCAAATCTTATTTTCGCGGTCAAAGTCGATATCCATCAGCGCATAGATAATGTCGAACCCGCTGATCCAGCCAAAGGTAAAGAGGGCCAGCAGCACAACCTCGGGCGTAAAGGCCACGCTATTGGTGACCGCGATGAACGCCCCGAGTGGTGCGAGAGCCAGAGCCACTCCGATTCCATAGTGGCAGAGCGGAGTGAAGCGCTTGAGCAAGGAATAGAGGGCCAACGGAATAAGAGGGATTAACGAAATTTTTAGCACGATGGATCCCAGCAAGGCACAGCCAACAAAGTAGAGTGCCGCCCCCGCTAGTGCCACACCGTAGCCCTGCGTCATGGAAAGTGTCCCAGAGGCTAATTCACGATTTTTTGTGCGCGGATTTTTGGCATCGATGTTCCGGTCGAGAATACGGTTCACCGCCATACCGAAGGTTCGCGCACCAAGGCCGACCAGCGCAATCAGCAACAAAGCCTTAAGCGTGGGCATGCCCCCCGCCCCAAGCCACGCTCCAGCAAAAAGTAGCGGCAAGCTGAAGATCGTATGCTCCACCTTCGTGAAGGAATGGATTTTTTTCCAGAAGCCCGATTCTTTATTCCTTGATTCATTTGGTTTTTCTAGACACAGGAGAACCGCTTCCGCCACCGTTTCGGAAACAGGAGCAATGTGTTTTTGGATATCTTCTTTTCCGGCTCCATCTCCAAAGTCGGTCACACCCTTGATCAGGATGCAGGGAATATCGTGTGTTTCGCAGACGCGGGCGACGGCGTAGCCTTCCATATCAACAAGCTCGCCATACTTGGAGAGTTCCTTTCTTCGCTTCGGTTCGAAAACCGGTTCGTCCACCGTCACCAGTCGTTTCAGCCCAAGGCCAATACCGACATTTACACCCGCCTTAAGATGTTCCGTGCTGACCATTGAAACCCGATAGACCGCACCCCGCTCAAGACGATTGATCAGCGCCCCGCACACGCCCGCATTAATAATTGTCGTGCACTTATCCTCTTTCACCAGCTTTTCCGTGGCAATGCGAGCCGCCTCCAATCCCATCCCTGAAATAGACACTACGGTTCCCTCTGGGACACCTCGATCAATAAAAGGCTGCGCCTCCACCTCTGTTGCAAATAAAATTCCAATCATCTAATCGCCCCAATAGGGGTCAGTCCTATAAATTAATGTTTTTTACCTTCTGAAATTCATCATATCCCCACCCATCTCTAGCCGAGGATTCAATCCGGTTTATATAGTAGGCGAAATTAGTTGCCGATCCCATGTTCAAACGATCCTTTATCCAACGCGTCCGCACCGAGGTCTTCCTGCGCACAAGCCAGGCAATAGCATATTTGGCAGGGGCGCTTTTAATCAACCGTTCCAAATCATCGGCGGTCAAAAAGAGGGTCTGCATTCCCTCCTTAACCAATCGCTCCGCCTCCACCTCATCATGCCGCTCCACACCCCCACCGCTAAACGATTCTCTACGCTTGTCCTTCAGGCGATCATCCAGCCGTTCCAACATTTCCTCACGAAAAGAAGCCTCCCCTAAACACCATCCCTGCCGAATATTTTTCCAACGGGCATCGATTTTCCACGGCTCAGAACTATGCCGCATCTCCAGCATGCGCATGTCCATATAGTCCCCGTACTGCGTCCGACCTTCACGAGAATCCATCCATCCTAACCCGCCCAGCACGCGGTCGACATGCAGCCACTCAGGTCGTTCGACCAACTTGAGATAGGCTGGAAAGCTGCTCCACACATACTCCCCGAGCTTTAACTGTTCAAAATCAGATCCCTTCACCCTCGCCGGATTAAGATGAATATAATTTCCCACCGTAGAAAAATAATCGCCGATTGATCCATCCACCAGCAGAGCTTTATAACGCCCTTGAAATAAATGCCCCCTCTCCTTGTGCCGCACATTGAATCGCTTCGTATAAGTGCCTTGAAGCCATTGCATACCCACCACAAGATTAGCAGACGGGGTCTCCAGCAAAAGATGATAGTGATTCCCCATCAGCACATAAGCATGAACCACCCAACCGCAACGTATGCACACCTCTCCCAAAGCATCCAGAAACTGACGATTATCGCGACCATCCCGGAAAACCTTCTGCTGATGATTTCCTCGGCACATCACATGGTAGACCGCTCCCACGTATTCTATTCGAGCTTTTCTTGGCATAGAAAAAACCTACTCAAAAAGTGACGGGAGGGCAAGAGTAGATCATTAATTTATAGGACTGACCCCTTTTTCCTTTTTTTGAAAAAATTAGCGCCCTCTTTTTTTACTCTACTTACAATAAGTGCGACGATGCTCAGGGATATTTATTAATGTCGCAGATTGCTTTTCCGTAAATATATCTAGAGAATCGTAAGTATATATAGGGATGTGCATATGATTGATTTTACAGGATTATTACAAAAAGAGGATGCGCCGGACGCATCAGATATTCTCAGTTTTTTTGAGACTTTGGATCGGAAAACATCTCACATTGAGTTGAGACCAAGTCAACTTTCTGCAATTCAACAGCTTACCGACCTGCGATCTCAGCAGGATTCAATACTCAAGCTTAGCACTGGAGCAGGTAAGACCACGGTTGGCTTGCTGTACCTAGCTTCTCATATGCACGAAAAACAAGAACCAGTTGTTTTTTTCTGCCCTACAAAACAACTATGCACACAAGTTCACACCGAAGCGTCAAAGCTAGGCATCCCTGCTCATATATATCGAGGTGGAGAAAGGCACCCTCATCATGAATGCTTGAGTGCCGATGCTATTTGCATTTGTACATATGATAAATTATTCAACGCCAAAACCACATTTGACCGTCAGGATGTTATGTTGCGCCCTTGCGCCATTGTTCTGGACGATGCCCATGCGGGTCTTGAGAAAATACGAGAGGCTTTTACATTACGCATTACCATGAGTGAATTCTTAAATGAGTTACTGGCAAAACTGACTCCCATTTGCGAAGAATACAAACCTGCTGTTTGGGTGCAAATTTGGGAAGGAAATCCTCACCAATCAATTGAAATTCCATTTTGGAGTTGGAAATCACTTTCAGCCGAACTTCTTCCTATTATAGCCAAACATGCTAAAGACTCGGAACACCAATTTGTAATTCCACTCCTTCTTGAAACACTCAAATGGTGCCGGTGCGTAATTTCCATTCAAGGAATTGAGATTATTCCTCAAATTTTACCCATTGAACAATTTTCAGCTTATACATCTGCCAAACACAGACTGTTTATGTCAGCAACTCTGGCCGATGACTCAGTTTTAGTTCGAGATTTAGGCTGCACCCCAGAGGGCGCAAAAAAGGCAATCGTTCCTGAAACAGATCGAGGGATGGGCGAAAGAATGGTAGTTGCTCCCTCTTTGATCAATCCAGATTACTACAAAAGAGAATGGGTAATGCAGCTATGCGCAAACCTTAGAAAATCGAACAATGTAGTCGTTTTGTCTCCAAGTGAACGCATGGCAAGAGAGTGGGAAGAGTATGGAGCAACGGTACATCTTTCCAATGAAATACATGAGGCTGTCGAAAACTTAAGAAATACTAATTCTGGGAATAACTTTGTAGTCCTAACGCAGCGATATGATGGAGTCGATTTGCCTGATGACGCTTGCCGGATTCTGGTCATTGATGGATTGCCTATAGGCGAAGGTATCATCGACTCTCACGACACAAGTCTAAACACGCACTCTTCAGGCGTTTGCCATCGCCTTGTTTATAGGATCGAGCAAGGAATGGGACGAGCTGTCCGTTCTCATGCTGACTATGCTGTTGTTTTATTGGCAGGGGGAGAAATTGCATCGTTTGTCGCAAAAGTAAATGTACAAAAATCTATGAATCCAGAAACCCGAGCTCAGCTAGCACTTGCAATAGAGTTAGCGAAGCTTGCAGCAAAGGAAGATAACTCAGAAAATGCACTGATAGGTCTAATTGACCAATGCCTACAAAGAAATGATGGATGGAAGCAATATTATAATCAAAGGGTACGCGAATCAGGCACAGCCACTATATCAGAATCAATAGATGAAAATCTCATTTTGGCCAGCGCCGAACGAAATGCATTTCTGGCAGCAATTGGAAACAATCCTGTTCTCGCAACAAAGATTCTGAGCACGGAGATGAATAAGTGTGATCTAGATGATCGAACTTATGGCGCATATCTACAGTTAATGGCCTCATACACATTTGAGACTTCACAATCAGAATCATTTAAAATTCAGACAACTGCTTTCGCTAAAAATCGCGATGCATTCTGCCCCCCCATCATACCACCTCAACCAATAGATGATTTTTCAGTTAAGTCACTTGACAAGATGCTTGCATGGTTGTCTGAGTTCGTCGATCAAACCGGAGCACTCGCCTTTTTAAGCGAACAAAACAGGCAACTTGATTTTCGCCAAACTGTTAAACAATTTGAGGAAAGCCTTAAGGAATTAGCAACGCCACTGGGAGCAACAGGATCTCGCCCGGAAAAAGAATATGGAAATGGCCCAGACTGTCTTTGGCTATGGGGACGCTATGCATTCGTGATCGAAGCCAAAACTCAGAATGAAAATACGCTTCATAAAAAGGATTCTGGCCAGCTAGCCAATAGCATAGAATGGTTTAAAAAAACATATCCAGATATTTATACGATTATCCCTTTAACCGTTTCCAAAATGAATATTACTGATGCTGACGCTCACTATAACAGCGAAACTAAAGTTCTCATGCCTTCAGGTATTGAAATGTTACTGAGCAACCTAAATACCTTTTACAAAGCACTGGTTGAGCTCCCCCTTTTAGCGAGCGATAAGAATACCCTAGCGAAGGAAATATCCAGGCTCGGGCTCACGTCTGAATCATTCATTTCAACATACTGCGTACCCATAACGAAATAAGTAGTATTCAATTAATAGGATTAAAATGGCCGATATTTATTTCACTGACTTCTTCAATGTTCCTGAGGAAACACTATCTACATACGGCGCATTTAACATCGCCTTAGATATCGACCTTCCATTATTCATTGACCCATTCCTTCTATTTGCCAGTGAAAATGAGGACTATAAAAAACTTCATGACGGCATCATTGAATATCTACTATTTCTTAGAGAAAGGTCGCTTGAAGGGCATGTCTCCAAAGCAATGCTCCAAGCGTGGTATTTTTTTCCTGAAGTTAAAGAAAATTGTTTTGGGTTTTGCATAGATGGTCATTCAGGTCGCGGGCTAGCTGGCAACTTTGCGAAAGCATTAAACAGTGGATTTGAAGATATATTTAAATCATTTGGTGAGGAGACCATTACGAAAGGTCACCATCTTGAAAAATTATGTCTTATCAAGGATCGGGTTGGCCGCGATACAATAAGCGATTTCACGACAAATCTGATAAAAGATTACCTACTATTGTATACTGAAGCATTTGCAAAAGAGCACATTCCTGCTGACAAATGCTCTTCAATTAGCGTCCCAAAATCAATTTTCAATTACCAATTTAAACGTTGGATGCCCAAGTCCTACCTTTTACCAATTTATAAGGGAAAGCATCTCATTCTCACTCCCATTGACATGCTCACAAAAGATGATACGTGGATAAACAAAAAGGATTTGTGGAATAAATTTGAAAGCATCCCCGATGCCATTCCAAATGGGCAACTTCGAGAATTAGTTAACGATTATTTTTACTCCCAATTACCCAAAGACGACAAACCCACTAAAGAAGATCGAGAAAAAGCAATTTCCAGAACCCTTAGGCAGTTCCCAGATACAATTGATTACTTTATCAAACTAAAAGAGGCCGGGAGGAAAGAAGCATTTGATAACAGCAAATTGAAGGTGGGAAATTCAAATGAAGTATACATTAATCTCGTAAACAAACTGGTTCAACTCCTATCAACCACGAGTAAGTTTTATGATATTCCACCGCAAAACTCAGAGGAAGAAACAGCCAAACGGATTGAGTTCCTGAAAGATGTGATCGAAAATAAAGGCGGACACAAATTATTTTACATCAAAGGGAAACCGGTTAAACGCGAGTCTGATCTTCAAATCGCATTTAGGCTTACATGGGTTGAAGCGAGTTCTGACATTACACGCGAAGCCGATGACGGAAGGGGGCCTGTAGACTTTAAAATCACCAACGGAGCAAAGGACAAGGTGCTCGTTGAATTTAAGTTAGCTAGCAACTCAGCCCTAAAGCGTAATCTGGAAAATCAAACTGCTATTTACGAAAAGGCTAGTGATGCCAAAATCTCATTTAAGGTTATCATGTACTTTACCGATGAGGAGCTAGTTAAACTTCAACGTGTACTACGAGAGTTAGGATTAACGAATGATAAGTATGTATATCTTATAGATGCTCGAAACGATAATAAACCATCAGGATCAAAAGCGTAACGACTCCCTCTTCTGAATTATCTACCCAATAAAATCACCCCTATTAAAAGGAATATACACTATGCAAAAAGATATTTTTATTAGCCATGCGGACGCTGCCGCACCACTTGCCAAAGAATTCGTTCACGAACTTTTGATCGGAGGACTGGAAATTTCAGAAGTGGTTCGGGGATTTCAGACCACGGGTTAAGTTGGATAAACTTTGCGTGAAAAATGGTGAAATACCATTTTCTGGTTTTTAAAAACTGGCTATCTCTACCCAAATATGAAAAATGACAAAAGGGTCAGTCCTATAAATTAATGTTTGGCGGTTAGAATATCTTCGTGATTCACTATTTTCTCCCTTCCCAATTCCTCCGCTTCCTACTCTACATCTCGATTTTTAGCATCATCTGTTGTAATCGGTCAATGGCCGCGCGGCCTTCGGTACCGAGGTCGAGGGTAAAGTCGTTGACGTAGGTTTTGATGTGTTCGCGGGTGACATCGCTCGCGAGTTCCTGCGCGTGTTGTCGCACATAGTCGGTTGTGGAGTCCGGATCGTCGAACGCGGTTTGGATGGATTGTTTTAGCCGTGCTTCAAATTCGGCGATGCGCTCGGCGCCGAGGCTTTTTTTAGCGGCGATGCAACCGAGCGGGATCGGTAAGCCGGTTTCGCCTTCCCACCAGTCTCCGAGGTCGACCAGACACTGAAACCCCTGCTCTTCAAAAACAAAGCGGCCTTCGTGGATGACCACCCCGGCATCGGCTTCGCCGGAGGAAACCGCATCCATGAGTTGGTCGAACGGCATG
>QIHI01000035.1 GCA_003230915.1 Kiritimatiellales bacterium | reverse complement strand
TAGCCATCGCCCGTTTTCACCTCCACGTTGCTGTAGCCTTCAGCAATGAGTGCCTGGCGGGCATGGGCGGCTAGTTCGGGGATAATTTCAATACTGTAGACCTCGACGCCGAGTTCGGCGAGGATGGCCGCCTGATAGCCGGAACCAGTGCCGATTTCCAATATTCGTAATCCCGGATCCAGTTCCATCCGTTGGGTCATGTAGGCCACAATAAAGGGCTGGGAAATGGTCTGCCCAAAACCGATCGGGCATGGGTGGTCACCGTAGGGGTCAATGCGATCACGAAGCTCTTCAGGGATGAAAATATGGCGGCGCACCTTGGCCATGGCGGCGATCACACGTTCATCCTGGATCCTGTGTCGCCGCAAGACAGCAACCATCTGCTTTCGCTCCGTCTCCATGGAGTCCTCCTTTGTAGAACAGCTGGAAGTTAGCCATAAAAGAACACAAAGAGATGCTCGCGTGAGTATTGCGTTCACCTTCATTTTTTCGGGTCGCTATTTCTCTTGCTGAACCACCACGCTATCGACCTTATCTTCAAGCGTCTGCTCCCGATCGGTACGCGTTCCAATCTTCAATGTCGTAAAAATCCGCGGCGCACCCATGGCATGCACTTTCTCATGACACGCCCTAACGGCATCCATCACCGTGTCCCACTCGCCTTCGATGGCGGTTCCGTTTGGGTGCAGGGTGGTTTTCAATCCCGGTTGCTTCAGGATGTCTTCGCAGGCGGCGACATATCTGGAAAGGGAAATTCCCACACCAATGGGCACCACGGTTAAATCGGCTATCATATTCATCCTAATTCCTCCTTTTTGACACAGGGAATATGCCTATTCGATACGGAACTGTCGAGCGAGCCACGAGCCCTTGAGGAGCAATATTATCTTTTTACGAGGAAATACCCCGGAAAACTCTCTTTAAAAACTATCCCGCTTTACGGAATCAGGTCAAAGTTTGAGACCATCAAAAGCAGAAAGAAAGACTCGTACTTTTTCCTCGATCACAGCAACACCACCCGGAATATCGCTTTCGATGTTAATCGGGATCTGCGGATCGTGGAGCGACTTGCGTACCAGTACCCAGCCGTTTTCGCACGTTACATGCACCCCCTCATAACTATCGGGCGTGAGCGACCAGCCCGGCTCGGCTTCGACAAAGACCTTGAACTTTTCGAGCACTTCGTCGGCATAGACCGAGAAATCGTCCGTCACGATTTGCGGGCGAAACTCCAGTGCTTCGACGGGTTCCGGCAGTTCGGCAATAAGCTCGTCGACCGTCCCTTGCCCCGTTGTCTTAAGACTGGCGATTTTAATCAAAATTTTAGCAATCTGGTAGGCACCGTCATCGAGCCAATAGTTTTCTTTCAGCGCCCCATGGCCAGAGGTTTCCAACGCAAGGAACGATGGCGTTCCAGCTTCATTCAAACGAACCGCTTCGTTAATGACGTTCTTATAGCCGCGCTGGAAGCGATGATGAACACCGCCCAACTTTTCTTCGATCCACCATTTCAATCCGGTTGAAGTAACCGAGTCCGTGACAATCGTGGAACCGGGGTGCTCGCCGAGTACGATGGCGGCCATCAGCGCAATGAAGCGATTGCGGTTGATCGGCTTGCCATTCTTGTCTACGGCACCCGCACGATCAACGTCCGTGTCGAAGATGATGCCAAAGTCAGCTCCGTTACCCTTCACCGCCGCGACGATCGCATCCATCGCGTCCTTGTCTTCTGGATTTGGAATATGGTTCGGGAACGATCCGTCGGGATCGAGGAACTGACTACCGGTGCTATCCGCACCTAGTGGATTGAGCACTTGATTCACAAAAAATCCGCCCGCTCCATTTCCAGCATCGACCACAATTTTCAATCCGGCCAGCGGCTGAGCACTTCCCGCGCCGACGCGAATAACCTGCACCAAATGGGCGGCATAATCATCCATCAGTGCAACCTTTTGAACACTGAAAAGTTCCAGACCTTGAAATTCACCGATCGAGGATGCAGTTTCGAGAATTGCTGTGATATCTTGCTTTTCAAGTCCGCCCTCGCGCACAAAAAACTTCATTCCATTGCGATTGAACGGTAGGTGACTAGCGGTCAGCATAATCGATCCGTCGTAGCCGTGATTTTCGAACACGGTCGACATGAACATCGCCGGAGTTGAAGCCAAGCCGCAGTCAAAGACATCACAACCGCCCTTTTCCAGCCCTTGGAAAATCGCGGTCTTGATCATATCGGAGGAAAGGCGTGAATCGTGCCCTACAGCCACCTTCAAGCCCGATTGGCCACTACGTTTTTCCAACCATTGAGCAAAGGCATAGCCGATGGTTCGCGCAATGTCTTCAGTCAACGTGACCGGCTCGCCTGCAACACCTTCGAGAGCCACACCGCGCACATCACTTCCATTCTGCAACTTGAAATATTTATCCATTACCCAGTCTTCCGAAACTTAAAATCATTATTAACATTAATCTTCACTAATTCAGCCCGCTGGATAGAGCCGATTAGCGAGGATTAATGGTTCGTTATCTGTCGCTAGTTCAGTAGCTCTTTGGCTTGCACATAGACGTTATCAGCGTTGATCCCAAATTCTTCGGCCAGCTTACCGCCCGGAGCGGATGCACCGAAGTGGTCGACCCCTATGATCGCGCCGTCGAGACCCACATACTTTTCCCAACCCGTTGGCCAACCGGCTTCAACGGCCAACCGTTTTTTGCATTCCGACGGGAAGACGGATGCTTTGTATTCCGCGCTCTGCTGTTCGAAAATTTCCCAGCACGGGAAACTGACGACGCGGACTTTCTTGCCCTCTTGAGCCAGTTTTTTGCCAGCGTCGATGGAGAGCCATACTTCCGAGCCGCTAGCTACAATCAAAATATCGTGATCGCTTTCGGCGCTTTCCCAGATGGTGTAGGCTCCCTTCTTAAGGTTTTCAGCTCCAGCCAGTTCTTCGCGATCAAAAATCGGCAGATTTTGACGGGTAAGCAACAGGGCTGTTGGCCCAGACTGATTTTCGAGTGCCGCAATCCATGCATACTTGGTTTCCGTGGCATCCGAGGGGCGGATGACGGTAACGTTTGGGGTGATGCGAAGGCTCATCAGCGTTTCAATCGGCTGGTGGGTTGGGCCGTCTTCACCGACATAGAAACTATCATGCGTGTAGACATACAGCACTGGCAGGTTCATCAGTGCAGCCACACGGGTGGTTGGACGAACGTAGTCGGCGAAAACAAGGAAGGTTGCGCCAAAGATACGGAACCCTCCATGAACCTGCACACCGTTCATAATCGCGCCCATACCGATTTCGCGCACACCAAAGTGGAAATTCCGCCCTTCAAATGCATTCGCGCCGATGTCGCCAAGTCCCTTAAGATCGGTATTATTCGACGGTGCGAGATCGGCCGAACCGCCTACAAGGTACGGCACCGCCTTGGCCAGATCCTGTAGTATCTTTCCGGAGGCGGAACGAGTAGCAATGGAGCCTCCTGCTTCAAAGTCCCCGATCTGGTCTGCTAGATCAGCAGGGAGTTCGCCCTTAATACAGGTGTTCCATTCTGTAGCCTTTTCGGGATTGGCTTTCGCAAATTCATCGAAGAGGTTATTCCAGATCACTTCGCGTTTGGCGTTTTCTGAGGCGACCTCCGCGAAGATGGTGCGGACTTCTTCGGGTACGAAGAATTTTTCCTGCGAGATGCCGAGAGCTTCCTTGGTGAGCGAAACTTCGTCATCACCGAGCGGCGCACCGTGGCAGTCGTGAGAACCGGCCTTGTTCGGGGAGCCGAAGCCAATGGTTGTGTTACAGATGATGACCGATGGCTTGCCGGTTTCTTTCTGCGCGATGCGAGTGGCAGAGGTGATATCATCGAAGTCATGCCCATTGATTCGTTGTACATGCCAGCCGTAGGCTTCCATGCGCTTTTCAACATCGTCGGTATAGGTCATGTGCGTATCGCCTTCAATACTGATGAAATTTTCATCGTAGAAAACGATCAAGTCGCCCAGTCCATGGTTTCCGGCGAGCGAGAAGACCTCGTGGGAGATGCCTTCCATGAACTCCCCCTCGGAGGCGATGACATAGGTGAAGTGATCGACGATCTTATGGGCGGCGGTGTTGAAGCGTGCGGCAAGCATTTTTTCCGCAATCGCCATGCCGACGGCGTTGCCGCAACCCTGGCCGAGCGGACCGGTGGTGGTCTCGATACCGACGGTATGACCGTATTCCGGGTGGCCAGCCGTCTTGCTACCCCACTGGCGGAAGTTTTTGAGTTCATCGAGCGGCAGGTCATAGCCCGCAAGGTGAAGTAAGCTGTAGATCAGCATCGAGCCGTGACCAGCGGAAAGTACAAAGCGGTCGCGGTCGACCCAATCGGGATTTTGCGGGTTGTGTTTGAGGAACTGTGTCCAAAGTACGGTGGCAACATCGGCCATACCAAGCGGCAGACCGGGGTGGCCTGAGTTGGCGGCTTGAACGCCGTCCATCGAGAGTCCACGAATCGTGTTTGCTACGAGTTTAAGATTCATTATTTTATTCCTTTCTAGGTTAATTATTTATTGTTAATGGTGCGCCATTTTTCAAGAGCATCCCGCCACGCGGCTTGCTCTTGCGGTTCAAAAGTCTGGGTTTCTTCGGCAAACGAGTTACGAATAATTTCACGCCCTTCCGCTAGCGACTGAATATCGCCCATCGCCAGCATCTGGACAATCAGATTTCCGGTGGCCGTGGCTTCGATGGGTCCGGTGACGACTCTTCGGCCTGTGGCATTTGCGGCCAACTGGTCGAGCAACGTATCTTTGCATCCACCGCCGACAATCCGGAGCGTATTCAGCGGTCGGCCGGAAAGCTGCTCCAGTGTGTCGTAGGTGTGGGCATAGAGAAACGCCAAGCCCTCGTATGCGGCACGCAGGATTTGTGCATGCGTCTCGGGGCGGCTCTGCCCGGTGCGTGTGCAATATTCTTGGATGCGGCTAGCCATATCTCCAGGCGCGAGAAATACATCGTCACTCGGATCCACAAAGAATTCGAAGGGCTGCGCTTCCAGCGCCATGTGTTCCATGGCATGCCAAGAATAACCGAAATCCTGTTCGTTCCAAACGCGGCGCAGCTCCTGAATAATCCAAAGACCGGAAAGGTTTTTCAGGAAGCGGATGGTATCGCACACACCGACTTCGTTGGTAAAATTGGCCGCGAGCACGTCGGCGTTAATAACTGGCGCCGGCAATTCGGTGCCGAGTAGCGACCAAGTTCCGGAACTCAGGAAAGCACTATGTTCGCCCTCCACCACCGGAACGGCGGCAAAAGCACTGGCGGTGTCGTGGCTACCGACCGCCACAACAGGTAGCCCATCGGCATCACCGACCACGGTACCCGGATCGACCAATTCAGCAAATAGGTCGGTGCGAATGCCTAACTTTTCGAGTAAGCCGTAGGCCCAGTCTTTCGTGACAGGGTTATAAAATTGAGTGGTGCTTGCAAAACTACGTTCGGCTGCCATTTCCCCCGTGAGCCAATAGTTAAGCAGGTCGGGTACAAACAATATTTTGGAGGCTGCCTTGTATTGGAACGAATCGTCCAACGTTCGAGACATCAGTTGGTAGAGGGTATTCAGTTCCATGAATTGAATACCCGTCTGGGCAAAAACCTCAGCTTTTGGGACACGATCAAATACCTGTTCAAACATGCCATTGGTACGGCTGTCGCGATAGTGAACCGGATTTCGGAGGAGTTTCCCATCCGCATCAAATAGACCAAAATCAACGCCCCATGTGTCGATCCCCATCGAAATAAGTCCGTCGCCATACTCCTTTTTTGCGAGGGTAATGCCCTCTTGAATACAGCGAAAAAGATGAACAAAATCCCAGTAGAGGGTGCCTAAAATCTCAGTCGGCCCGTTCCAGAACCGATTCATCTCCTTGAGCGACAGCTTGCCATCTTCGAAGGTTCCCACAATCGTGCGCCCGCTCGATGCCCCTAGATCTACTGCCAGATAATGCTTCTTCATCTCAATCCCCCCGCTCAATCAAATCCACTCCGGATCGGGCTTCTTATTCTTCACGTTGCTTCCTGTCATACACGCAACCTGCGTATATGGAAACCCGAGCGGAGTGCAACATCACCTCCAACATCACCAGAAAACACTCTGGAGTGCCTCGGTGGCGGAAACTACCTGCTCGTCTGCACCAAATAGATCGGAAAAGACTTTGATCGAGTCCGCTGCATTGACCCGCTCGATATCGGCCATGACACCATCCACATCGAAAATCAGACCCTGCATACTGAGACCACCGCATCTCTTTTTAAATGCTCGGCGCGTTGGCCAGCAGATATTCCTCTGCTTCCGGACTCCAGAGTCCGTTGTGCTTCTCGACGAGTCCGGCGAGCCCCTGATAGAGTTTGCCTTCTATGCCCTTAAGATCGTCGAGTGCGACGAGCGGCATGCTGATGTTGTTATAGATCAGCTTCTTTCCGCCCGGAATGTTCGGGAGATTGAGCGTGGTTTCAATCACAGCATCCAAACCACCGACGTGCGTGATCATGGTGGACGGGTTGAGCTTTCCGGATTCCATCATCTTGAGCGACTCGACCATGTCGGCGGTGTTTCCGCCGCTGGTTCCGACCACGTGCGTTGCCGCATAGTGGACATTGTAGAAGTTGAATGATGCCGAAAATTCGGGGTTGGTCGGCCCCGCAAAAAAGTTGAGACAGCCGTCGAATCCGAGGATCTTGTCGGCCTGCTCCAGCACCGGTGCCACCGGCGCATAGACAAACACATCATCGAAACCGCCGTTGTTCGGCGTGAGCGACTTAAGGTAGTCCACGTCTTTGCCTTCTTCAGCTGTATTAACGTAGATAAGTTCCACGCCATTCGCTTTGGCTTCCTCGATGGTGTAGATCGAAGCGGCACGCTCAAGCCGTGCATTGTCAATATCGGTCACGACCAACACCGACGGCTTGCGGTCGCAGTGGATCGCATAGTCGATTGCACCCAGCCCCATCGGCCCCACCCCTGCGAGCAGTGCCATGGCTCCGCCTTCGACAATGCCCATCTTGTGGACATAGCTCCCGGGTGTAGTGTGGTAGTTGGCATGGAACCCACCGATAATGCACGATACTGGCTCGGCCAGTGAACCGTGGTAGTAGGCCTCACCGCTAAACGGTAGCAGGCAATCCTGTTCCATTACCTCGGCAGGAATAACAACATATTGCGAGTCGCCGCCAATATTTTGATACGAATATCCGGGAGCTGATAGAATGCCCACTGGGCCGTCCGCATAGTTGATCGCGGGTTGGATCGAAAACTTGTCGCCTGCCTTAAATTGACCCGTCCACTTGCCACCGACTTCGACGATTTCGCCGCAGAACTCATGACCGATAATGATTGGATTCTCCGCAACATCGTTGGGGATGCGCTTGTGTTTCGTGCCCTGTGATGAAGCTTTGTAGGACGACATACAGATGGAATCGGACACAATTTTGGCTAAGATTTCATTTTCACCAATCGCGGGAAGCTCGAATTCCTCCAGCCGTAAATCTTTTTCGCCATACAATCTAACTGCTTTTGTTTTCATCGAATTTCTCCTTAATTTAACATCACTTGGCCGCCAGTTACCGGAATGGCCTGGCCGGTTTCATACTTTTGCTCGACGGAGTAGAGGATCGCTTTGGTGACGTCCTCACCATCGCAGCCGCGGTTCATCGGAACCTGTGCCTCGTAGAACTGTTTAACATCTTCGACGGTCTCCGCACCGGGCACCTTGCCCGTGTTCAGGTACTGCACGAACAAACCTCGCTCGGGATCGCTCCAAAGCGGCCCGTCGAAAAAGTTTCCGGGGCAAACGGTGTTGACCTTCGTGTTGTCTGCAACCAACTCTTTAGCGAAACTTTGTACAAGGCCGACCGAACCAAACTTGGAACCGGCATAGGCACCGTTTTTATTGGAACCCTCCAGGGCCGACTTGGAGCTGATGCTGACGATGTCGGTGTAATAGTTTCCATGCGGCTGATTCATCAATTCCATCACTGGAGAAACATGCTTGGTGCAGAGGAAAAAGCCGACATAGTTGACATCGGTCACAAACTCAAAATCCTTAAGACTCAGTTCCTTCACACTCCCCGCCTTAAGCACACCAGCGTTGCTGATGAACAGGTCAATTCCACCCACGGTCTTGACAATCCTGTCGACCATTTTCTGGACTGACTTTTCATCGGTCACATTGACGGGCACACCGAAGGCCACCGTACGGTCTTCCTGCTCATTGAGTTCAGTAGCCAGCTTCTTGGCTCCGGTGGCATTCATGTCGGCAATAAAAACGAGCGCTCCGTTCTTGATCAATTCGCGAACAATGCTCTCGCCAAAGCCCTGTGCACCGCCCGTCACCACGCACACCTTGTTGTGTACCACGGCAGCACGACCCGTACTCTTTTGAGCTTTGCTCGTTCCATTCTCGGCATCGTCGTAATCTTCGCCGAGCAGGAAGCCTCCAACTCCATCCACGATAACCGAGCGCATGCCCTGTTCAAACTTTTCGGACAACTCGTCCAACGAGCAGGTCAGCTCTGCATAATCGATACGCGCCTTGGAAACGACGATGTCGCCTTTCTCTCCGTCGAACGACAAGCCTCTTAGTAAAGGTGCAACTTCTAGCTTTTTCATATCAATTCAATAGCCTTTTCGGGTTGTGTGTGATCCATGCGGATTCCAACGTCGGCATATTTCTCAATCCGCTCTTCCAATGCAAGCGAAGCCAGCGGATTATCCGGACTAAACAACGCTAATTTCGGATCGGATGCCGTCAATTTTTCATGCGCAATCAACGCCCAGGCCGCAACGGCCAGATGCTGGAACTCTGGCTCCAACAGGATTGGACAGTTGAACGACTGCCGCGAACTGTTGATATCCACGCCGCTGATTTCCATCAGCCCGCTGGCCTGACAAAGCTTCCGCAAACGCGCCAGCTGTTCCCGAGTGTTGCGTGGCGGCATGTAGGTGATGGCTTTAAATCCAATGTGCGCCAGTTCTGGCACTAATTCATCGAGGAAGTCATCTTCAAATTTCTCAGCCTTTTTATCGCCTGTGGGCGATTCACCAACATCGCCCAAATAGGCATAGGCCGGGATTGCTCCGATTTTGTTAGCAAATTTAACGGCATCAAAAACCGAGATACATTCTTCATAGCCAGAGACGATGAAAAATTCGGGGACGAACGCCGCCTTGAACGCTCCTAGTAAGTCGTAAGCATAGTGCGGGTTGTTCAAATCCAGTAGCAGTTCACGCAATGCATCCGCCATGGGAACCTGCATGGGGCCTTCAATAAAATTAACCAAGGCCTGCCCCTTGCCATGCGCCTTGATTAACTTGAGTGACAGAGCATAAAGAATATGCCGCTCGGTGACCGACCCGCCCGCTGCCGCCTCAGAGATCGCCATAACATCGACCTCAAAATCCAAGGTGGGAGCACCACGATCTGCAAGTAGTACATTCAGCTTCTCCACCTCTTTACGGTCGCGTGCAATGCGCGCCTTGTGGATGGGTGCTAGAAATTTCTTCACCGCATAAAACTGGGTTTTTGGAATTCCGTGAAAAGCTATATAACTCACGTTCGGCTCGTCCGGATTATTCGTCTTGCGCCCCGTAACCGACGTACCATCCATATTGACCCGAATTTCGCAGCCCACGGTGCTGGCAATATTCACCGCCTTGCTGGCCTCCAGAAACTCCGCACAGCCGGATACAGAATCGTGATCCATAATACCCACCGTCTGTAACCCAGCCTCCACCGCCTTCACCGCAATCAGGGTCGGCGAATACGGGCTGAACGAATAGATCGAGTGGACGTGGTTATTCACCTCATCGGTCTGTGCCACCCCGTTTTTACAGGTTGTCCCAAGTTCTTTTACCGCTTTGAGACGCTCATTCACTATTTTTGAATTTAAACCCATATGGCTCTTCTCTCCAAATTTCGAGGATTGAACAAGGAATATTGAATTCCGAAATTCAAAGTTTCCTGTTTAACCATCTGCGGTTTTTTTCCTATACCCCTAAACGCGCAATGCGCTGTATTTCCCCGTTGGTATAGTTGTGTTCCACCACGTGTCCCGGCAATGGAACAATCCGCTCGTGGACGGCATCGATGATCCAGCTGGCTTGTGGGAAGTAGTCCGTTTCCATCTCAGCAGCAGGCGATATCCAGTTCTTGGCACCGATGACGACCGGCGGTGCATCGAGGTAATCGAAGCACAGATTGGTGATGTTGGCTGCAATATTGTGCATTGCGGAGCCACGTTCCACCGCATCGGATGCCAGCACAATACGGCCGGTTTTTTTGACGGATTCGACGATCTTGTCATAGTTGAGCGGATTGACAAAGCGTAGGTCGATTAGTTCGACGTCCATTCCATATTTTTCCTTCATCTCGTCCACAACCTTCATACCGCTGTACAATACCGGGCCGAGCGTAACGAGGGTCAGATCCTTGCCTTGCGTACGTACGGCTGGTTCGCCTTCTTCAGTTTCGAAGTAGCCTTCCGGAACGCCTCCCTTTTCGAATAATTCGCCGACACCATAGGTCTTCTGCGATTCGAGGAAAATGACCGGGTCGGTCCCTGCCAGTGCCAGATTGAGCATACCCTTTGCATCGTTGGTGGTAGCTGGGTAGTAGACTTTCAAACCAGGAATATGGTTCACCATCGCAGTCCAGTCCTGCGAGTGCTGCGCGCCATACTTGTTGCCAATGGAAACGCGGAGCACCAACGGCATTTTCAAGATACCGGCGGACATCGACTGCCACTTGGAAATCTGGTTGAAAATTTCATCACCGGCGCGGCCCATGAAGTCGCAGTACATCAGCTCAACGCAGACACGACCCCCACTCAGGGCATAGCCACAAGCGGTACCAACAATCGCCCCTTCAGAAATCGGCGAGTTGAACAGACGATGATACGGTAGCAGTTCCGTCAGCCCGTTGTAGCAGGCAAATGCCCCGCCCCAGTCACGGTTTTCTTCGCCGTACGCAATCATGGTTGGATCCGTGGTAAAACGATGTGCCATGGCTTCGAAAATTCCGTCGCGGAAGGTGTAAAGCTGGTTGGCTTTATACGGTTTCCCATCGGCATCGTACGCATAACGCTGCTTCCGTTTCAGCTTCTTAACGCGCGCATTGTCTTCGAGTTTTTCCAGCAACTCCGGTTCGCGGTCGTCGAACTTTTCAACCTTACCGTTGGAGTACATTACCGTTTCGATTAGGTTAATATCGGAATACGGGGAAACCGATTCATCGGTGGCCAGCTTCATGGCCTTGATTACCTTGCTGGTAATCTTCGTTTTCATGGCTTCGGCATCCGCTTCGGTAATAGCACCGTTGCTGATGAGGTATTCCCCGAACGCACGCACGCAATCGGCCTCTTCCCAGAGTTCCATTTCTTCCTTAGAACGGTAGGAAGAAGCGTCGGATGGCGAGTGCCCGGACATACGGTAGGTAATCACATCCAACAGAGCCGGACCTTGACCGTCGAGTAGGATTTTCTTCTGGCGCTCAGTTGCATCGGCCACAGCCAGCGGATTATAGCCATCCACACGTTCCGCATGCATCTGATTGGAATTGATACCGGCACCGATACGCGCGGCAAACTTGTAGCTCATGGTTTCACCCACGGTCTGCCCACCCATGCCATACTGGTTGTTCATGATATTGATCAATACGGGAGGATGACCGAATTCTTTATCCCACAGCTCCACGTACTGATCCATTGCGGCCATCCAGATCCCTTCAAATACCGGACCACAACCCATGGAAGCATCGCCAATGTTGGCAATCACGATGCCCGGTTTGCGGTTGATCAGCTTATTCATGGCCGAACCGACCGAAATATCGGCGGAACCACCCACCAATGCATTATTGGGCATAGAGCCGAACGGGATGAAAAAGGCGTGCATCGAACCGCCAAGGCCTCTATTGATCCCCGTGTCGCGAGCGAAGATTTCCGCCAGTGTCCCGTAGAGAATAAAGTCCTCGGCCAGATCTTTAACGTTTTCGTGCGAGCCATCCTTCACGGCGTTCAGCGTGGCGCCGTCGAAGAACTCTTCCATGATCGTGGTCAGTTTTCCGTCATCGAGCTTGCTGATGGCAGACAGACACTTCGCCATGATTTCACCGTGTGAACGGTGTGAACCGAAGATGTAATCGTCGGTGTCCAGATGAACCGACTGACCGACTGCTGCGGCTTCCTGACCGATCGATAAGTGGGCGGGCCCGGGGTGGTTATATTCCATGCCCTGATAGGAACCTTGAACCTTAATCTGGTTCAACATGGTTTCAAATTCGCGAATCACGAGCATATCGTAGTACATCTTGACCAGACGCGCTGTACCGTATTTCTTCTCTTCCTTCTTATAGTCCGATTTATATTGGTTAATCGGAATCGGTTTGAAGGTAATTTCGCCCGCTTTGCGGGATTCTTTGGGACAAATAACTTGTGTTTTTGGCATTGTTCTTCTCCTGTTTAATTCAGTTAAAGTTGAAACATCGTACTTCTAATCACCTCGCCAACCGTCGGATGCGGGAAGACGATTTCCTGGATATCCTCTACTCTCAGCTCGGCTTCAATCAGTGCGGCCACGCCCCAGATGATTTCTGAGCAAATTCCACCGAACATATGAACACCGAGCAAGACTCGGGTCTCGGCATCAACCACCACCTTCACTGAACCTGCGCCTTTCTTTCCATTTTCGGCGAGGAAGCGTCCGCTCATTAATAAAGGTAACGAGGCCGATTCCACAGTATGCCCAGCCTCCTTGGCCTGCTCTTCGGTCATTCCGCAACCAGCAATTTCGGGCATGGAATAGACGACCCATGGAATCGCATTCGTACGGAACTTATCTTTCTTTCCGAGAATCGTATTCAGGGCAACCTCGCCCATCCGCGTGGCGGAGTGTGCTAACTGTGACTTGCCAGTCACATCCCCAATCGCGAAAACATTCGGTAGGTTAGTGCGCTGCTGGGCATCGGTTTTAATTCCCACGCGGTCAAAATCGAGCTTAGCCTCATCGAAGCCCATACCCGACAGATTCGGTGAACGACCCACCGACATCAGCACGATGTCGGCATTGATCGATTTTTCCTCGCCACCTTTGGTGGTATATTTCACGTTGTGGCCATCAATGGCCGTCACGCGGCAACCCAGATTGAAGTCGATCTTGCCTTTGAGTGCCTTGCGGAAGGCCACGGCCTGTTCGTTGTCCATGAACGGGATAATTTCATCGAGCATTTCAATAATATCGACCTTTACGCCGAGGCTACTGAAGAAACTGGCAAACTCGATGCCGATCACGCCGCCGCCAATCACGACGAGTGACTTAGGCATTTCTTCAACATTCAGAATTTCCTTACTGGTCATCACATGCGGCTGGTCAGCGCCTGGAATCGGCGGAACAAACGGTGAACCGCCTGTGGCAATCACTACGTTATCGCCTTCATAAACCGTGTCGCCGACTTGTACTTTGCGCGACCCAAGCAGTTTGGCTTCGCCGAAAAGGGTTTCGACCTGATTCTTTTTCATCATCCCAGCAATACCGCCGCGCAGGGTTTGGATAACATCCTTTTTCCAGCCCATGGCCACAGATAAATCAAACTGTACTTCGCCGGTGGTCACGCCAAATTCCGGCGCTTCCTTGGCGTGTACATAGTGCTTTGCGGAATTCAAAAGCGTCTTGGTCGGAATGCAACCGTGGTTCAGGCAAACCCCGCCCAGATTCGCTTTCTCGACTAGTAAAACCTTTTTGCCTTTATGCGCCGCCCGCTCAGCCATTTCATAGCCGCCCGGTCCTGCCCCGATTATAATAATGTCATAGTTCATTAAATTTATCCTGCAAGTGTAAGTTCAAACGCAGCCAGCTTGGTTTTAAGGCTGACCAAAAAGCGGGCGGCGGGAGCGCCATCGGCAGCACAGTGGTCGAAGGTGAACGAGAGTCCCATGTGCGGAATAAACTCGATCTCGGCTCCGTTCATAACTGGCTTCGGCTGGATAGCACAGACGCCTAGGATACCCACTTCCGGAGCATTCAGCACTGGCGTAAAACTTTCGATGCCCGCCGCTCCGAGATTCGTAACCGTGAAAGTTCCACCGCTCAGCGCGTCAGGTTCGATCATGCCTTCGATGCAGGCCATCGCTAGGCGCTTGGTCTCGGCAGAGAGCTGCTTGAGCGTCATTAGGTTGGCATAACGAATCACCGGAACCATCAGGCCGCGCGGCGTATCGACCGCAAAGCCAAGGTGGATGTTGCCGAAGTTGACGATCTTACTGCCCAGATAGTGGGCGTTAAGCTCAGGAAATTCGGCCAACGTCTTAACGGTGGCATAGAGCACCACGTCGTTGATGCTGATACCGCCGACTCCAGCTTCTTCCGGAGCGGCTTTACATTTCGAACGATAGCCCAGTACGGAGCGCGCATCAGCCGAAGTATTGAGCGTGAGCTGCGCGGTATTTTGAAGGGAGGCCAGCATACGGCCCGCCACAACTTTGCGCACACCCTTGACTGGGATTTCGGTGGCGTTGCCCGGGAAGTCCAGCAAGGCAACCGCTGCTCCGATGGCTTCTGGAGCGACAGACACCAGATCAGCAGAAATAACGCGTCCGCCCATTCCAGTTCCCGCGCTTGGAATTGCTAGCCCTTCGGCAGCAGCCTTGGCCTGTGCGGTAGGAGTGACCGCTTGCGCGGTAGAAACGTCGCGCTCTATCACTCGGCCGTTCGGTCCCGTACCGGCGAGCGTTGAAGTATCTACTCCTTTTTGAACCGCAAGGGTTTTAGCACGGGGGGAAATACCGGTTGTTTTTCCAGCTTCGGCGGTGGCAACAACCGGAGCGGTTTTAACTTGTTCTTCCACGACTACTGGAACAGCGGCTACTGGTGCTTCCTCATCTGCCGGGCGCAGAGCGGAAACATCTTCTCCAGGTTCGCCGATCGCGGCGATGACCTTGAGGACTTCAACATCGGAGTCGGCGGGATAGAAGATGCCAAGTACAGTGCCGGATGCGGTCGCCTCGACTTCGAAGGTTGCCTTATCGGTTTCCACTTCGCAGAGCGTCTGCCCTTCAGTGACGACATCCCCCTCATTCACTTTCCACTCAATAATGATGCAGGATTCTACGGACTGTCCCTGTCTCGGCAATAATATTTCTGTAGCCATGATGGTTCTCCTTTAGTAATTCGTATTGCGTACAGCTTGCTTTTCCACCCCAGTTTTTACAATTCGAACATCGGCATGGGTTAATATCTCTTCAAACTCGCTGGTTAATTGATCATCCGTCACAAGCGTATCCACTTCATCGAACTGAAGGATGCGTGCAAAGCCGGACTTGGCAAACTTGCTGGAATCGGAAACGACGATTACCTCGTCGGCTTGGTCGGCCATCTTACGCACTAGATCGGCGCTTTCAAGGAAATGGGCGGTGAAACCCTGCCTTACCGAAGCCCCGTCGATCCCGATGAAGGTCTTGGAAACGTAGAACTGGTCGATGGTCGACAGGGCCATGGGACCGACGATTCCCTCTTCCGAGGCATGGAACTCACCGCCAACGAGCGTTACACGTAGTTGCGGGTTCATGCGGGCATGGGTAAGCAGCAGAGTGTTGTTGGTGACAATGTGGATATCGCGTTTGCCCAACAGGTATTTGGCGATCAATGCTGTGGTGGTTCCCGCACTAATGATCACGGTATCGCCATTCTGGATTTCTGCCGCCGCCGCCTTGGCGATGGCCGACTTGCTTCCTCGATCTCTTCGCGATCGTTCAAGAATATTGGAATGGAAAGCCGGCAGCGCCCCACCGTGGATGCGTGCAAGTACACCCTCCTCTTCCAGCGCAACCAGATCCGTGCGAACCGTCACCGGGGTAACCCCCAGCCGCTTGGCAAGACTCGAAACACTCACGCTGCCAGCTTCTGCCAGCACCTCTAGAATGATTTCGCGTCGCTCTGTAAATGTTGCGCTCAACTTCGCTTTTAGCTCCTAATAGATTTACTATTACTTTCTAATTACTTTCTTTTGCTCTTTTATTTACTTTCTATCAAGCTGATTTTTGGTTTTTATTTTACCCCTTATACAGAGAAAACCCGCATCTATTCCTAGATACAGGTAATCAAGGGGCTCTGAACGAAACGATCAAGCCTGTTTTTGGCGGTAGGCTTCCACTTCCCAGTTGTCAATAAACTCGCGCTGAGCATCGGTCATGTAATTGATGCCTCCGAAGGCGTCAGCCAGCTGGATGAGTAGCGCGCCGTCCTGCGCCAACTCCAAGGCGAGGTTCGCATTCTTTTGCGAGGTACCGATGCCATAAACCCGGTCGCCTGCCACAACCACTTTCGGTGCGTAGCCATTCTTGGTCTTGTATGTTGCAACAGATTTTTCGTCTAGGCCTCCACAGTATGGGTACGCTTTGGAATAGACCAGATGGTCGGGGGTGATCGGCCCCGGCGAGTAGACAAAAATCCCGCTCGAGGTGATAAAAGCGGCATCATCGCCAAAGAGATTCTGAATCTGAGTCGCTGTCTCCGGTGCATCTACAACGTCCGAAACATTCAAGGTCTGCGAAATCCCTGCCGTAGCATACTCCGCCTTCAGGGTATCCATCACACGACCATAAAGCGCATGGATTTCCTCGGCGGTATCGGCCGCGATGAAGATCCCGTGGTTTTTCAGTACGAGCAACGCAGGCTCTTTCCCATTTGTCGCTTTGTAAGCTTGGATGCGTTTGCGCACCTCCATACAGAGTGTATAGCCCGGATCGATGTATTCAACCCACAGTGCATCGGGCCAGAGGCGTTTACAGGCCGCTTCACCGTCCTTGGCGCAGGTCAAGCCATTCACCGACGCCGGATGGGTATGCACCACGAAGATGGCCTCGAACACGTTGTGCAATGGCGCTTCGACCGACGGGCGGCCTGCACCCTTTTCAACGGCGGCAGCCATCAAATTTTTCACCAACTCCTCGCGGACGGTCGGCTCGGTGGGCGTTTCTGCTGCGTACAGCTCGTTGATTTTTTCGCGGTTCATCGCCACGAAGGTCTCCTCGGTCAGTCCACTCAACGTGGTGCCGGAAGGCTTGACCCACAACGTGGTTTCATTCTTCACGGAGGTATTACCGCCGCCGCCCTTCACATAATCCTCGCTGCCGAATTCGTGCGACAGTTCAACAATCGTCTGTAAATCAGTCACTTGTTCTCTCCTCGTAACTTATAAATCAAAATATTCAATTTTGAGGGACGACCACTGGACTGTTGCCCGGATGTCTCTCCATCAGATACGCCCACCGCTCCGACACTCTTTTTCTTATGCACGGAAACTCCTAGTTGCGCTTGGAGGAAACGTCGTTTTCGTAGGCCTCCATATCGGCCAGCCAATCGGCACCGACCGGAACATTGCCCTTTTCGCAGAGTTTGTCCCAAACGGCGGGAAACGGCATGGACTTAAACTCTTCCATCAGCGCCAAGCGCTGGGCTTTCTTGCCTTCAGCTTCATAGGTCTGTAGCTGTTGGGTCGGGTCAAGTAACGCATAGAGGATGCCTTTTCGTGCCGCGCGGGTGCCGATGACGTAAGCACCAATGCGATTGATCGAAGCATCGAAGAAATCGAGCGCAAGAATTACGCGATCCCACATGTTACCGCGCTGGATTTCAAGGAAGACGTTTTTCAGGTCGTCGTTGAATAGCACAACGTGATCAGAGTCCCAGCGAATTGGACGGCTGACATGCAACATGATTTGATCCATGAACTGGAGGTGACTGGAAATCTTACCGTGGATCGTTTCGGTCGGGTGGTAGTGCCCCATATCCATGCAAAGACCCATGTTGCGGCTCAGGGCGTAGTTGGAACAAAACTCAGCGGAGCTGACGACATACTCTTCCGAGCCGATGCCGAAAAGCTTGCTTTCGATGAAATCGACGCACTTGGTTTTATCCACCGAATCATCGGCCATAATGGCATCGTATGAGGCGGCCATGCGGGCGCGGGGGCTGAATCGGTCGGCCGGAACATCCTTGTCGCCATCCGGCGTCCACCAGTTGACAAAGCAAGGCGAACCCTGCGCTTCGGCCATGGCCTCGGCAATCTTGCGAGAGGCTTTGCCGTGCTTGATCCAGAACGTGCGAATTTCAGCGTCACGATGCGAAAGCGTGAAACCGTCTTCCGCTTTCGGGTGGGAAAAGAACGAAGGATTGAAATCGAGTTTGATGCCCTCTTCCTTTGCCCAGTCCATCCATTTCGTGAAACCGGCCAGTGTCATTTCATCGCGGTCAACGTATTCATCGGTTTCACAATAAAGGGCGTGCACATTGCAACGTTGAATCCCGGGGATTAACGACATAGCTTTGGCAATGTCAGCGCGAGCCTCTTCGCCATTGCGAGCGCGGCCGAGATAGTTTCCGGTTGCCATGATGCCGCCACCGGCTAGACCGTCCGGCTTGGTTTCAAATCCAACCACATCGTCCGCCTGCCAACAGTGCAAGGAAATGGGGAGATTCAGTGCTTTTTTAATCGCCACGTCGACATCAATTCCGAACGCTGCATAGCGCTCTTTTGCCAGTTCATATGCTTTGTCTAAACTCATGGTGCTCTCCTTATTTTAAAAAGTGACGATTGACACGTGAGCTGGGGTCTACCTTCCGATTTCTCGAAATCATGTTTCACGCATCAGGTTCGTTGACTACTCGACTAAAGGTTGTAGAAGTTACCGTATCGAATGCGCCTTAACCTTGACGATCCCGACTTCTTTTAGCACTATCTCGCCATGACTAATCACGCTATAAACTTAAACCCACAACTTGAAAGCAAGGACTTCTTCGAAGACCCGACCCTGCCACTACAAATCTACATCCGCGACCCTCAGCCCGAATTCCCTCTGCACAGCCACAACTTCGACGAGTTGGTGATCATCCTCAAAGGCACAGCCATGCATGCGTTCGACGGGCAAGAGTTCCCCGTGAAGAGCGGCGATGTCTTCGTGGTGGCCCGTAACCGCACACACCAATACCAAAACATGCACGGCCTGGCACTCGCCAATATCTTGTTCGATGCCAAAATCCTGATGATGGAGCAGTGGGATATCCGCGCCCTGCCCGGCTTTCATGCCCTATTTTCCCTCGAGCCCGCCTTCCGCGCCCAGCACCACTTTCAAAGCCGATTGCAACTCTCCGAACGGCAACTCAACCGCGTGAACGAAATTATCCACGACCTGAAGCGTGAAACCGAAACTCGCAGCCCGGGTTACCGCGTCATGGCCAAAGGATTTTTCATGCAACTCGCCGTACATCTCTCCCGTTGCTATTCCGACGAACCCTCCAACGAATCGATCGACCTCTTACGCCTCGGCAATGCCATCGCGCACATCGAAACCCACTACGCTGAAAAAATTACCCTTGAAGAACTTGCGGAGAAATCGCACCTCTCCAAGCGCCACTTTCTGCGCATCTTCCACGATTGCATCGGCCGTTCCCCCATCGACCACCTTATGCATATTCGCATTCAAAAAGCCGCCGATCTGCTCCACCATACTCACCGTAGCATCACCGAGATTGCCTTCGACTGCGGCTTCTCCGATGGAAACTATTTCACCCGCTGCTTTCGAAAAATCACCGGCGAAACGCCTCGGCAACACCGGCAAGAGACCCATCAAAATCCGCTTATTTTCGAGACAGGATAGTAGTAAACCCTTAAAGTGACGGGCTAATTTATCAGGAGTTTCCGAGTATATACGACGAACAAACCACTACCATCCATACCCAAACCCATGGCACCGCCTCTTTCCGCTGGCGCAATAATTATTAAGTAAATGCACCTCTAAGGAGACCTATAAAATGAAAGTACTTGTTGCCGGCGGAGCCGGATATATCGGGAGCGTTACTACCGAAATGCTGTGCGATGCCGGCCACGATGTCGTCGTGTTCGATAACCTCGAGCGAGGCTATCGGGAAGCCATCGATCCCCGTGCAAAATTCCTGCAAGGCGACCTGCGATGCAAGGAAAATATTAAGAGCGCCCTGCTCATCGAACGCCCTGAAGCCGTCATTCATTTCGCCGCCTATATCGAGGTCGGCGAATCTATGAAGGAACCAATGCCTTTCTTCGAAAACAACGTGAGCGGATCGCTCAACCTGATGTCCGCCATGGTGGAGTCTGGCTGCAAGAAGCTTATCTTCTCCTCCACCTGCGCTACCTACGGAACACCTGAACGCATGCCGATGGATGAAACGCTACCACAGCTCCCGGAAAGCGTTTACGGCGAATCTAAATACCTTTGCGAACACATCTTTAAATGGGGTGGCGATATCCATGACATTGAATGCGTCTTTCTGCGTTACTTCAACGCCTGTGGGGCCACTGACAAATATGGCGAAGCCCATAATCCCGAAAGCCACCTGATCCCGCTCATCTTGCAGGTTGCTCAAGGGAAACGCGAAAAAATCTTCATCTTTGGCGACGACTACGAGACCCGCGACGGCACCTGTGTGCGTGACTACATCCATATCAAGGATCTCGCACAGGCGCATATCCTTGCACTTAAACCCGGAGTTCAAGGTAGTTTTAATCTCGGTAACGGCGACGGCTACACCGTTAAGGATGTCATCGAAGTCTGCCGCGAGGTCACCGGCCATCCCATCCCTACGGAACTCGAACCGCGCCGCGCCGGCGATTGCACTGCGCTTGTTGCCGATGCCACCAAAGCCAAGACCGAACTAGGCTGGAACCCGCAATTCGCCGACCTTAAAACCATCGTGCAAAGCGCATGGGACTGGCATCAGAGCCACCCCAACGGCTACACGACCTCTTGATCTGAGTTTATAGGCTCACCCTATTTATGAAGAAGTTCATTGCTATTTTATTCAGAGAATTGCTCATCACAACCCATCTCGCATGAGCGGAAGGATCACCTAGCCTTCAGCACAACCGTACTCTGGCAGGTCTTCGTTAGAGACATAAAATGGACTTATACATCGCCAACATAAAGAAATTCGTCCTACTCCTCTGCAGCTTAGTTCTGTCATTCCAGACTCATGCGGCTGACCACTCCGAAGATTTTTTGAGTGAATGGCAAAGGACATTACATCCGAACCAATCCGCTAAACAAATATTTAGGCAGCGTCTGCAAACACGAACAACTGGAGAAGTATGTCAACAATTTCTGCGTTGCGAACTGGCCTAACTACACACGGTACTGGGAGATCACGATCTTTTTGGAGCCCCTGTTCATCTCCGGAAAAGATCGATGCTAGAGCATATTCATGAACCACTCTAAAGGGATGCTTAACAGAAAGCATCCAGCTTTTTCTTGAGCACCTGCATAACGGCACCAGGATTGGCCTTGCCGCGACTGGCCTTCATCACCTGCCCCATCAGAAAGTTGATCGAGGCGGTGTTGCCGGCTTTATATTCCTCAACAGGCCTGGGATTGGCGGCGATGGCATCATCAGCCCAGCTCTCGAGCGCGGAGTCGTCGGAGACCTGTGTCATACCTTTTTCTTCCACAATCTTCTTCGGTTCTCCGCCTTCGTTAAAGATGATCTCGAAAACCTGCTTGCCTGCTCCGGTGCTGATGGTTTTGGCATCGATGAGTGCAATAATCTCAGCCAGCTTTTCAGGTGTGACCTTTGATTCGGAAATGGAGAAGTCCTGCTCGGAGAGAAGACGCATCATCTCGCCCATAACAAAGTTGGAGGCCGCTTTGGCGTTTTTTGTGTGTTGCATGGCGCGCTCAAACCAGTCGGATGTCGCCTTGTCGGCGGTCAGCACACCCGCGTCGTATTCGGGAAGACCCAGTTCATTCACATAGCGTGTTCGGCGCTGGACCGGAAGCTCCGGCAGTTCGGAGCGCCATAATTCTACCTGCTCCGTGGAAATCTTGACGGGCATGAGATCGGGTTCGGGAAAATAACGATAGTCGTGCGCATTTTCCTTGGTTCGTTGACTGAAGGTTTCGCCGCGATCGGAATCGAACCCGCGCGTCTCTTGCACGATGGCTCCGCCACTTTCAAGCAGGCTAGTCTGGCGGTCAATCTCGTATTCAATCGCCTGTTGGATAAACGCAAACGAGTTCATGTTCTTGATCTCGACCTTGGAGCCCAGCTCCTTCTGCCCGACCGGACGGACGGATACATTCACGTCAGATCGAATTTGACCCTTTTCCGGATTGCAGTCGGAAATTTCGCCATATTCCATGATCTGTTTGAGAGAAGCGAGATAGGCTAACGCATCTTCGGAGGAGTGCATGCAAGGATTGGAGACAATCTCCATCAGCGCGGTTCCGGCGCGGTTGTAGTCGACGAGACTTGCGCCCGCCACGTGCGTGTTCTTGGCTGCATTTTCCTCTTGGTGAATGCGCTCAAGCGTAAAGGTTTTAAGTTCACCATTAACATCAACCTCCAAGTGCCCCCCGAGGCAAAGCGGCTCATCGGCCTGTGTGATCTGGTAATTCTTCGCCATATCTGGATAGAAATAGTTTTTACGATCCCACTTGCTGTGAGAATTGATTTCGCAGTCCAGTAAAAGCCCCGCTTTGCAACACAGCTCGATCGCTTTTTCATTCATCATGGGCAATGCGCCAGGATAGCCCAGACAGACCGGACAAACGTGCGTGTTCGGTGCCGCTCCATATTCATATTCACACGCGCAGAACATCTTCGATGCCGTCTTCTGCATAATGTGCGTTTCAAGGCCAATCGTTGCTTCATATTTCATAATGTGCAGTCCTTTTTCACCACAGAGGACATGGAGGAAGTCGAAAGGTCACGGAATCTTGATAGGCATTTTTACGCAAGCTTGACCTCAAGGACGGAATGAACCTTCATAGTCGCCCCTATTTTTTTCCGTAATTTAATTTAATTTAATCCCCTGTGATCCCTAGCACCCTCTGTGGTAAATTCCTACAGTTCTGGTTTCTGTTTATGCCACTTGGTGGTTTGCTCGTAGGCATGGCCGACTTTAAGGATGGTTTGCTCATCGAACGAGTCGCCGATAATCTGCAGACCAATGGGAAGGCCGCCGGACGAAAATCCGCACGGCAAGGAAAGTGCGCAGTTTCCGGCAAGGTTGGTCGGCGTGGTCAGGATATCGTCGAGATACATCTCCAGCGGATCGTTCGTCTTTTCACCGAGCTTATAGGCAGGGGTCGGCGTGACCGGTGCAAGGATCGCATCGCATTGCTTAAAGACTTCGGTGAAGTCGTTACGGATCAGGGTGCGGACTTTCTGCGCACGCTTGTAGTAGGCATCATAATAGCCACTACTCAGCACGTAGGTTCCGAGGATGATGCGGCGTTTTACTTCGGAACCGAATCCGGCAGCACGGGTTTTCTTGTAGAGTTCGAGCGGATCCTTCCCATCGATGCGTAGACCGTAGCGGATGCCGTCGAAGCGCGCTAGGTTGGCGGAGGCTTCGGCAGTGGCTATGATGTAGTAGACCGCAATGGCGTATTTCGAGTGCGGTAGGCTGACATCAATGATCTCTGCGCCGAGGCTCTTGCAATGTTCGACCGCATCGCGAACGGCCTTTTCGACTTCGGAATCCATCCCTTTTACAAAATATTCTTTCGGCAAACCCAGCTTCATGCCTACCAACGAGGTATCGCTCGTGAGGTTCTCACTAAAAGTCGGAACATCCATTTCAATCGACGAGGAGTCCAGCTTATCGTGTCCACAGAGGGTTTCAAGTAGAATGGCTGAATCCTTGACCGTTTTGGTCAACGGGCCAATTTGATCGAGCGACGAGGCAAAGGCGGTAAGACCATAGCGCGAAACACGGCCGTAGGTCGGTTTGACACCGACGCAACCGCAGAAGGCAGCAGGCTGACGGATCGATCCACCCGTATCAGAACCAAGCGAGGCAATCGCTTCATCGGCTACAACGCAAGCGGCCGAACCACCGGAGGAGCCACCAGGTACATGGCCGAGATTCCAGGGGTTGTGTGTTTTTCCCAGTGCGGAATTTTCCGTACTCGAACCCATCGCAAACTCATCCATGTTGACACGGCCGAGCAGCACAGCCCCTACCTCACGAAGTTTGGCGATGACGGTGGCGTCGTACGGTGCAATGTACCCTTCGAGAATTTTGGAGGAACATGTGCAGGGTTGCCCCTTCACGTTGAGCAGATCCTTGATCGCAATAGGGATTCCGAGTAGCGGAGATGTTACCCCGGCGGCCCGTGCTACATCGGCCGCTCGTGCCTGCTCCAACGCGGAGTCGCGGTCGACCGTCAGGTATGCACCGACCTTGCCGTCGTTGGCATCGATCACGGCCAGCACGTCTTTGACAATACCCACCGAAGTGCACCCGCCAGCCGCCAGTTTTTCAGAAAGCTCTGTAATAGTTAGTTTATGTAAATCATCCATAATTTTCCTACTGATCGATGATTTTAGGAACCCGAATCTCGCCATCGCTGGCGGCAGGCGCGTTGGCGATGACGGCGGAGTGTCCGAGGCTTTGACCCATTTCGTCTTTGCGGAGGATGTTGTAGACGGGAAAAGCGTGGGCGGTGGGTTCAACACCACTAACATCGATCTCATCAAGTTGCTCGACATAGTGCAACACTTGCTCGAGTTGGCCTTGAAAAAGCGTTGTTTCTTCTTCGGTCAGGTCGATGCGCGCTAAGTGCGCCACATAGTTGATATCCATTCCTTCTTTTTCTCCGAGCATTTCAGATTCCTCGTGGTTCAAAAATAAAGCCCGCACTATAAAAACATGCGGGCATCGGCGCAACGTCCAAGGTACGAAAGATTATTCGTAAACTTTGTTTTTCATCGTATCCGTAAGGACAAAGGGATAGACTTGCTGGACAAAATTAATAAGGTCGGCCTCGTATTCCGTTCCCTCGGCCTCGCGTTGTCCGGACACTGCGATATAGGCCCAGCGGTTGGCTTTGCTACGTACGATTCGATCCCATGCAAGCCAGAACATGCGGGCATAATGCGATGAGGTTTCACGATCCTGTCCTACAAACCAATAGGCATAGTAGAAATGGTAGGGAATCTCTCCTTCTATAGTGTGTAAGGTGCGGAAAGCTTTGATGATCCGTATTTTGAGCGAAGCACGACCTTCAAGCGGGACATTCAGGTTATACTCTCCGTTAATCGTACTTCCCTGCCCCTTCAAGCAACGTTGTGGGCGGTGAATACTATCTCGGGCGGTTCCACTCAAGACAATGGAAGTAAATAACCGTGTTCCGGCCTCATTCGTGTAGGCCGACTTCACAAATTCGGTATCCTCCGGTAGAGCCTCTTTTTCCGCGCGAGCCATTTGGAAGAGTCCCTCCCCACATTTAGGGCAGATATCTGGAATATCAAGATCGCGGATATAGAACGAGGCATCACGATAGTCCTTCGCACAGGCTGTGGGATTATGACAAAAGCGAAGTTCATTACCCGTCCACTTCTCCACTTCGTCCGGGAGTTCCATCACGACCCCCGGAATAAAATCTAATACTACCCCGACCGTAAAAGTCAAAGCAAAGGTGGTGATTGACATCAAGATAATGATGCTTAAGAACGGTTTAAGTAGGCTTTTATTTCCCATGATTTAATAAGTTCCCTGTAATTGACATTAAGGAGCTGCGCAAGACCAACCATCAAGCTGATAGACACTATGAAAAACACATAGCCCGCCCAGTCGTGATGTAACCCCGTGGCGTACTGCTGGCCGCTCGTCACCGAAACCAAGGCAATGGAGATAATCCGACCCACGTTGCCGATCACGGCAATCGGAATAGAGGCAAGGAATAAAATCCATTTTTTCGTAAAGGTTTTCTGGGTATAATACGCATATACTGCGGTTATTGCTGTCATGGCCAACAAAGAACGAAGGCCAGAACACGCCTCAGCGACGTTCAGATTAAAATACGGGGAACGCAACATGTTACCTACCCGCTCACACTCGATTCCCAACCCTTCAATGGCCGAATATCCCATACTCGTAGCAATCCGCTGTAGCGGGCCCGAAAGTGCGTCCAGAAAGTTAAGCGGAACGCAGAAGATTAGATAGGAGCAGGGGAAAATCAGTAGCTTGGCCACCTTCCAGCCAAAGAAATAGAACGGAACCCCCCACATCAGTAAAATCAAGCTCAGCAATGAAATACGCGTTTGCTGCATTTTTGCACCCAGCCAGTGCATCGCCAAGGCAACGATAATGACATAGAGGCCGACTACACAGATATTTTTCGTTGCGGCAAAGAACTCCTCTCGCTTGTACCAGATAATGCCCAAACTCACAAAGGGAATGAGATATCCATGGGAATAGTCCGCACCGAACGACTCCACGTCGCCCCAACGAGCAATCATCCACGTAAATGCCGAGCGACTACTCACGTTTTCAACCGTATTGCCCAATAGGTGAAACATCAGGAAAAGCATCCCGATAATCACCGAGATAAAGCCAATATTCATCAGCTCATCCCGTGATAACGCGCCCAACCGCCAGCGGTCGCTCCAAATCACTGTATTACTGGTTTCCAACTGTTCCATAGCCATTCTCCGCCCATTCCGTGTGCGAACTCAATTGTCTACACTATTGACCCTGAAATATCAAGATTCGTTCAGCGGAAGCGTACCCCGATTTTTACGCCGATTTGTGCTTGCAAACAAAATTCGGATCACAATAATACGCGCTTCCTTTCACGAGGAAAAAGCGAGCGTAGCTCAGTGGTAGAGCTCCACCTTGCCAAGGTGGTTGTCGAGAGTTCGAATCTCTTCGCTCGCTCCATTTTTAAAGCCATAACTGAATTTCAGTTACGGCTTTTCTTTTTCTAGTGGAGGATCTTAGAGTCGCAATGTTTGCCCTCGGCTCCCCTCCAAAGACGAGGGCAAGGGTGGTTTTTATTAACCATAGATCACCATTACTCGCACCCAGCCATTCGTGAAATTCTTAAACCCATACACTCTACGCTGGATCATTTTCATCTTCGTATGGAACCCTTCCGTAATCCCATTATTTTGTAAAATGCCACATGCAGGCGATCTCCGCACTCCATCAAAGGGGTGCAGCTAAGGTCTCCATGCGCAGAACGACTCCTTGGCCTCGTACTGCATGGTGGAGTCTGCGTTCAATGCGGCCATTGGTTCGTAATGCCTTTGAGTTACAGTCTGGGCAACATACGGAGCCAACATATCCGGCTTCTATGGTTGTTAGGGTTGCTTCTAGTCACAGAATGAACCTTGAACCCCAGATCAATTAGCTCTATCTTCCTTCCTTTCGGGCATGGCGATCTCCTTTGTTTATCCAATCTGCTATGATAGCAGTCAGGAATTGCCCTGCCCCGTCTTTGAGGGAGAGCCATAATTTATGCAGACAAAAGGAAATGTGCCACACTTCACGCTCAGACCCCACCCGGTGGTCTTGATGGTGCTTGCCATGGTTTTGGTGGTTGGATTGCTGATTGCCATGTCTTTCTTTTCGAAGGAGGAGGGAACCGGCGAATTCAGGCAAAAAGGTATCCTCACCTTCGTCTTCACCGGCATCATCAGCATCTGCCTGACGATCGTCGCCACCGCAAAATTGTGGTTCAGCCACCTTTGGAAAAAAAACTCGACCCATGCCCGGCATAAAAACCACACCAAATACCACCCGGCCGTAAAAGAACAAGAATTCCGTGATCGCCGCTAATTTTCCAGTAAATTAGAACTTGAGCGCGCGGAGCCTTCGCCCGACAATGCGTCCATGAAAATCATCTGCGCGGAAACCGTACTGTTGGGTAACGAGGCTTTATCCCACGCTGGGAAAACCGTGATTATTCCCGACCGCGAAATTTCCCGCGATGACCTGCTCGATGCCGATGCACTCATCGTCCGTTCGAAAACACAAATCAACCGCGAACTGCTCCACGGCACTCCCGTTAAATTTGTCGGAACTGCCACCGCTGGCACCGACCATATTAGCGCCGCGTGGCTAGAATCGAAAGGCATCTACTGGTGTGCCGCCCCCGGCTGCAATGCCAACAGCGTCTCCGAATACCTTGTCGCAGCCCTGCTCACTCTGCACGCCCGTCACGGCTTCGACCTTGGAGGAAAGACCCTCGGCGTGATCGGTTGCGGCAATGTAGGCAGCCACGTAGTCAAAAAATGCGAAGCGCTCGGCATGAACGTTCTACGCAACGACCCCCCGCTCGCCGCGATTTCCACCGATCCCGACTTCTTCCCGCTCGAAACCATTTTGGCCGAATCCGATATCGTCACCCTTCACGTTCCGCTCGTTAAAGACGGCCCGTGGCCGACCGACCGGCTGGTCGACTATCGCTTCTTTGAACAGCTTAAACCCGGTGCCGTCTTCATCAATGCCGCGCGAGGCAGTGTCTGTTGCTACGATGCCTTACTAGATGCAAAATCCGCCGGTGCTGTTTCCCACATGGTCATCGATGTTTGGAACCCCGAACCCGACTTCCGTACCGATGTGCTGGAGTGGGCTGACCTCGCCTCACCGCATATCGCTGGCCACTCCTACGAAGGCAAGCTCAACGGCACCGTCGCCTGCTACAACGAACTCTGTAATTTTTTTGAGATTCCAAAGATGTGGGATATCGCTGCCTCCCTGCCCAAGCCCGAAGTGCCTGCCGTCGAAATCGATTGTGCCCACCGCGATGAGGAGGATGTGCTACACGAGATCATCCGGCAGGTCTATGACATTGAAATCGACAATTCCTTGATCCGCGAAGCTGCCGTTGCTGACGAAATCGACCGCGCCCGAAACTTCGATACCCTTCGCAAAAACTACCGTGTCCGCCGCGAATTTATGAACACGAAAGTGGTCGCCCAGAATGCTGGCAACTCCCTGCACCGTAAGATCAAGGCCATGGGGTTCGTGATCCATGAAGCATCATAACAGGACTTGCGTTTATAACGATGCATCAAAAAAAAATCTGGTTGAGGGTCATAAAGCGTTTCATTTTAAAGTCCGGATTGAAGATATTTTGGTCACGGCCAGATAAAATAGTATTCCCGCTCCGATCCTGAATGGCGGCAAAAACAATATCAGATATTTTATGGCCATGCTCATCCCGCGTACTCAACTCCAAAAGCTCAGAACTCGCTTGGTGAAGGCTCGTCGGAGTCTTTCTTGCATCCTCCTTGTCCATGGAGAGAGCAACCCAAAACTGGCTCATAATATCAATATTTTCCCGCCGAATCTATAATGTCATTGACATACAAATGAAGTCGGATAGGTTTTCCTCTCTCAAGAGAGATAGTAGATATGAGGGTTCGCGATTTCATATGTCAAATTTGGTTCCGACTGGCTCTGCTTACACCCATCTTATTATTTACCTATGCATGCCGTTGCGGCACTCCCACACCCATTACCGGAATACCGGCAAGCACAAAAACAATCCAGTCCTCCATCCTGAATTCTACGGAACCGCTAACCCTCGTCCATGCGTGGGCAACTTGGTGCGGTCCTTGCCGGGAAGAGTTTCCCGAGCTCATCAAAATCCACAATGAATATGCCTCACAAGGACTCGCCATCATTCTGGTTTCGGCTGACAATCCCGACGACTTTAGTATTGTCGAAACATTTCTGTTGGAACAAAGTAGCCCCGTTAGTAGTTTCATTGCGACTGAGTTGAATCAAGCCTTTATCGAAACGCTTTCCCTCAATTGGTCAGGAGCCTTACCCTCCTCATTTTTCTTCGGGTCCAACGGTAAACTATTGATCGAATGGGAAGGAAAAAAAAGTTATGCACAGTATGCTGAAACCATCGAAATCCTATTGAAGGAAATAACAGGAGATACACCATGAAGAAGAAATATACGCTACGCTTGGCCATCTCCGCTGTGGCCGCACTCACAATCACCAGTCTTGCCGCAATTGACATTGGTGATCCATTGGTGGATGCCGATGTCAAGATGAGGAACGTCGACGGATCGAGAGTTTCGATCAACGACATAAAGGGAGAAAAAGGCACGCTTGTTATCTTTACCTGCAATCACTGCCCATTCGTGATCGATTGGCAGGCTCGTATGGTTGAGCTTTCCAACACCTACAAGGAAAAAGGATTCGGAGTCATCTTTATCAATTCCAATGACTCTACAACCAAAGGCGACTCGTATGAAGACATGCAGAAATTCGCCAAGGAGCATGGGTATCAGTTCCCCTATGTGGTGGATGAGACCTCTCAAGTTGCTCAAAACTTTGGTGCCCAGAAAACGCCCGATGTTTTCCTCTTCGATGCAGCGGGTGAACTGGCCTACCATGGGGCAGTGGACGACAATGGGCGCAACCCCGAACACGTGCAGGAAACCTATCTGAAAGATGCACTGGAAGCCTTACTCACCGGAAAGAAGGTTGCCGTGCAAGAGACCAAGGCGGTGGGTTGCAGTATTAAACTTAGATAACCCACTTAACGATTGCCTACACCTTCTTATAACAAGGTTCAAAGGGGGGGTCAGTTGGTCACTAAAAAAACGTACATCCGAAAAAGACCCAAAATTCGTACTATGAATTAGAAGGGTACATAAAAGCGGACTTGAGAATCTGAACCATGGGTTAAGTTTGGTTTTGTCGCATAGCTCCTTACATGAAAAGGATAGGAGTTATGAAAAATCAGCGAAGAAAACACACGGCGGAGTTTAAGGCGCACATCGCGCTGGAAGCGATCAGGGGCATTGATACCCTCAATGAGATTGCTGCGAAGTACAAAGGTGCATCCCGTACAGGTCGGCAACGGCGGAACGTCATATTTTCTACTCATCACACCAATACATTCTTCAGATACTGCCCAGTATAAGACCGATCATTCTTCGCCACCTTTTCGGGTGAACCTTTCGCGACGATGCTTCCACCATTGATGCCGCCACCGGGGCCGAGATCGATGATGTGGTCAGCACGCTTGATCATATCCAGATTGTGTTCGATGACGATGACGGTGTTGCCTTCGTTGCGCAACCGCTCTAGTACTTCGAGTAGTTTGTGGACGTCGGCGAAGTGTAGACCGGTGGTAGGTTCGTCAAGGAGGTAGAGGGTCTGACCAGTGGATCGTTTGCTCAACTCGGTGGAGAGCTTTACGCGCTGGGCTTCTCCACCGGAAAGGGTCGTGGCGGGCTGGCCGAGCTTGAGGTAACCGAGGCCGACATCGCACAGCGTTTTCATTTTGCGCTGAATCTTCGGTACCGCCTCAAAAAAATCGAGGGATTCGTTAATGGTCATGTCGAGTATGCCAGCAATGTTCTTTCCTTTGTAGTGAACTTCAAGCGTTTCGCGATTATAGCGCTGCTCACCACACTGCTCGCACGGCACATAGACATCCGGCAGAAAATGCATTTCGATCTTAAGGATGCCGTCGCCTTTACAGCGTTCGCAGCGCCCGCCTTTGACGTTAAAGCTGTAGCGACCGGGCTTATAACCGCGCATCTTGGAGGCTGGTAGCGTGGCGAACAGTGTGCGGATATCGGTGAAAGCTCCGGTGTAGGTGGCCGGGTTGGAACGTGGTGTCCGGCCGATCGGCGACTGGTCGATCACAATCATTTTATCGATCAGTTCTACCCCTTGGAGACTTTTATATTTTCCCGGAATCTCCTTCGATTGGTGGAAATGGCGCATCAATGCCCGTTTCAGCGTATTATCAACCAACGTACTTTTCCCACTGCCGGAGACACCGGTCACGCAGGTGAACAGTCCGAGCGGGAACTTGGCATTTACCTTCTGTAGATTATTTTGTTCCGCACCCTTCAACTCGAGCCAACCCTTGTAGGGTTTGGTGCGTTTTTTGGGAACATCAACCTCCAGCTCCGCCCGGAGATATTTTGCGGTCAGTGTATCGGCCTTGAGTAATTTATTGGCGGTTCCGGCAAAAACCACCTCTCCGCCATGACGACCGGCGGCGGGTCCCATATCGATCACATAATCTGCCGTACGGATCGTCTGCTCGTCGTGTTCAACCACAATCACCGTATTGCCCAGATCGCGCAAACCGCGCAGAGTATGGATCAGCCGGTCATTGTCGCGCTGATGCAGGCCAATACTCGGCTCGTCCAGCACATAGACCACGCCAACCAGCCCCGCACCGATCTGCGTGGCGAGCCGTATGCGCTGTGCCTCGCCGCCGGAGAGCGTGCCGCTCTCGCGGTCGAGTGTGAGATAGTCGAGGCCGACGTTCACCATGAAGCTTAATCGAGAGCGGATTTCCTTGAGAATTTCCTTGGTGATGAGTTCTTCCTGTTTCGTAAGCTTAAGCGTCTTAAAAAACTGTTGAGAATCGATCACCGAGTCGGTAATGATTTCGCGAACATTGCGGCCACTTACCCGACAGGCCAGCACTTCCGGGCGCAGGCGTGCACCGTCGCACTTCGGGCAAATGCGGCGCACCATGTAGCCGCGCAGCCAATGGCTCATGGTTTCGCTTTCGTTCTCCGCTAGTCGACGGTTTAGGATGGGGAATACTCCTTCGAACGGTTTGGAAATGAGCCGGCGGCGCATGTAGTATTGAATATCCTCCGCGCCCGACCCATGGAACAGGATCTCCACAAAGCTACGTGGAAGCTCGTCGAATGGCGTCTTTAGATCAATAGCATAGCTGTCCGCCAAGGCGGTAATCAACTTCTTGTGGTAGACCATCGCGCGCCGCCCGCCGTAGCGCCATGGGTGGATGCATTTTTCCAGCGGGAAGGTTTTATCGGGGATAACTAAATCTTCATCAAAAATCATCTGCGTGCCGAGGCCGTGGCAGGCAGGGCATGCGCCGTACGGGCTGTTGAACGAAAAGTGGCGCGACTGCAATGCATCAAAACTAATGCCGCAGTCGAGGCAGGCGTTGTTTTCAGAATAGATTCTTTCATCCCAGCCGCCGTCCGCATTAGCCACTAGAACGGTCATCAGCGCCTCGCCCTCGCGTAAAGCAATTTCGGTTGAGTCGGTCATGCGGCTTCGGATATCGTCCGTGATCGCTAGCCGGTCGACCACCGCCTCGATGGTGTGTTTCTTGGTCTTTGCCAACTTGGGGATTTTTTCGAGTTCCATGATTTCGCCATCGACACGTGCGCGGACAAAACCTTGTTTGCGGATCGTGTCGAAAACCTCGGCATGCTCGCCCTTACGACCGCGCACCAGCGGTGCGAGCAACATTAGCTTAGTCTTGGCGGGAAGTTGCATCAACTGATCGACGATCTCCTCCGCGCTTTGTCCCGAAACGGGCTGGCCGCATTTGTAGCAATGCGCCTTGCCGATGCTGGAAAAAAGCAGGCGAAGGTAGTCGTAGATTTCCGTGGTCGTTGCCACGATTGATCGCGGGTTGGATCCGGCAGTGCGTTGTTCGATCGATACCGCCGGGGAGAGTCCTTCGATATAGTCGACGTCCGGCTTCTGCATTTGACCTAGGAATTGGCGGGCATAGGCCGAGAGGCTTTCAACGTACTTCCGCTGTCCCTCCGCATAAATGGTGTCGAATGCCAGAGACGACTTCCCCGAGCCGCTTAGACCCGTCACCACCGTCAACTCATCGCGCGGAATCTTAACATGCACATTCTTAAGATTATGTTCCCGCGCTCCCGCTACCTTGATCCACTGTTTCGCCATTCGCTTTCCTTACAGATCCTTCTTGCCGCGATAGGTGAATAAGTCTTCCCATTTGTAGGTCTCCGGAACACTGTAAATATTCAATGTATCAAGCACCTTTTGTTGCATGTGCATCGTCAGGCGGCGACCTTTACGGCCTTTCTGAATCTGCTTGTGGGTAATGAATCCAGACGGAGCACTCGACACCAGATCGGTATTCTTAATTCCTTTTTCAGTCATGATGGCATCCAAGGGCTGGAGACCGACGTTCATTTTAAGTTCTTCTGACATATATTCCTTTTCGTCTGATGTTTTTCACTAAACAGCTACTTCGTCCATTCTTATACAAATTCATTACAAGGCTCCGTAGGTTCCTGGAAAAATTAATTTTCATATTTTAAACTCTCGAAGAGACCCCTTTTTAGGGTTTGCCGGACTTTATAATAGGCATTCGATGAAGAAACCATTTTAATGGAAACTAATTTACTATGGAGTTGGATATGGGCGGTGCCATCATTGTTGTAATCTGCATTATCGGGTCAATCATCTGGGGAATTCGTACAGGGAAGAAGCGACGTGATGAGATGGGCGAGCTGGTGGCGACACTGGGACTTCAATTCTCCAGCGAGCGGAACTACCAAGTGACCAAGCACTACGCGTTTCTCGATAAACTGCGGCAGGGATCGAACCGCTATGCCTACAATATGATCAGCGGAACGTATCAGGGTCATTCCGTGGCGGC
The DNA here is from genome assembly GCA_003230915.1 of Kiritimatiellales bacterium. Classification (GTDB taxonomy): domain Bacteria; phylum Verrucomicrobiota; class Kiritimatiellia; order Kiritimatiellales; family Pontiellaceae; genus Pontiella. Next base: position 12,054 of record QIHI01000035.1, on the reverse strand, counting down.
CTTCGATTATCACTATGAAACCCATTCGACGGACTCCAAAGGCCACCGCCAAACGAACCACCACCATTTTTCATTCTTTATCCTGACCACGGAAAAATATTGCCCGGAGCTGATGATTGCCAAGGAAAGCTTCTTTTCCAAAATCACACCGCCGTTGGGCTATGACGATATCGACATTGAGTCGCATGAGTTTTCGAAAAAGTTTATAGTGCGATCAAGGGATAAAAAGTTTGCGCATGACTTCTGCAATGCGCGGATGATCGATCACCTACTCGGCCACCCCGATATCCATATCGAGGTCGATCAAAACTTGCTGGTGCTCGGCCTTGGCTTCAAGTTGGAGGCCGAACAAATTGAAACGCGTTTAAAGCAACTCATCGAAATCCGTAATCTAATGCCGAGTAATTTCTCACAAGGAGAGCGCAAATGAAAAGCCCGCCGAAAGCCTACGAAAACATTCCTTTTCTGAATAGCGACCCTTGCCGTCCGGTACGCCTACAGCTGGAATATCTTCACCCCGAAGTGACGATGAAGGAGCAAGGGGTAAAGTCGACCATCGTGCTCTTCGGCAGCGCGCGCATCCCCTCTCCCGAAACTGTCGAAGCCTGCGAAAACCCGCAGCAGGCCGCCCTGCTACCATTCTATGAAGAGGCGCGGAAGCTGGCCGGTATGGTCAGTACAACCTGCCAAACCAACCATGAGTGTGAATATGTCATCGTCACGGGAGGAGGTGGCGGTATCATGGAAGCGGGCAATCGCGGTGCAAAGGAAGTAGGGTGCAAATCGATCTCCCTCAACATTACCCTGCCACACGAACAGGAACCCAACCCGTATGTGACCGAGGAACTCTGCTTTGAATTCCGTTATTTCCACATGCGCAAGATGCACTTCCTTTCACGCGCCAAGGCGGTCTGCATCTTCCCCGGTGGCTTCGGTACTTTCGATGAACTCTTCGAGGTGCTGACCCTGATCCAAACTGGAAAGATTTCAAAAATGCCCATCATTCTCTTTGGCACCGAATACTGGAAACGACTGATCGATTGGAAATACCTTGTGGAGTGCGGCCTCATCAGCCCAGATGATCTCGACTTGCTAACCTTCTGCGATACGGCCGAGGCCGCCTGGAAAATCATCACAGATTACTATACCTAAACTCTTCCTTAAGCTCAAAAAAGGGAGCCCGAATAAAATAAAAAAATAGTAAACATCGATCATGCAAAATATTCTGAAAAAATTTGAACGAATCGTGGTTCTCGCCCTGCTGGTGTTCATGATGTTGGCAGTATTGGCCTCGACGATTGAAGTGGGCGTGATTCTGTGGCAGCAAATGAAACGGCCTCCCTTAATGCTTCTGAATGTGAAGGAGATGATGGAGGTACTCGGACTTATCCTTATGGTCGTTATCGGTTTGGAGCTACTCGAAACCATCAAGGCGTATCTCGACAAACAGATCATTCATGTCGAAATCGTACTACTCGTTGCCTTGGTGGCCGTTTGCCGGAAAGTGATCATTCTAGACTATAAGGAAATCACCCCTGAAATGCTGATGTCGATCTCCGCATTGGTCATTACCCTTTCCGCTGGATTCTGGGTGGTACGGCAGGCATTGAACGACAAGGAAGAGGATATAGATTAAACTCTTGAAAAATCGACAAAAAGACTAGCAGGACTATAAAAATCACGGGGTTTATAGCCGCTGCGGTAATTCTCTTGCCCGCCCGACACTGTTTCCCCTCCGCCGGAAGTCGAAGCGAAAAAGTTCCAACAGCTGGCCATCGCTACATTTTCTCCACGCCTGACACAAAGCGAGTAACTCCATCCGCTCCATGAAAGTGATTCGTTATATCGCCGGCGAGCTTGGCGTTGGTCTGTATGGCACGAACTCTGAGTAACGAAATATTGAGCCACAAAAACTAGTATGTGCCGATGGAAACATCGCCCCGCTCTTCTATTCACATTGATCCTACCAAGTAAGAATACGTCGGCGGATGGACGTAGTTAATTCGATTATTAACGGAGATTGCCTCTCGACAATACCCCTACAAAATATTTAACCTTTTCGAACTTAACCACGGAGAATCCGAGAGATGAAAAGAATACTTCCTGCCAGTCTGGCATGCTCCCTTTTGCTGAGCTTTGGCTGCGCTAAAAAAAACGAATTCAAAGCCCCGCCGCCGCCCGAGGTGACCGTGGAAACCCCTGAACAAAGGGATGTCACGACCTTCACGGTATTTCCAGGCCGAATTGAGGCGCATGATCGCGTCGAAATTCGGGCGCGAGTGAAGGGCTTCCTCAAAACGATCGACTTTGCGGATGGCCAACGCGTGGCAAAAGGCGACCTTCTCTTCACCATCGAACCCGAGGCCTATTCAGCAGCCCTCAAATCGGCGGAAGCTAAATTGGCCCAAGCCAAGGCTTCGCTTAAATTGGCGGAGGCCACGCAACAACGCACCAAGAAAGCCTATAAAACGAACGCCGTCTCCGAACTCGATGTCCTCAGCGCCGAAGCCGAAATGCAGGGGGCCGAAGCCTCAGTTATGGAAGCCCAAGCGATGCTGGAAAATGCTAAATTAGATCTCTCGTACACCCAGATCAAAGCCCCGATGGCCGGACGGCTGGCGCGCCGCTCGTTGAGTGTGGGCAATCTGGTGGGCGATGGCCAATCCACTGTACTTACCACCTTGGTGGTCGAAGCTCCCGTTGATGTTTTCTTCAATATCGACGAGCGCACACTGCTTCCTTATCTTAAAACGGGGATAAAAGGGCCTAAACCTGAAAAAGAGATTCCCCCGGTTAAATTGGAATTAGCAGATGGAACCCTGCACCACGAAGAGGGGATTTTAGACTATCTGGATCCAGAAATTGACCCGGATACCGGAACCCTGCGAGCCCGGGCGGTCTTTGCCAACGAAAAGACCCAACTCGTGCCGGGCCTTTATGGAAAAATCCTGATCCCAGAAACGGTTGAAATGGCCATTCTGGTTCCCGATCTCGCCATTCAGCGCGACATGAGCGGGCCGTATGTCTTGGTGGTCACGGCGGAGAATAAAGTGGAAAGTCGCTATATTAAACGCGGCCCATTGGTTCAGTCCAAGCGGATTGTCGAGGAAGGACTCGCGACGGATGAGCGTGTGATTATCGAAGGGCTTCAGCGAGCTCGCCCTGGAATTACCGTACGCGTTGCCGAGCCCAAACAAAAAATGGAATCCAAAGGTTCGAAGAACCCCTAAGAAAACATCCTGCCCCTTCGTGCTCTTCGAGCCTTCGTGGTGAAAAACCTTATCAGGAGAGTCATCCATGTTTAGCCACTTCTTTATTGATCGTCCCATTTTCGCGGGCGTAATCGCCATTGTCATCATGTTGCTCGGCGGCTTTGCCCTGCTTGGCCTGCCGATCGAGCGCTATCCGGACATTGCCCCGCCCTCGATCACCGTCGCCGCCGTCTATCCGGGAGCCGATGCCAATACCGTGGCCGACACGGTCGCCGCCGTGATCGAAAAAGAGGTCAACGGCGTTGAAGGCATGATCTACATGAACTCCGTCAGTGCCAACGACGGGTCGATGATGCTGACCGTCACCTTCGAAACCGGTGTCGATCTTGATATGGCGAACGTGCTCGTTCAAAACCGCGTCGCGGTGGCCATTCCACAGCTCCCGCAGGAAGTGCAACGGCTGGGCATTACCACGAAGAAAAAATCGACCGATGCCAACCTCTACGTTGGATTCTACAGTCCCGACGGGCGCTATGATGATATCTTTTTAGCGAACTATGTGGCCTTACGGATAAAAGATGAAGTGGCCCGCGTTCCGGGGGTTGGCGAAGTGCAGGCTTTTGGTGCAGGCGACTATTCGATGCGCATCTGGCTCGACCCCGATAAAATGAAAGTGCGCGGGCTGGTGGCGGAAGATATTGTGAACGCCGTACGCGAGCAAAACTTGCAAGTGGCCGCGGGGCAGATCGGCGAGCCGCCCGTTCCTACGGGGCAGGCTTATCAAATGACGATGAGTGTGCGCGGTCGTCTGCTCGAAGCGGAAGAGTTTGGCGAGATTGTCATTCGCACCGGCACGCAGGGGCAGGTATTGCGCATCCGTGACGTGGCGCGCGTGGAACTGGGCGCAAAAACCTATGTGCTGGGCTCGACGCTGAACGGCAAACCCTCGGCCACGATCTCCATCTATCAAATCCCCGGCGAAAATGCACTCGCCGTGGTTAATGGCGTGCGGGAAACCCTCGCCAGGCTCGAAGGCGGATTTCCGGAAGGCCTTGAATATCGCGTGATCTATGACAATACGGATGTCATTAAGGCCTCGATTAAAGAGGTGGTCATCACCCTCTTTATTACCCTTATTTTAGTGATCCTGACGGTCTATGTTTTCCTGCAAAACTTCCGCGCCACCATCATCCCCTCCGTCACCATTCCCGTCTCGCTCATCGGCACCTTTGCGGCCATGTCCGCCATGGGATATTCCATCAACCAGTTTACCCTCTTCGGGCTCGTGTTGGTGATCGGTATCGTGGTGGACGATGCGATTGTGGTGGTCGAAAACTGCACGCGGCTGATCGACGAAGAAGGCATGAAAGCCAAGGCCGCCGCCAAGCGAGCGATGACCGAAATTTCTGGGCCGGTGATTGCGACTACGCTCGTGCTACTCTCCGTATTCATTCCCACCACCTTTATGGTCGGCATCACGGGGCAGCTCTTCAAACAGTTTGCCGTCACCATCTCCATCGCCACAATTTTCAGCACGATCAACGCCCTCACGCTCAGCCCTGCCCTCTGCGGTATTTTACTACGCCCCTCGAAAACCGGCGCGCGTAAAGGCTTTTTTGGACTCTTTAATCGCTCGATGGAGACCACCAAAACGGGATACCTCAAAGTAGTCAACCACGCGCTCCGCAAATCCCTGCTTGGGCTGTTGATCTTTCTCGGACTGTCCGCCACCGCCTTTGTGGGCATGAGCCACCTTCCCACCGGCTTTGTTCCGCAAGAAGATGAGGGCTATTGCATGGTGAACGTGCTTTTGCCCGAGGCCTCGTCGCTCGAACGTACGCAAGCCTTCCTGAAACAGGTCGATAAAATCATCGGAGAAACCGACGGGTTGCGCGATTTCATGACGATCTCCGGCTTCTCCATCCTCGATGGCGCTGCCATTCCAAATGCCGGCTTTAGTGTGATGGTTTTCAAGCACTGGGACGAGCGCGGCAAAGGCACGCACCAATCCGACATTCTCCAGAGCCTCAACATGCGCCTCTCCCAATTGAAAAACGGAATGGCCTTTGCCTTTCCCATGCCCTCATTACCCGGCGTGGGCATGTCGGGCGGGCTCGTGATGCAGTTGCAGGATCGCGGCGGCGTGGGCATGAATACGCTCCAGCAAGTGGCCAACGAATTCATGAACGACGGAAACTCGCAGGCGGGACTACAAGGCATGTACACCACCTTCCGCGCCAATGTTCCGCAACTTTTCATTGATATCGATCGCGACCAGGTGCTCACCAAAAACGTCGCCATGAGCTCCGTCTACAATGCCCTGCAATACTACTACGGCTCGGTCTACATCAACGACTTCACCTACATGAACCGCGTCTTCCAAGTTAAGTCGCAAGCCGCGCCGAAATACCGTGCCGATGCCGACCAGATCCGTACGATGGAAATCCGCAACCGCGATGGAAAAATGTTGCCGCTCGGCTCCGTGATGTCCGTCAAAGAAACTCTCGGCCCGCAATCCGTCATTCGCTACAACATGTTCCCCTCCGCCAAAATTATGGGGCAACCCGGCGACGGCTTTAGTACCGGCCAAGCCATGGCCATCGTCGAAGATATGGGAAACACCAAACTCCCCGCCTCGATGGGCTTGGAGTGGACGGAACTCTCCTATCAAGAAAAAGCGGCGCAAGGCGGTTCCAACATCATCTACGTGCTCGCCATTATTCTTGTTTATCTCGTACTCGCCGCGCAGTACGAAAGCTGGAGCATTCCGGTCTCCGTCTGCCTCTCCGTTCCCACCGCCCTACTCGGTGCAGTCATCGCCCTAAATATTGGAAAAATGAGCATGGATATCTACGGGCAGGTCGGCATCGTGCTCTTGATCGGCCTCAGCACCAAGACGGCGATCCTGATCGTCGAGTTTGCCAAGGTAGAACACGATGAAGGAAAAAGCATATTCGACGCAGCCATGTCCGCCGCCAAACTCCGTTTCCGCGCCGTTTTGATGACCGCCTTCTCCTTCATCCTCGGCGTACTCCCGCTTCTGCTCGCCTCTGGTGCTGGTGCCGAAAGCCGCAAAGTACTCGGCACCACCGTATTTGGTGGCATGCTCGTGGCCACCGTTGCCAGCCTGATCTTCGTACCGATGCTCTACTACATCGTTCAAAAAGCATCCGAAAGAAAAGCAAAAAACTTACAGTCTAAATCCTAAATCACCCAAAGAGATCATCCGATGAATGAATCAAACAGTATTGCACTTGGGCTCGCCTGTGCAATCGGGTTCGTCGCGCACACGCAAGCCAAACAACCGAACATTCTAATGATCTGGGGCGACGATATCGGCACCTGGAATATCAGCCATAACAACTGCGGCATGGTGGGATACAAAACGCCGAACATTGACCGCATTGCCAACGAAGGAATTTCCTTCACCGACTACTACGCCCAACAATCCTGTACCGCCGGGCGTGCCGCGCTGATTGGCGGAACCGTTCCGGTACGCTCTGGCATGACGAAAGTTGGCTTGCCCGGCGCTAAAGAAGGGCGGCAAAAAACCGATGTCACGATGGCTTCCTTGCTAAAAAGTCAGGGCTATGCAACCGGCCAGTTCGGCAAAAACCATCAGGGCGATCGCAACGAACATCTGCCGACGATGCCGAGCGAGAAGTCCCCTATGATCGTGACTCCCACATCGGCCGCCTCGACCGTGGTCTCGATGAAGTCCCTAAGCGTGGTTGAACGGTGGTCAGCATGAAAAAGGATTGGAACGTTATCTTTGGAACCGGTAAAAAGGATACTCCATGAATATGAAAAAAATAGTTCTAACCACAATAACCCTTATCGCTCTCTCAGCCATCGCGCGAGCTCAATACAACACCTACGATCATTGGGATAACAATTATACCGTGCAGGCTCTGCTCGGTGCCGTCCAGTTTGAGGATCTAAAAATCGATGATAGTAGTGGCAATGGTGATTCCGCCGAGATCGACCTTGCCCTTATTCCCCAGTTTGGTGCTGCATGGGGTACCCTACCCAAAGGTGACCGTTTCCAATATGGATTGGAGACGTCCTTTCTGCTCGGGCTACGATTCGACGACATCAACTATGCCTCCGTCGGTGGTAGTGGCCTGCACGTCAGCATCTCCACCTCCATGTGGATGTTTGATCTCGCAGGCGGTGGATATGCCAGCCTCTTTCTTGATAAAAACCATAAAGCTCGAATTTATGTAGGCGGCGGCCCGTTGATGACCTATGTCGACTACCGCTCCGAGCGCGAAGAAACCGATCTTGGCGGAACAGAAGAAACCTTTGACAACGATGAATCCGCCTTTGGCATCGGAGTCTACGCCCGCGCAGGCTTTGAGTTCCGTATCTATGAAGCCGGAATGCTCGGTCTAGGAGCGCGGGGCACATGGTCCTCTATTGACCTCTCCGACGTCGGAGGAAGTTCTGAACTTACCGGCATCGCCGCCTTTATCTCTTTCACCGCTGGCCTTTAATCCCCCCCGTCGTTATTCTGTTTCGTTTATGAAAAAGAACGAACAGATGCGGCACTCAGAACGCAAGCGGGTCGAGTTGGATTTTCAGTGGCCGGAAGTTCCGCTCAATATTGTGCTGGTCGAGCCGTCGATTCCCCCCAATACGGGAAATATTTCACGGCTCTGCGCCGCAACCGGAACCACACTCCATCTTGTCGAACCGCTTGGATTCGACCTCTCCGAAAAGCAGCTGCGTCGTGCAGGGCTCGACTACTGGGATTCCGTTGACATTCAAGTTCATCCAAACCTTGAAGTCTTCTTTGAGCAGAATCCAGCTGGCCATCGCTATTTGTTCAGCACCGCCGGGAAGCAAAGCTATTCGGAAGTCACTTACGCCCCCGGCGACTATCTTATCTTTGGTAACGAAATGGTTGGTCTACCTGACGACCTACTGGCGGCACACCCGGAACAGGTCTGCAATATCCCGATCAAACTCGATTGCGTCCGCTCGCTCAATTTGTCAAATTGTGCAGCCATCGTGCTCTACGAAGCGTTACGGCAGATTAATACATGAATTTTGAACACACCATGCGCTTTTCGGTCACAAAAGCAGGTTAGTTCATAACGAAGGAGTTACTCACATGACGGGAATAGAAATTATCAACCAGAAGGTGCGCGAGCAAAGCGCTTTCATCCCCATATTAAAAAATGAAATTGGAAAGGTGATCGTTGGGCAGGAATATCTGATCGACCGTTTAATCATCGGCATGCTCAGCAATGGTCACGTCCTCCTCGAAGGCGTACCGGGTCTGGCAAAAACCCTAACGATCAACACGCTGGCTCAGGCCCTCGATACCTCCTTTCAACGCATCCAATTTACACCCGACCTACTCCCCGCCGACCTCATCGGAACCCTAATTTATAACCAGAAGGACGGCGACTTCATCATTAAGAAAGGTCCCGTCTTCGCTAACATTATCTTGGCCGACGAAATCAACCGCGCACCAGCCAAAGTACAAAGCGCCCTGCTCGAAGCCATGCAGGAGCGGCAGGTCACCATCGGCGACGAAACCTTCCCTCTACCAAACCCCTTCCTCGTGATGGCCACCGAAAACCCGATCGAACAAGAAGGTACCTATCCCCTGCCCGAGGCGCAGCTCGACCGCTTCATGCTCAAGCTCAAGGTCGGCTACCCAACGATTGAAGAGGAACGCCGCATCCTCGACCGCATGGCGCATTCCAACACCGAGATTCCGATCAATGCCATACTGCATCCCGACGAAATCCTCAAAGCGCGCGAAATCGTCGACGAAATCTACATCGACGAAAAGATCAAGGACTACATCCTCAGTATTGTTTTCGCCACGCGCGAACCTGAAAAATACAATCTAGAGATCAAAGACTACCTCCGTTATGGCGCATCACCACGTGCTACGATCAGTCTAACTATGGGTGCACGCGCCCACGCCTTCATGCAAGGTCGTGGTTATGTCAGCCCACAGGATGTCAAGTCCATCGCATTGGATGTCCTCCGCCATCGCGTTCTCGTCTCTTACGAAGCTGAAGCCGAAGAGCTGACGAGCGAAGATTTGATCGGAAAAATACTCTCTGAAATCCCAGTACCGTAAGTATATTACCGATTTCCGATTGATGATTTTCGATTAAAACAGCCCATGAACAAAAATAGAAACATCCAACCTACCCCGAAAGCACTCCAAACACGGCAGCTTCCGGCTCATCAATCAGCCATCGGAAATCGGAAATCGGAAATCGCCGAACCTTCTTCAAAAATTTCGCACCGCGAATTACTGAAGAAGGTTCGGCGGATTCAAATTAGCACCAAACACGCCGTGAACGACGTGTTTGCAGGGCAGTATCACTCCACGTTCAAAGGGCGTGGGATGGAATTCGACGAGGTGCGTGAATATGTTCCCGGCGACGACATCCGCTCGATCGACTGGAATGTTACCGCCCGCACCGGATCGCCGCACATTAAGAAGTTTGTCGAAGAGCGCGAGATGACCGTCATGCTGGTGGTCGATATCAGCGCATCAAACTTGTTCGGCAGCGGAACCCAGATGAAGCGAGACCTCGTAGCGGAAGTTGCCGCCGTGCTGGCCTTCTCTGCCATCCGCAACAACGACCGCATTGGGCTGATCCTCTTTGCCGAGGAGGTCGAAAAGTATATTCCACCGAAAAAGGGAACTCGGCATGTATTACGCCTCGTTCGCGAAATGCTTTCGCACCAGCCGCAAGGAAAAGGGACCAACGTTACGCCTGCACTTGACTATCTCAACCATGTTAGCAACCGCAAAAATATTACCTTCCTCATCAGCGACTTCATGTTTTCCGACGATTATGAGCACCTGCTAAAAATTACCGCCCGCCGCCACGACCTCATCAGCGTCGTGATTGGTGACAAACGTGAAATTGCCTGGCCGGATATCGGACTCATCAACTGGCACGATGCAGAAACCGGCGAACAAACCCTCGTCGATACCTCCAGCAAGAAGGTGCGCAAACAGCTCGGGATTGAACAGACGCGACGCGCCGAGACGGTCGATGAGATGCACCGCAAGGCCGGCATCGATACTATTCGCCTCTTCGCCGGCGAACCCTACGACAAACAATTCATCCAATTCTTTCGCCAACGCGCGAGCAGGAGATAGAACCACAGATGCACACCGATCAACACCGATGTAAAAGAAACACATCTGCGACCTTCTGCATCTATCTGTGGTTCCTGCTTTCCGCGGTTCTGTTCGGGTGTAAACCGGAAGAGCCTAAGGAGATTCCCGTGGATCGGCTGACGGTGGGATATTCCATGGATCGTGAGACGATTCACGTGGGCGATCCGGTCGAGCTGATCCTCACAGCCTATTTCCCGACCAACGGAACGCTGGAACTTCCGGAGCTTGGGAGGGAGAAGGAGATAGTCTTACTCAACCGCAACTGGAGTACCGAGCCGCACACAGGTGGACTGTCCCAGTCTGAAACCCGTTTTTCCATCACCTCCTTCCGCCTCGGTGAGCACATGGTTTCGACCAATACCATCTCTTGCCGAGTAGGCGATCAAACTTTTACTACCCATTTCCCTGCTATTGTCCTGAACGTCGAGTCGGTGTTAACCGACTCCTCCTCCGAAATCGCCGATATTAAGCCCATACACAAACTTCCAGGTCGTATTCCCAACTGGATTTGGGTCGTGTTGGGTACAGCCACAACGGCATTTCTGATTGGGCTCCTTTCCTCCAAGCTTTGGAAACACCGTAAGATAATCATGCCTAGCACACCGCCAACCCCCCCGCATATTCTGGCTTTCAAAGCACTGGATAAACTCAAAGGAAAAGGACTGTTGGAAAAGGACGAGTGCAAACCATTCTATACAGAACTATCACTAATTTTGCGTAGCTACCTCGAAGGGCGCTTCAACCTCAATGCCCCCGACGAAACCACCGAAGAGATCGTAACGGAGATGAGCAAATCGCCCGAACTCAGCGGTACACAACGCAATATTCTCCAAGAGTTCATGCGCCAGGCCGACATGGTAAAGTTCGCAAAAGGCCATCCCGACCGCACCACTATGGAATCCGCCTTCGACACCACGAAGCAGTTCGTGAATGAAACCAAACAAGCTGAAGGGGTCGCCGCTAATAAAAAATGAAATTCGCTCAACCCATCTTGCTTTGGCTACTCCTGCTGATCCCTGCACTGGTGTGGCTACGGTATTTCATGCTGCGTAAGCAATCGATGCAATTCAGCAGTAGCAAGGTACTGGCTCATTTACCCAAAAGCTGGCGGATCCGGCTCCAACCGATTTTACCGATTCTTTATGCCTTGGGAATTGCCTGCCTAGTGATTGCCCTCGCCCGCCCACAGCGCGGCTTGCAGGAAAGCCTGACCCGCATCGAAACCGTCGATATCATTCTGCTTCTTGACCTCTCCGAATCGATGAATACGCAGGATTTTGTTCGGCTCAACCGCCGCATGAGTCGCCTTGATGCCGCCAAGAATGTGATTGGGCGCTTCCTTGAAAAACGCCCGAATGATCGGATCGGCATGGTTGGGTTTGCCTCCCTGCCCTACGCTGTAGCACCGCTCACGCTCGATCACAACTGGCTAGCCAGCCGCATGGCGGGACTGCATGTTGGGATGCTCGATGGCCGCCGTACCGCCATCGGCGACGGCATTGCCTCGGCCGTCAACCGCCTGCGCGACAGCGAAGCCAAGAGCAAGCTGGTCATCCTGCTGACCGATGGAGCCAACAACTATGGAACCCTCTCTCCCGGAAACGCGGCCTATGCGGCCGAGGCGCTAGGTATTAAGATCTACACCATCGGTGCCGGCGGCGCGCGCTCTGGATTCTT
>QIHI01000058.1 GCA_003230915.1 Kiritimatiellales bacterium | reverse complement strand
CTCAGTCCGATGGCTCCTTCGTCGAGCGCCTGTTCCAGAGCCTGGAGCATCGCTTTCATTTCGTCCGGTGTGGCGGCGCGCGGTTCATAGCCACAGATTCCGGCGTGCAGGGTGTTGTGGCCCACGAGCAGGGCGACGTTGATGGCAGGTTGTGCTTCGGAGAAACGCTCGCGGTAGTCGGCCACGGTACTCCAGGGTTTTGCATAATCTTTGTCGAGCCAGTCGGACGGCATTTTGTAGTCGCCGTGAAGAGGAGCGGCAGAGGCACCACAGTTGCCGCAGATTTCGGTGGTGATGCCTTGGTAGATTTTAGAGGCGGCGGAGGGTTCTAGCAATAGATAGGTGTCGGAGTGCGAGTGGGCATCGATGAAACCAGGGCAGACGATGCTACCGGTGGCATCGATAGTGTTTCTGGCTGTAGCGGCGGAGAGGTCGCCGATAGCGGAGATGGTATTTCCAGTGAGGCCGATATCAAGCCGAGTTTCACTTTTCCCAGAGCCATCAAAGACCCGTCCATGGGTGATGATAAGGTCAAAATTCATCCGGCGATTGTAACGGTGTACGGAAGGATAGGGAGATAAAAAGAGAGAGGTGTTTTGCGGATACAAAGATGGAACAATGCACTCTTCGCCTTGGCAAAGATTTGTTGTTGGGCTACTTGTTTCGCAGTTTTTTGGCGAAAGCGAGGCAAACGGCACCTTCGACGAAGAGCAGGATGCCGATCAGCCCATAGGGAAACTCGGCCGTCGCAAGAGCCACGATCGCGAGGGCAAGCAATGCGCCACCGTTGATGTTCAGCCGCTTAATATACGGCTTGGCATCATCCGCCTTCCAGCCCTTGGCGAGCAAGAGCTTTTGGCTGAGGTAGTGCCCAGTCAGTACGACACCCAGACCGATCAACATGACCGTGGAAGAACTCATGGTTCCACCGTCTCGGCGTGGCCGAGGTCTTTGCCCGGCGCGATGATATCGCGGACGCGGCGTTTTAGATCTTTCAATTCAGGAAGTCCCCGTTCCGTCTTACGATTCCACACCAGCTGACCGTTGGCCAAAATCTGCCAAATCCCCGGCACCAAACTAGGGCGCAGTGCGGCTTCATCCAGATCGCCCTCAAAGGTCTGCAACAGCTCCTGGGCAATCCACGCCGAGCGCATCATAAACTTGCACTTCGAGCAGTATTCAATCGTTAGCTTGTTTTCCTGTCTCATTAAAATCTCCGTGAATGCGGATGGTTTACCACGGAGATCGCTGGAGAACATAGAGAATCTGATGAGGAAGTGTAAATGCAGGTGTGACACGATGGCGCAGATGTGACGTGAATTGCGCCGTAATGTGGCTAAGTGGCACAGTTTTTGGAGATCGTGTTTGAAGGTCCATAATCCAATATTTTGGAGTATTTCCCTTGTTTGCAGTGCATTACGGATTATGTCTTACTCCTCACGTCCGCTGGCACACCTGTTGCTTTAGGGCGGTCGACGCCAATGACACAAATTTAAAAATAGATTAGGAGAGCGATTATGAGTACAGCAGGATCTAAAGTATTGGGTATCGACCTCGGTACCACGAATTCATGCATGGCTGTGATGGAAGGCGGCGAGCCAACCGTTATCCCGAACGCGGAAGGTGGACGCACCACGCCATCGATTGTGGCATTCACGAAGAGTGGCGAACGTTTGGTCGGTACTGCGGCGAAGCGTCAGGCGGTAACCAACCCGCAACACACGGTTTTCTCGATCAAACGTTTCATGGGCCGTAAGTTTGACGAGGTGGAGCACGAGATCCATCTGGTTCCCTACAACGTGGTGAAGGCCAAGAATGGCGACGCCCACGTTAAGATCGATGATAAGGTGTATTCTCCGCCGGAAATCTCGGCGATGATTCTCCAGAAGATGAAGACGGACGCAGAGGCTTATCTCGGCGAGACGGTTTCGCAGGTGGTCATCACGGTGCCGGCCTACTTTAACGATTCTCAGCGTCAGGCTACGAAGGACGCAGGCAAGATTGCCGGCCTTGAAGTACTGCGTATCATCAATGAGCCGACTGCGGCGTCGCTGGCGTATGGCCTCGACAAGAAGTCGGAAGAGAAGATTGCGATCTACGACCTTGGCGGCGGCACGTTTGACGTGTCGATCCTCGACATCGGCGACGGCGTTTTCGAAGTAACCGCAACGAGCGGTGACGGCCATCTTGGCGGTGACGACTTCGACCAAAAAATTATCGATTGGCTCGTGAGCGAGTTCAAACAAGATCAGGGCGTAGACCTTTCCGCCGATCCGATGGTACTTCAACGCCTGAAGGAAGCGGGCGAAAAAGCAAAGTGCGAGCTTTCCAGCTCGCAGTCGACCGAGATCAATCTGCCGTTCATCACGGCGGATGCCAGCGGGCCGAAACACTTGAACATGACGCTCAGTCGCGCCAAGCTTGAGGAACTCTGCGACGACCTGATCACCAAGGCCATTGCGCCGGTACGTACTTGTTTGACCGACTCTGGCCTGAGTGCTTCGGAAATCAATGAAGTGATCTTGGTGGGGGGTTCCACCCGTATGCCGAAAGTGCAGGATTCCGTGAAGGAAATCTTTGGTCAGGAGCCGCACAAGGGTGTGAACCCGGATGAAGTGGTTTCGATCGGTGCTTCGATCCAGGGCGGGGTTCTTAAAGGTGAAGTGAAGGATGTTCTTCTTCTCGATGTGACTCCGCTGACGCTGGGTATTGAAACCATGGGGGGCGTATTCACTCCGCTGATTGAACGCAACACCACCATTCCAGCCAAGAAGAACGAGATCTTCTCGACCGCCGCCGACAATCAGCCCGCCGTGGAAATCCACGTGTTGCAGGGTGAGCGCAAGATGGCTGCAGCCAACAAAACGCTTGATCGTTTTAACCTCGATGGTATTCCGCAGGCTCCGCGCGGTACGCCGCAGATTGAAGTAACGTTCGACATCGATGCCAACGGCATCGTCAAGGTCAGCGCGAAGGATCTGGGGACGGGGAAATCGCAACATATTACCATCACAGATTCGAGCGGCTTGTCCGATGAGGAAGTGGATCGGATGGTGAAAGACGCCGAGTCTCATGCGGCCGAAGATGAAAAACTACGCGAGAAGGTCGACCTGAAAAACCAGGCGGACTCCACCGTGTTCCAGACGGAAAAATTCCTGAAGGAAAACGAGGACAAGGTTTCCGCCGAACAGAAGGCCGAGGTCGAAGCTGCAATCGAGCCTGTTAAAAAGGCGGTCGAAGCCGAGGACTACGATGCGATGAAGACGACGCTCGACATTTTGAACGAAAAAATGCAGGCCGCCGCGACGGAAATGTATGCGCAGGCTCAGCCGGGTGCAGAGGGTGCTCCAGATATGGGAGCGGAGGCCGGAGCCGGTGGTGGCGAAAAGCAGGCCAGTGACGTCGAGGAAGCCGATTTTGAAATGGTCGACGAAGATAAGAAGTAGAACCGCAGAATAACGAACAGGGAATAATGGATTCTGAAGAGAACCTTCATCATTCGGCATTCCTTGTTCAATGTTCGTAATTCAACAGAGTGTAACCAAACAAAGGAGAGACATATCCATGAAGATTAAACCATTGGGTGAACGTGTACTGGTTGAGCCGCTGTCAGAGGGTGAAGTCAATAAAGGCGGAATCATTATTCCGGACTCAGCAAAAGAAAAGCCGCAGGAAGGTAAAGTCATTGCGGTAGGCACGGGCAAACTGGACGATAACGGGAAGAAGATTCCGTTCAACGTCAAGAAGGATGATATCGTGCTGATGCCGAAATATGGCGGAACCGAAGTAAAGGTGGACGGCAAGGAATACCAGATCATGCGCGAAGACGATATCCTCGCAGTAATTGGCTAACCTAAATTTTAAAAGGAAAATTCATTATGGCTAAACAGATTATATTTGACGTAGAAGCCCGCGACGCAATGTTGCGCGGTGTTGAAAAACTAAGCGACGCAGTAAAGGTTACCCTCGGTCCGAAAGGCCGCAACGTAATCCTCGATAAGAAGTTCGGTGCCCCGACCGTGACCAAGGATGGCGTTTCTGTTGCGAAGGAGATCGAACTGGAAAATGCGTTTGAAAACATGGGCGCACAGATGGTTAAGGAAGTGGCTTCCAAGACCTCCGATATTGCCGGCGACGGCACCACTACCGCAACCGTATTGGCCGAGGCGATTTATCGCGAAGGGCTGAAGAACGTAACGGCTGGCGCCAACCCGATGAGCCTTAAGCGTGGAATCGATAAGGCGGTCGAAGCCATGGTGGCTCAGCTGGCGAAGCTCAGCAAGAAGGTCAAGACCAGCGAGGAAATTGCACAGGTCGGTACCATTTCTGCCAACGGCGACGAAGCCATCGGTAGAATTATTGCCGAAGCGATGGAAAAGGTTGGCAAAGACGGAACGATTACCGTTGAAGAAGCCAAGTCCATCGAGACCTATCTCGAAGTGGTTGAAGGCATGCAGTTCGATAAGGGCTATCTTTCCCCGTATTTCGTGACCGATGCCAACACCATGGAAGCGGTTCTGGAAGATCCCTACATCTTGATTTTCGAAAAGAAAATTTCCAACCTGCAGGACATGCTCCCGTTGTTGCAAAACGTAGCTAAAACGGGCAAGCCGTTCATGATCATCGCCGAAGATATCGAAGGCGAAGCACTGGCGACTCTCGTGGTCAATAAGTTGCGCGGCACCCTGAATGTCTGTGCAGTTAAAGCACCTGGTTTCGGAGATCGCCGGAAGGCCATCATGGAAGACCTCGCCGTTCTGACCAACGGAAAATTCATTACCGAAGACCTCGGCATCAAGCTCGAAAGCGTGACCCTCGAAGACCTCGGAACAGCCAAGCGTATTAATGTGGGCAAAGATGATACCACCCTTGTTGAAGGCGCAGGAAAATCCGTTGCCCTCAAAGCGCGCATCGACCAGATTCGCCGCCAGATCGAAGAAACTACTTCCGACTACGACAAGGAAAAGCTGCAGGAACGTCTGGCCAAGCTCGCCGGCGGTGTTGCAGTCATTAGCGTAGGTGCTGCCACAGAAGTGGAAATGAAAGAGAAGAAGGATCGCGTTGACGATGCACTGCATGCCACCCGAGCCGCTGTTGAAGAAGGTATTGTTCCTGGTGGCGGCGTTGCGCTGATCCGTGTTCAGAAGGCTCTCGACACAGTCGAGATCCAAGGCGACGAAGCTATTGGTCTGAGCATTGTTCGCAAAGCCGTTGAAGCCCCACTCCGTCAACTCGTAGCCAATGCGGCTGAAGAGGGGGCCATTGTGGTGCAGTCCGTCAAAAAGGGTAAACAGAACTATGGCTACAACGTGGCGACCGGCGAATATGTCGACATGATCGCCGCTGGCATCATCGATCCGGCTAAAGTGACCCGTACTGCTCTGCAGAACGCGGCCTCCATCTCCGGTCTGTTACTCACCACCGAGTGCATGATTGCCGACCTTCCTGAAAAGGATGCACCGGCTATGCCCGACATGGGCGGCATGGGTGGTATGGGCGGCATGATGTAGAGAGCCGGAGCAAGGGTGGATTTTTGGATGGATGGAGATTTGCATCTCATTCATCCAAAAATCCTTTATTCCCTTGATCCATCCCATGAAAGGGGTCTCCAAATTTGTCTTAAAGGGCATTTGACGCCTAAAATCGGGGTGCTATACTGCCCCCGTTTTTTTACCCCTTGAAGGAGGGAAAATATTATGAATATGGAATATATGGATAAGGCGCAGGAAAAAATCACCAACGTTCCGTTGCTGGTTAATCTGATTTCCTGCCGTACCCGCCAGCTCAACGCAGGTGCCCGCCCGATGGTCAAGAAAGACCATCCTGAGCAGGATAACCACGACATCGTGCTCAAGGAGATTATTGAAGACGCCCTAACCGTCGAAATGGCCTTCTCTCAGGAAGAGGCCGAGGTTTCAAATCTCGACTTCGATACCTCGATTCTTCTGTAGGGAAAATCTCGCCTACATACGAATCTCGAAAGGCTCAAACCCCTCTGGTTTTGAGCTTTTCCTTTTTGCATGGGCTATTATTTAGAATTTAGTACCTTTTTTAGTAGGATTTAACCCACAGTGTCTGGAAACAACAAAAAGAAAAAAGACCCCGGCGCAGGCGTATTGGCTAGCAATCGCAAGGCGCATCGCGATTTCCATATTTTGGAAAAGATCGAGGCGGGGATCGTTTTGACAGGTACTGAGGTGAAATCCATCAAGCAGGGACATGTCAGCATCCAAGAGGGTTATGTCCACATCGATGACCGCATGGAGGCCTGGCTGGTGGGTAGCACCATCCAGCCCTACGACCACGGCAATGTTTTTAACCACAACCAGACTCGCGAACGTAAACTTTTGCTACATCACAAGGAAATCGAACGACTCTATGGGAAAATCAGGGAGAAAGGGCTGACGATTGTTCCCCTGAAAATCTATCTTGTGCGCGGTAAGGTGAAGCTGAAGATTGGTCTAGCCAAGGGCAAGAATGTGGTCGATAAGCGCGATACCATCAAAAAACGCGAAGCCGACCGCGACTCTCAACGCGCCATGCGCAGCCATAACCAGCGCTAATCTGTAGATTGCTGGAAAAATGGGTTGCAAGAGGATGGGGCAAGTGCAAGATTGCCAGTTCGTTTTAGGCAGCTACCGCGACTGGCGCGGCAAGTTGGGTTTAGGGAACGGAATTAACTGAAGGAAGGCTTTGAAATGAAAAAAGCAATGATTTTTGGAATGGTGGCTGTATGGGTAGCTGGAGTTGCGAGTGCTCAGGATGACATGGTTATGGTTGGACAGGGAGGTTCCGATGCTTCCGAGGTTCAGGTGACCGTAGAGGCGGCTTTGGTTTCTTCCCATGTATGGCGTGGGCAAGTCCTCAACAACGATTTTGTAATTCAGCCGCAGTTGACGGTTGAGCAGTATGGTGTGAGCCTGAATCTCTGGGGTAACTATGATCTTGGAAAAAACTGGATCGGAGTGAGTAGCGACTTTTCCGAATTTAACCTCTCACTGGCCTACACCCTTCCGTTGGATATCAACGACATCGCTATCGATATCGGAGTAATCGGTTACCACTACCCAGCAAATGGTACTGGTGCAGGCGGTCTTGGAATAAACAAGCAGTCCACTACGGAGCTTTTTGCCAAAGCCACGATACTCAGCATTAAGGACTATATTATTCCATCTGTAACCATGTTTGGCGATGTTGATGAAGCCAATGGAGTCTATATTCTATTTGATGTTGTTGCTCCCTATCAAGTGAGCGACTATCTGTGGGTTGAGGGCGGAATTTCCGCCGGTTGGGGAAACACCTCCTACAACGACTACTACTGGGTCGGTATCCACGATGAAGGCTGGAACGATTATAATTTCTATGGCACGGCCAGTTATGAAATCATGGAAAATGTGACGGCGGCGCTGAACCTGACCTATACCTTGGTTGAAGGTGGCTCCATTTCGACTAATCCCTACGAAGCCAATGAAAAATTCTACGGTGGCGTAAACATTGCATACGACTTTTAATTGATTCTAAACACCGAATGCAAACGCCCCGCATGACGGGGCGTTTTTTTTTGGATGGGTCGAATCACCGGAAGGCGCTAGATTCCGGTAACTTTAACCTCAGGTGATATGATGAATGAACTGCTGAATCTACTGAAACAAAACGCACTCGAATCGCCAGAAACCCTCGCGAAAGTATTGGGCATCTCGGTCGATGAAGTAAAATCCCAGATCGCTGAGTATGAAAAGACGGGTATTATCCGCGCTTATCAGGCGGTTGTGAACGAGGAAAAACTCGACCCTTCTCTGGTGACCACCGTCATTGAAGTGAAGGTTACACCCGAAAGCAACGGCGGTTTCGACCACATTGCCGACCGCATCAGCCGTTTCCCGGAAGTAGAATCGGTCTATCTTATGTCTGGCACCTTCGACCTGCTACTCTTCATCAAAGGACGCACCATGCACGAAGCCGCCGGATTCGTGAGCGAAAAGCTGGCCACCCTGTCAGGAATCACCTCGACCGCCACGCACTTCATGATGAAAATTTACAAACAAAATGGGATTCTTATGCACACGGAGGAGGGCGATGAACGACTCAAAGTCTCTCCATAGTCGTATTGCCAAAACCGTCCGCGACATTCCTCGTTCCGGCATCCGCGACTTTTTCGAAATCGTCAGCTCGCGCGAAGGCGTGATCAGTCTCGGCATCGGCGAACCCGACTTCGTTACGCCCTGGCATATCCGCGAGGCCGCTGTGCTGGCTCTCGACCGCGGCGTCACCAGCTACACCTCCAATATGGGGTTACTGTCGCTGCGTCGTGGAATTTCCAAATATATCGAGAAAAAAACCGGCGTGGTCTACAATCCCAAGGACGAAGTACTTGTCACCGTCGGCGTCAGCGAAGGGCTTGATATTGCCATTCGTGCGCTCATCGATCCCGGCGACGAAGTGCTCTACCACGAACCGGGCTATGTCTCCTACAACCCGATCATCCAATTTTCCTATGGAAAGCCAGTTGTCATCCAAACTAAAAAGGAAAATGGATTTCGCCTAACGCGTGCCGAATTGGAAGAAAAAGTCACACCCAAAACCAAAGTGCTACTGCTCAACTATCCTAACAATCCGACCGGTGCCGCTTTGTCGAAGGAGGGGGTCGAGGAGATCGCCGCCTTCGCCATCGAACACGATCTCATTGTGCTGACCGACGAAATCTACGACGAACTCACCTACGACCGCGAGCACTTCAGCATCATCTCCGTGCCCGGCATGCGCGAGCGCACCATCTATCTGCACGGCTTTTCCAAGGCGTGGGCAATGACCGGCTTCCGCATGGGGTTCACGTGCGCGCCGCCGGAACTGACCGAGGCCATGATGAAGATCCACCAGTACACCATGCTTTGCGCCCCCGTCCTTAGCCAGGAGGCCTCCATCGAGGCGCTGAAAAATGCGGACGCCGATATTGCCTACATGAAAGGTGAATATAAAAAGCGCCGCAACTTTATCTACTCCTCCTTCGAAGAAATGGGCATTCCTTGCATCCGGCCCGACGGCGCATTCTACGCGTTTGCCAATATCAGTCGGTTTGGCATGACCGCTAAAGAGTTCGCTCTCAAGCTACTCGACGCCGAAAATGTGGCCTGCGTTCCCGGAACTGCCTTTGGAAAATGTGGCGAAGGCTTCATCCGCTGTTCATACGCCACCTCGCTCGCCGAAATCAAAGAGGCCATGATCCGCATAGCCCGCTTCATCAAAACGCTATAATGCCCTCTACTCATGTCCAACGCGAGTTGATCGTTTTCCCGACCGAGCTATCGCTGCGGCGCTACCAACAAGAGCAGGCACTAGAACGGGGGTGGGTCGATGCCTCGGGACACACCACCTTTGCGCGGCTACGAAAGCTCTGCCTTCCCTATGCTAAACTGAAAGGCAGGCCCCTCGGTGCGGTCAAGGAACTGCTCCTGCGCAAACAAGTGGTTGAGGTGGCGCGAGGCCACTTTGTCGATGGTGGCCCTCTGGGGGAACTCTCCGAAGCCGCACTGGCCGATGTTCTGGACAAGCTGGTTGCCGAGTTGGCCACACTGCCTGAAGAGATCGCCCGGATCATCGACTGGATGCTTAGTCGCTCGCCAAAGCACAAGCTCTATCAGCTAGGCATGCTTTTCAGCGTTTGGCGCGCAACCCTCCAGCAGGAAGGATTTTGTGATGCCCTTGATGTGAACACCGCTGTTCTTCGGCTGTTAAAGGGCAAGCGTGAACTTTGGCCGCCACTGTTGCGCGATACCAAAAAACTAACCTTTCGTTCCGTACGCTGGTTTAATCCATTTGAAGAGTCATGCGTCATCGCGCTCAATCAAAAGCTAAAGCTACGCATCGAATCCGCCCTGCCGCCCGCCCATGCGGAGGCGGCGGCCGATAAACTCGGGCAGAAAATCCGTTCTGAAATTATGGCCGAACCCTGGGCCGTTTGGACGGAAGATCTGGGCGATGCGCTTGCAGTCGATAGTCCCGATGTGCTGCAGCTCGACGATGCCGCCCGTATCTCCTTTTCCCGTTCCGCCGGAGCCTATGGAGAGATTGAAGACCTCGCACGCCGCATTTGCTGGAACCTCAAAACCCTACCCGCTCACCGAATTGCGCTGGTGGTTCCAAACATTGGAACCGTGCAGGACATCATCCCGCATGTGTTTAGCCGCTTTCAAGTTCCGTATTATTTCCGCCGAGGTCGCCCGGTACTCTCATCTCCCTGCGTCAAAGCCTTCTTTGCCTGGCTCGCCTTCCCGCTGTGTGCCGAGCGTGATGTCTTCATCGATCTTATTCGCAATCCAGCCATCCACTTCGACAACCGCGAAGCGACGGTAGCGCAACTGCTTAAAATGCCGCCTCGTATCGATCCTGAGCAAGCCGGAAAACCTGTTTGTTCCGGGGCAGATGCTCTGAAAACCTTGACCGAACTCATCGTTACGCCGAAAGATCATTTCAACACCGAAGCCCTCGCTGCAGTAGCCGATGCACTTGAAGGGTTCGGCGAACAGCAGTTGCCGCTGCACGATCTGATCGACCTGCTCGAAGAGCTGCTGGAGAATGCCACCGTGCGCCCGCGCAATAGCCACGACCAAGGGGTTTGGATTCTAAACCCCCGCGATGACGCCGTTGACCTCGACTTTGATCTGGTTCTGTTTGCCGGCCTCAATGAAGGTGAGTTTCCTAGTGTGCCGCAACAGGATGCCCTGCTTAGCGACAAGGAGCGGCATTCTTTGCGTTTGAGTCTCGAAGAGCAGGGGAGGCATCTACCCAAGCTCGCGTTGCCGTCGTCGGAGACCGTCTTCGAACAGCAGTCTATCCAGTTCCTCTCCGCGTTCGGCATGGCGCGCGAACAGCTTGTTCTCTCCTTCCAGGCGGTCGATCAGGAGGGCAATGAAAAGGGCGAAGGTGAATACTACCGCAAACTCTGGAATCTCGCCGGTTGGTGTGTCCGCGATGAAATTGATCTTACCCCCTATGACCAGTGGCGTATCGCGCAATTGGGCGTGGACGGTGTTTTTTCAAATCACTTTAAAACGCAACAGGCGACGGAGCCGGAAGACCGGGTTCCAATGCCGGGGGAGTCGTTTTTACCGATTGTTCCTTTGCCGTTGTGCCGCGCAAAGGACGAGGCATTGCAGGCTGCTGTGTGGGGAGAGACGAGTTCTACCTCCTCCGAGATACTTTCGGAATCAGTCGGGGTGGAATCAGATCCTCCAGCAATGCTTTTGCAATTGATAGCTAAGCTGAAGATCGAAGCGGAGCGGGAAGAATTTCTCGAAACGCCTATCGAGAACCGGTCTCCATCGAAATATTGTGGACATATCGGTGCGCTACAGGAAAAGATTAAGGAATGGTTTTCTAGTAAGAAAGAAATCAGCCCCACGGCACTGGAGGCGTTAGCGCAGTGTCGCTACATCTTTTTGTTAGAGCAGATATTTGGTCTGCGAGATCCACGATTGGCGGACGATACGCCCGATCCGATGGAGCGCGGTGGATTGATCCATTCCATACTGAAGGAGATCTATTCAACCCTCGCTAACGGCGAGTCAGGGATTGATGTGCCGCGCTATTGGGCGGTTAAAATGTCCAAGGGTTGGGTCAAGCGCATGGCGGGTGGTGCCAAGGCCATTCCGCTGGCGACATTTGTTCCAGAACGTGGAAGTGAATACGTGGTGTTCGCCAAGAAAATTGCGGAACGTCGGATGAATCAGGACGCGTTGGGGCATCCGGGGGTCTGGGCGGCGGAAAAGGAAAAGATCCTTGAAATGGTACTTAACTTTGTTCGCTACGATGTGGAGACCTGTGCCGCCGAGAACCGTTTCCCGGCACAGTTCGAAATGGAGTTCAGCGACATTAAAATACATGAACTGGATCCACGGTCGGTACATGGAAAGATGGATCGAGTGGATCTGGTATTTAAGGAAACCGGCGAGCTGAAACGGGTACGGGTGTTGGATTATAAAGGGCCTAGTCGGGTGCGCAGCAAGACCGAGGATTATCTGGATGAAATTCGCCGTAATCTTGATTGCCAGCTTCCGATCTATGCTTTTGCCGCGCAGGAATATTTCTTGGGCGCAAGCAATACCTCCGTGGCCAATGCGATGACGGAGGCGGGCTACCTTTTCTATCAGCGTGATTTCAAAGAGATCGGCAAGACATTGAAGAAGAGCCTGATCCCAATGGATGAACCGGGATTGCTCGAAGAGTTTTTGAATACACTAGGCGAAAACATTCGCCGCTTACAAACAGGCGATTTTGCTGTCGATCCGCTGGTGGCGGCTTATAAGGACTACCAGTCCGTGTGCCGCACCGAGGCGGTGGCACGAGAAGAGCTACTGGATTAAAATGACTTGCTTGCGAGGGTGCCTCTAAGAAGCACCGCTACGTTGAATATTGAAGGGTTTGCTTCTCATTCTGCGGTTCTCTCGATTATCCCCTTTAGACCCGCCTTCTACTTCTGTATGTTCCTCTCTTGATTTTTCAATGATTTGGAACGGGATAGGGAGTTTTGGAATGAGACAGGTTTTTTTACTATGCATGGCGTTGCTCGCGGGGGGCTCTGCGGCGTTTGGCCAATATACCAATGTGCTCGAAAATGGCGCCAGCCAAACGATCACGAACGGTTGGGATGCACTCGGCGATATGATCGTTGGGGATGCCACACCCAGCAATACGCTCACGATTGTTTCGGGGGGGTCGCTGACCAATGTCAACGGCTATGTGGGAAGGCAGGCCGGGGCATCGGACAATACGGTGACGGTTTCGGGAGCCGGTGCCGAGTGGATTAGTACGGGAGCGTTACAGGTCGGAGCCGCTGGAAACTCAAACAATGTGGCATCGGTGTCCAGTGGCGGAGTGGTCGTGGCCAGCAATTTGGTTATCGCTGCGGGAAACGATTTTAACCTAAACAACAATGGAACGCTGGTGATCACCGGTGATTTTGATGCAACTCCTGGGGTCGGATTTAACTGGGAGTCGGGCGGAAGCCTTTCCGTGGGTGGCGCCCTGACGTTGGATGCGCTCAACGGTTCTAATCTCACACTGGAGATCACTACTGGAGGCATTTGGGATACGACTGCGACCAACCTAAATATTACGGGAACCGGAAACACACTTTCCATTACGAACGGCGGGATGGTCGATAGTGCATCAGCTTTCATCGGGAATTCGAGCAATGACGTTGGCAATACCGTGTTGGTGGATGGCGCTGGATCGGAATGGAACCTGACCGGCGATCTGTTCGTTAATTCGAGTAATACCCTTTCACTAGCATCAACCGGCCTTGTTTCGATTGCCGGAAACATAACCGTGAGCAATGCTACGGTGGCCGGAAGCGGTAGAGTGGAGTTAACGGGGGGGGCAAGTATACTTTCCGTTTATGGCTCTCAGAGCCAGATTTCCACCAACGTGTTATTTGAGGGCAATGGCGGTGGAGTGGCATTCACGGATAGCGAGTTGATCGTGGATGGATTGCTTTCCTCCCGCTTCAATAACTTCGATCAATTGAGCCTAACCAATAGCCTGTTGGCAGGAGCGGGATCGGTGGATAGCTTTCAAAACGTAAATCTATTCGGCGGCCGGATCGCTCCCGATGGAGAGCTGATCATACAGGGGAATTTTGTGCCCAGTAGTACACTCCTTCAGGTGACCGCAGGATCGGATCGTCTGGTTGTGGCAGATGGAGGGGCGTTCGATCTTTCTGGCCTGCTGGCGGAGGTGAGCATCACAAATACTACGGTTACAAGTGCGTTCGATGAAGTGATCCTATCGGCCAATGGGTTGACGGGTGGATTTGCCTCGACCAACTTTATCGAACAATTCCTGCTGTATGATTTTGCGCTGACAGACGATGGAATGGAGGTGTCGGTGGTGGCGGAGGCGGCCGAGGACGGGGATATTGGTGCGACGCTGGAATATGGTGGCATCCAAGGAGTTCGTGCGGGGTTTTATGGAATGCAGAATGCGGCGTTTGTCCGTACCAAGCAGCTCCGGCGGAACTCGGTGGCAACAGACCATGCGATTTCGAACGAGGCCTATCTGATGCAGACCGACGACCGGCCTGCGGGGCCACAGGGGCCGGGCGACCAGAATACGATCTTCGGTATGCACTTTTGGGCCGAGCAGTTCAGCGGACAGGGCGACTACGATGGTATGAGCACCACGGAGGGCTTCACCCTCAACAATAACGGTACAAGCTTTGGGTTTGATACGTTGTTGAGTGAGTCGCTGGTGCTGGGCATCAACTACACCTACGCGCGCAGCGCGGCCTCAACGTCGACCGGTGACCGGTCGGATACCGAAACGTATTGGCTGGGTCTCTACAGCGAATGGTTTTTCAAGAACGACTACTATCTGGAAGGGTTGCTTGCGCTCGGTTGGTCGGACTATGAGACCGTACGAACCGAAGAGGGCTACACCGGCGAGGGTAAATTTGAAGGGTTCAACTTTGGCGGACACATTGAGGGCGGAAAATATTTCCACCGCAATAACTGGGCATTTGCTCCTTACGCCGGACTGAGGTACCTCGGAATCCAATCGGATGCCTATACCGAGACCTCCGGCGGAAATGAGATTGCGGTGGATGGGCAAAACGTGGCCTCGCTCGAGTCGGCGTTAGGTTTGAAACTACGTAACCGGTTCGATATACAGGCCGGTCGTTTCCAAACCGTCGGCTATGCCGAATGGGCCTACGATTTCATCAACGACGAGATCGGCTCCTCCCTCTCCGACGGAACGTTCTCGGTGGGAACTGCCCGCATCGCACCGGCGGCAAGTGTGCTCAACGCAGGTATAGGCCTCTCGTGGATCTGCACCGACTATCTCGAAGTCGGCTTCGGCTACGACGGCCGCTTCAACGAAAACTATGAGGAGCACATAGGCTCCATCATGCTCGATATTAGATTCTAAGAAGTTTTACCTCCGCTTTGCTAAAGCGGAAAAAAGGCACTCTTCTGGGGGAACAAATTAGGAGAGAAGATGCACCCGAAAAAATGTGTAGCGACAGGCTTGGTGTTACTTTCTCTCGCAGGAGTGGCCAAGGCTTCGTTTTTAGGAGACATGATTCGATCAGCTGCCGCGACGTTCATAGAACAGCAGGATGTCAAGGGAGCGCCCGACTGTACGCTCTCAGCAGACGATGCGCTTATGCGTTCCATCGAACTGCTGAGCGATGGGCGACAGGCCGATGCAGAAGATTTGATTAAGTCTGCCGTGAAGACTCACCGAGACGACATTCGCATCCTATTCGCCAAGGGAGTTCTTGAGCGCTCTCGCTGGAGTAAGGATGCCGGGCAGGTTTGGTTTGCCCTGACTAGAAAGGCCGACGGAAACGAGGCTCTTTCCCGTGCGGCGTGGCTATCGATTCAACTGGATCAAAAAAAATCGGGAGGTGAAAATCTGGATGAGCTGATCCGCCTTTCTGACGAAAATCCAGACGACATCTATCTTCTTTGGCTAGGTGCCATCCAATGTAGAGAACAAACGAAAGTAGGAAGTAACCTCGAAATACGCCTGAAACAAGAGGTGGCAGAGCTAGGTCGAATACGCTACGAATTACTTTTCAAGCACTTTGAACTTGGGCCAGTCATGGCTCATCACACCTACGCCAACATCTTGACGGAGGATCTGGGCGACTACGACAGAGCGTTGATGCATCGGATCAAAGCGGTTTCCATGGAAGCCAAAAACTGGACTCTCGAAGGTTTTGCCGATACGCTGACGAAGATGGGGAAATATCGGTGGGCTTGTCCCGTCTGGAAACAGGCGATAAAAATGAGGAGGACGGATGCCCGTTGTCACAATCGCTGGGGCGATGCCCTCTTTGCTCTTGGAAAATACGAAGAAGCCACAGAAAAGTATCGCGAAGCTACTCGACTTCGACCTAAGTCAAAATACTACTGGAAAGATCTCGGCGACGGCCTAGAACGTCTCGGAAAAGAAAATAAAATTGAAATGTTCGAGGCGTATCAACGAGCCGTTGAACTTGGATACGACTGGGCACTGAGCAATTTGGGTTGGTGCTACGAATTTGGGCATGGGGTGGAGAAAAATGAAAAGAAGACTTTTGAACTGTATTGGCTTTGTGCGGACAAAACCGATTCTGCCTTTGCTCGCTATAAACTTGGAAATTTCTATTTCAAGGGAATTGGGGTGGAGAAGAATGTAGCCGAGGCGCAAACATACTTTGAAGAGGCTGTTAAAATTGACCCCAATCACTCTAGGGCATTGAAATCATTGGCCTGGTTTTTAGTATCCTGCGAAGATTCGTCTCTGCACGATTATCCCCGCGCGATTGAATTGGCTAAGCGATCTATCGCACTGGATGAAAATAAATACAACCTCGATACGTTGGCCGCGGCCTATTTCAAGAATGAACAGTATGGCGAGGCTGTGAAGGCGCAGGAACGAATTATTGAATTTTTCCAGCAAAAGTATCCCGGTGATCTCATCCCTGAGAGGATGAATGAAAAGCTTGAGAAATATAAAAAGGCGGCGGAAGAGTTAAAGGAGATGCCCTGATGCTTTCGTTTAGTTGCTTGTGCGTATTGCTGGGATTCGGCTATTGGGTTCGCCGCAAGGTGGTGGTACTACAACGGCTTTTTCTACCCGCTAGCGTGATTGCTGGGTTGTTGGGGCTTTTGCTTTTTCAGACCGTGAACGTTCCCGCCGAAGTCTCCGCCGGATGGAATAAACTGCCCGGAACCTTGATCAATATTGTATTCGCCTGCCTTTTCCTCGGCACCGCGCTTTCGCCCATTTCCAAGGTTTGGAAAAGCTCAAGCCGTCAACTGGCCTACGGTCAAATCGTGGCGTGGGGGCAATACGCCGTCGGCTGTTTTCTAGTGTTGCTTCTGCTCGGCCCGCTCTTTGGTTTACCCGACCTTTTTGCCGGCATCATGCCCGTCGGGTTTGAAGGCGGCCACGGAACCGCCGGTGGAATGGGACCCATTTTCGATCAACTTGGCTATCCCGAAATGAAGGATTATGCCCTCGCCGCCGCCACCGGTGGAATTATGGGCGCGATTATCGTCGGCATGGGACTGGTCAATTGGGCGGTACGTAAAGGCTACGTCGAAAAACGATCCACCCCGAATGTCGAAATTGAAGATCTTAGCGGTATCATCCCCGCCTCTGATCGTCCAATGGCTGGGAAATTAACCATCTCCTCCGATGTCATCGACTCGCTCTCGTTGCACCTCGTTTTTGTCGGCGCGGCCATTCTGCTCGGTTGGCTGATGAAGCAAGGTCTGTTGCAGGGCGCGCAGTTTCTGCCGGGAAATGGCGCGCAAATTTTTGCTAGCTTCCCGCTCTTCCCGCTCTGCATGCTGGGCGGGGTCATCGTTCAATTTTTGGCCGACCGCTTCGATCAACACGCCCACATGGATCATGACCTGATGCTGCGCATCCAAAACTGCGCGCTCGATTTTCTCGTCGTGGCCGCCATCGCCACCATCCGAATCGACGTGGTGGCCAAACAATGGATTCCACTCGTGGTTCTCATTCTCGGCGGCATTTTGTGGAACGTCTTTTGCCTGACCATTCTCGCACGCCGCGCCTTTAAAGACGCCTGGTTTGAGCGCGGCATTGCGGAAATGGGGCAGTCGATGGGCGTCACCGCCACCGGCCTATTGCTCCTGCGCGTGGTCGACCCCGACTACGAAACCGAAGCCGCCGAAGCCTTCGCCGCCAAGCAGCTTCTACACGAACCCTTCATGGGCGGCGGCCTTTGGACCGGCGCGGCCATCCCGCTACTCGCCCTCTGGGGGGGCTGGCCCATCCTCGGCATCGCCCTCGGAGTCATGGCCATCTGGACGATTGTGTTGTTAGTCATGAACCGCCGCAGGTAAAATTCCTAAATCAACTTACGGTGTAAGGAGAAGAATATGACCGATTTATTGCAACACATGCTGACCGTATTTTTTGGGTTTTTTGCCATTATGAATCCGATTGCAAATACCGCTGTTTTTATCGGTTTGGTCGGGAATAAAGAAAAGCCCGTTCGGGTTAAAATTGCCCGAAAGTCATTATTGCTCTCCTTCTGCATTATTGTGGCCTTTTCGGTTCTTGGAAAACTGATCTTTAATCTGTTTGGCATCACATTGCCCGCACTGCGAATCACCGGCGGAATTCTTGTGTTCCTCATCGGCTACCACATGCTGCAAGGCTCAGGCTCAAAAATGCACGGCCCCTCGGAAGAAGGCGATGTGAGCATTGCAATCTCCCCCTTGGCCGTTCCGCTATTGGCCGGCCCAGGATCCATTGCCACGGCCATGAACTACTCGGTCGGAGCCGGATGGAGTGCCATGGCCATTACCATCTCCATGTTTGGAGTGCTTTGCCTCATCACCTTTTTTGCATTCGCCTACAGCGAAAAAATTATGGGCGTACTTGGAAAAAGTGGATTGGATATCGTGACCCGGCTGATGGGATTGATCCTCGCGGTTATAGGAACTCAAATGCTCATTGAGGGGGTTTTGGGTGTAGTCGGGGCGTACGCAAACTAAATCGGGTTCAATACCTATAGTGTATTTGCTATAAAACTACTATAAATAAGGCCTATATTGATTATAATATAGCGTATACGCTATAAATATCTACACGCTGTTAAATCTGCTGTGGCGAATCTTTCACCCAAAAGGCGGTGCAATGTCCTGTTGACAGTCCCGCGGTTTAGCGTATTTTTCCAAGCTCTGGAAACAAAAGGATTTTGATTATGAGTAAGAAGAATGAAACGGATGAGAAGGATCTAAAGGAAGAGGTTATCGAAGAGGCGCTTCCGGATACTGAAATCGTTGAAGAGGAAATCAATCCGGTGATTGAGGAAGAGGAGGAAGGACTGCGCGATCAGTTTGTGCGCCTTCAGGCCGACTTTGCCAATTTTCGTAACCGCACGCAGCGCGAGCGTATTGAACTTTATCAACGAGCCAATGAAGATCTACTGTTGGAAATTCTTCCTGTGTTGGATCACTATGAATTGGGGTTGCAGAATGCGGAGCAGCACGATGCCGACCCGGCGGTGCTCGATGGATTCAAACTAGTTTTGGATCAGTTTCAGAATGTGCTGAATAAATTCAACCTTAAGCCAATCGAAGCCGTGGGCGAAGTATTTGATCCCCACCACCACGAGGCGCTTACGCACATGCCCTCGAATGACTACCCTGCTGAGGTCTGCTCGAATCAGGTACGCCGTGGTTATATGTTCGGCGACAAGCTCCTGCGCGCCGCACAAGTGGTCGTTTCCAGCGGCTCTGCCGAAGCCAAAGAAGGCGAGGAATAACCGATGGCGAATAAACGCGACTATTACGAAATCCTGGGCGTAGCCAAAGGAGCCTCGGACGAGCAGATCAAAAAGGCCTACCGCAAGGTGGCCATGAAATACCACCCCGACCGCAACCCCGGCGATACTGCTGCCGAAGAAAGTTTCAAAGAGGCTTCAGAGGCCTATGAGGTCTTGGGCGATGGCGACAAAAAAGCAAAGTACGATCAGTTTGGCCATCAAGCTTTCGCGCCGGGTGGCGGCGGATTTGGCGGCGGATTCCACGATGCGGGGGATATTTTTGAGCAGGTTTTCGGCGGCGGATTCAACATTAACGATCTCTTTGGCGGAGGTGGCGGTCGCCGTCGCAGTAATGGTCCCGCGCGGGGTTCAGACCTCCGCTACGACTTGGATGTCGATTTCGAGGAAGCCGCGCTCGGCTCGCACCGCACCATCACGCTACCGGTCAGCGAATCCTGTGGGCGTTGCTCTGGAAGCGGTGCGGAACCGGGAACCTCTAAAAGCACCTGCCCAACCTGCGGTGGGCGCGGACAGGTGAATGCGGGAGGCGGATTTATTCAGTTTTCGCAGACCTGCCCCTCTTGCGGTGGCGCGGGTGAAATGATTACCAACCCCTGCTCCGAGTGCAATGGAGTAGGCAGTGTGAAGACGCGCCAAAAGCTTAAACTGCGGATTCCAGCGGGAGTCGAGTCCGGCTCGCGCCAACGACTGCCCGGCAAGGGCGAGGCCGGCCTGCGCGGCGGCCCCGCCGGCGACCTGTTCATCGTCTTCCATGTGCGCGACCATGAGTTTTTCAAACGCAACGGCCTCGATGTCTATTGCGAAGTTCCCCTGCCGTTCCATATTGCGATGCTCGGTGGCGAAATCGAAGTGCCGACTCTGCATGGGGATGCCAAGTTGAAAATCCCGGCGGGTACCGAAAGCGGTAAGATTTTCCGGTTTCGCGGTCAGGGTGTAATCGATGCTGCTCACGGCGGCGGGAAAGGCAGCCAAAATGTGATGGTCAGCATTGAGGTGCCCAGCCATCTATCTGGCAAGGAGAAGAAAGCGATGAAGGAGTTGTGCGACCAGCTGCACGACAATCATTTCGAGCTAACCGCCAAGGTGAACAAGACTGCTCAGAAATTCTATGAGCGCAAGCGGAAGCTTGAAGCTGATTTATAGGAGAGTAGGTAAAAATATTCTGCCCTAGAAAATGCGTATTAATTCGTTAGTTGATGCAGGAGAGTTGGGGGAGGACGTTGTTGTTCTTTCCCCCGAAGAATCGCATCATCTCGCACGGGTGTTGCGTATTCAACCTGGGCAGGAAATTACATTGTTCGATGGGCGAGGAAACGTGGCGGAAGCGGTAATAGAATCCGTCGGAAAGTCTGTGGTCGAGGTGCGGGTATTCAAGCGATGGAGCGTGCCGCCCCCCGCTGTACAGATCGACCTTCTTCAGGCTGTCCCCAAACCGGATCGTTGGGAGCTGGTCTTGCAAAAGGCGGTCGAGTTGGGTGCCTCGAATATCCAACCTATTCTAACGCAGCACACTGAATTTAAACCTAATGAAAAGAAGCAGGCGCGCTGGCATAA
The DNA here is from genome assembly GCA_003230915.1 of Kiritimatiellales bacterium. Classification (GTDB taxonomy): domain Bacteria; phylum Verrucomicrobiota; class Kiritimatiellia; order Kiritimatiellales; family Pontiellaceae; genus Pontiella. The sequence goes on along the minus strand of QIHI01000058.1, from coordinate 26,428 downwards.
AATCGTTCTCAACGCCGCTCAGCAGTGTGAAGTTCGCTGGCTTCCAACTCTGCGGCCGTTGGAAAATCTGGATTCGATTCTCCGATCCCTGGGACACTATGACCTAGTGCTGGTTGGCTCGCTCTACGAAGGGACGAAGCCTTTTCGCGAAGTGTCGTTCTCTGGAAAGACAAAAGTAGCGCTACTTATTGGCCCTGAGGGCGATTTTACACCGGAAGAGGTCGAGGCCGCGGTGACGGAAGGTGCTGTGCCGGTCTCGTTCGGCGATCGCATCCTACGAACCGAAACCGCCGCGATTTTTGGTTTAAGCGTCCTCGCCTATGAGCTACTCTGACCTCTTCGATTTTGAACCAAAATGGACACGAACGGTATGGATACAAAAGTAGTTGCTCTGGCAAACCAGAAAGGCGGGGTGGGAAAAACCACGACCGCAATCAATTTTTCGGCCTGTCTGGCGGAAAAGCAAAAGAAAATCCTTCTGGTTGATCTCGACCCACAGGCGAATGCGACCAGTGGGCTGGGGTTGGAAAAGGGTTTTGGTTCGAGTATTTTCCCGGCGCTACTGGGCGAGGTCGATGGGCAGAGCTTGATTAAGGAAACGGGCATTAAGAATCTCGACATTATTCCATCCGAGATCGACCTCGCTGGGGCGGAGATCGCCATCGCTCGGCGCGATGACTATTTGCATCGTTTAAAAGAAGCCATGGATCCGATTATTGAATCCGGGGTCTATGACTTTATCGTGATGGACTGTCCTCCGTCGCTCGGCATCCTTTTCATGAACGCGCTGAACATTGCCGACGAGGTCATCATTCCTCTCCAGTGCGAATATCTCGCGCTCGAAGGTCTCGGTGTGATGGTCGATATTGTTAATCAGATCCGTGATGCAGGCAATCCGAAGCTGCACATCAGCGGCATTCTCATGACGATGTATAACGTTAATACCAATCTATCGCAGCAAGTCGTGCAGGAAGTCGTGAAGCATTTTAGCGACCGCGTCTTCGAAACACTCATCCCGCGCAATGTGCGCCTGAGCGAGGCTCCAAGTTACGGAAAGCCCATCATTGAGTATGATCGGCATTGTGTTGGCTCCGCCGCCTATCGGAACCTCGCTAAGGAATTCCTCAAACGCGAGAAGGAGCATGAAGCCGAGGGGGAAACGGAAGAGCTTCCGACCTTATCTTCTGTGTTGCCGGTCGATCTGTCAGCCGACGGTACCGCAGAACCTGTTACCGAGTAAAAACAGTAATTCACCCATGACGATTGAGGAAGAATACAGACCTGAGGAGTCGAGTGGAGCGCGCTCCATGGGCTGACGGATTTGATGGTAGACACGCTGTGCTATCTTTGCCACCTTCATCATATTTCAAAAACGTAGGAGGAACGCATGCCAGGCAAGAGAAAGTACAATGCGAGGGGAACCAAGGATTTTATCGTGCTGGCGGGAATCTTTTTTTTCCTCTGCCTATGGGCGATAAAAGATGCATGGTATCCCTCGCCCAAAGTGCTAAAGAAACATCCCTTGGCAGTCGCCGTTTCCTTCGAGACAGACGGCATTGTGGGAACATTGAATGTGAAGAAAGGCGACCCGGTTGTCGAAGAGCAAATTCTGGCCGAGTTGCGCCGCGTGAGAATGCAAGAGCAGTCCGCCGCAGTGAAAAAAGCATACTCCGAGGTCAAGACCGCACATGCCCGTGCGGATGAATCCCTTCAAACCGCTGTGACGTCGAACGCTGGTTCCGAGCGTATTGCCGAACTCAAGCAGACTCGAATAGAGACTCAACGGACGCTGGACTCCGCTTTGGAGCAGGTTAACCTTCTCCGGAAAAAACTCGACCAGACCACGTTGCGTTCGCCGAGCAATGGGAATGTAACGGATGTTTATATCCTTCCCCACAGCCCGATTACAGCGGGAGAGACGGTCATCATGATCGATCCCAAGGATCACTTCTACCTCTTTAACAAAAGCCTGGCGATTTTCAGTTTCATCGCGTTCTGGGTTTTTCTCGGCATCCACGTCCTCGCGCAGTAGAAAATTCATCTAATCCACTAATAAGTATGGGATTAGCTTGACCGTTTTTAGCGGCGGACTATTATCCGTGGATCATTTTTTGACAACGAGTGAAATATTTGTTGAACCACTTTAAAATCAAGGAGATATGTAAATGACGAAGAGAGATCTGGTCATGCGAATTGCTGATGAAACCGGCTTAATTCAGCAGGATGTCCATGCCGTTATCCAGAAGAGCCTCGACTACATTGTTGAAGCCCTCGAAGAGGGTAGTACCGTGGAATTTCGCAATTTTGGCGTATTCGAGGTGCGCGAGCGCAAACAGCGTATTGGCCGCAACCCCAACAAACCGGAAAACGTCGTCACCATTCCCGCGCGCAAAGTGGTCAAGTTTAAGCCCGGAAAGGTCATGCGCGAGCGGATTACTGGGGAATAGCCTATCGGATGAAGGCAAAGAGCCTGAATCCAAACCCTGAATAGCGACAAACCACCATGGCTTCCACCGAGTTTCAATCCCTTCAAGGCATGTCGGATCTCTATGCACCGGAGATCTACCTTTGGCGCATGATCGAAGAACGCGCCCGCACGTTGTTCAATAGCTATGGCTATGAGGAGCTTCGTACCCCGTCGCTCGAAAAGCTCTCCGTCTTCAAGCGTTCGATCGGCGACACGACCGACGTGGTGCAAAAGGAGATGTATGCTTTTAAGGATCGTGGCGGCCGCGAGCTGGCCTTGCGCCCCGAAGGTACCGCTGGAACGATTCGCCATTTGGCCGGTCGCGGCGAAGAGGGTTTGAACGCTCGCGTGTTCTACATGGCACCGATGTTTCGCTGCGAACGTCCGCAGGCAGGCCGCAAACGGCAGTTCCATCAGGTCGGTGTCGAGGCCACCGGCGAGCCGAACCCGCTGGCCGATGCCGAATGCATCGCCCTGCAGCAAAACCTACTTGAAGTCTGGGGGCTTACCGATTCCACGATCAAGATCAACAGTCGCGGCACGAAAGAAGATCAAAAATTGATCGCCGAAAATCTGCAAAGGCTACTTGAACCTTCACGCTCTAGTCTGTGTGAAGATTGCCAACGGCGGATGGATGAAAATGTACTGCGTGTGATCGACTGCAAGAATCCCAAGTGTAAAGAAATTGCGGCAACACTCCCGGAAATGCGTTCGTTCATGACGAAGGAATCGCAGGACTATCTAAATACCGTCATCGAAACCCTCTCCAAAATGGGTGTGGTGGTTGAATACGACCGTAGCCTCGTACGTGGACTGGACTATTATGTCCACACCGTATGGGAAATCACCCACGGCGCGCTTGGGGCACAGAACGCCATCGCCGGCGGCGGTCGCTACGAAATCGCCCTCGGGAAAAAAGGCATTCCCGGCGTCGGTTTCGCCATGGGCATTGAACGGGTAATCACCGCGCTCGAAGCGTGTGGAATCACCGCCGACCAGTTTGTACCGGAGGGTGGAACCTGGCTGATTTCGCTAGGTGAAGCCGCGCTCGCCGAGAATATGAAGCTCGCGCGCGAACTACGCAACAAGGGCGTTCGCTGCGGCATGGAGTTGGCCGCCAAAAGCATGAAAGCGCAAATGCGAAAGGCCAACCGCGAAGGCGCTGAAAAAGTTATTATCCGCGGCGAAGACGAACTCACAAAAGGAACCGTCATCGTTAAGAATATGGAAGAAGGCTCGCAGGAAGAGATGAACCTAGAAGACATAGTGCGTAATTCGTAATGATTACGCATTACCCGTTACGTATTACGAATTAGTTTAGGAGAAGAATATGCATCGTTACAGAACACATACTTGCGGTGAACTCGGAAAGGAGAACATCGACCAAACCGTCAAAATTTCCGGATGGATCAACAGCGTCCGTGATCACGGTGGAATCCTCTTTATTGACCTGCGCGACCACTATGGTTTGACTCAGATCGTGATCGACCCCTCGCAACCCTTCTACAAAGGCGTCGAACACTGGCGTGTCGAAAGTACGGTCTGCTTCATCGGTAAAGTCGTTTCCCGTATTCCGGAAGCCGTCAATTCGAAATTAGCCACCGGCGAAATTGAAGTCGTGGCCGAGGAGATGGAGCTACTCGGCGAAGCCGCCGTCATTCCATTTCAGGTGGCCAAAGACGAAGAGTGCAACGAAACGCTGCGCCTTGAATACCGCTTCCTCGACCTGCGCCGCCAGAGCTTGCACAACAATATCATCCTGCGCTCCAAGGTTATTTCCCGCATGCGTGAGCTGATGACTGGATTGGGCTTTATGGAAATTCAGACCCCGATTCTCACCAACAGTTCGCCTGAAGGCGCGCGCGACTACCTGGTGCCGAGCCGCGTGCATCCCGGAAAATTCTATGCATTGCCGCAGGCTCCGCAGCAGTTTAAACAGTTGCTCATGACCTCCGGCTTCGACCGCTACTTCCAGATCGCCCCGTGCTTCCGCGACGAAGACGCCCGCGCCGACCGTTCGCCGGGCGAGTTTTACCAGCTCGATATGGAAATGGCCTTTGCCACGCAGGATGATGTGTTTGAGGTGAATGAAGAAGTACTCTACAAACTCTTCACCGAGTTTTCCGATAAGCAGGTTGATAAGCCGCCGTTCCTGCGCCTTCCCTTCCTCGAAGCCATGGAAAAATATGGCTCCGACAAGCCCGACCTGCGTAACCCGCTCATTATGCAGGATGCTACCGAGCTGTTCCGCGACTGCGACTTCAAGGCTTTTGCCGGTGTTGTTGCTTCCGGCGGCGTCGTCAAGACCATCGCTGCCAAGGGGTGCGCCGGAAAGTCGCGCAAGTTTTTTGACGACATGATCAAGTTTGCCCAGTCCGTAGGAGCCAAGGGACTCGGCTATCTGCGCTGGATCGACGGCGAGGTGCAAAGCCCGATCGCCAAGTTCCTTTCCGATGAAACGCTCGCTCAGATCAAGGAGTTAGGAGGAGTGGGTGACGGCGACGTCATGTTTTTCATCGCCGATAAACTCAAGGGTGCCAACGAAATCGGAGCAGCCGTTCGCGACGAACTCGGCCAGCGCCTCGAACTCATCGACCCCGATGTTTTCAAGTTTTGTTGGATTGTCGATTTCCCGATGTACGAACTCGATGATGAAGGCAAGGTGGAGTTCAGTCACAATCCGTTCTCTATGCCGCAGGGTGGTATGAAGGATATCGAAGAAAAAGCCCCGCTCGATATTCTCGCGTTCCAATATGACATCGTCTGCAACGGAACCGAGCTATCCTCCGGTGCGGTGCGGAACCATAACCCGGAACTCATGGTCAAGGCATTCGATATCGCTGGCTACGACCAGTCGGTCGTCGAAGCCAAATTCCCGGCGCTCCACCGTGCCTTCCAATACGGTGCTCCACCGCATGCGGGCATCGCCCCCGGCGTTGACCGCATTGTAATGCTGTTGGCCGACGAGCCGAATATTCGCGAGGTCATTGCTTTCCCGATGAACCAGCGTGCGCAGGACTTGCTTATGGGAGCACCCGGAAACGTTGAACACAACCAACTCCGTGATCTACACCTTAAGCTCAACCTGCCAAAGAAAGCGGAAAAAGAGGAAACCGTCGAAGCGGAGTAGTTGGTTTTAAATCAGAGGAAAGCCGTCCGTCTGGGCGGCTTTTTATTTTTCCAATCCAAACCGTTTGAATTCCTCAATGGCATAGCGGTCGGTGCAGCCGGCAACATAGTCGCAGGCGGTGCGCCACAACCCCTCTTGTTCGAGGCGCGTGCGTGCCTTGTTGCCCATGGTTTCGGGGTGTTCGACATAGTGCAGAAAAAGTTTGCGCATCATGTCCACAGATTTCTGCGTGGCATCTTCGACCTCGTGGTGGAAATACATATTCTCGAACATGAAGGCAGTGAACTCGGAAAGGACTTCCTTCATCCCGGGGCTGAAATCGACAATGCGTCTGGTGGAGGCCATCACCTCATGCATATTGGCCGGAGTCTGTTTTTCCAGAGCCTGAAATGAGTGTTCGATGACATCAACCATCTGGAGTTCAAGCAGGTTGCGGATGGTGGCTCGCAGGAACTGGTCTTCGCTCAGATTTGAGTAGCGCCCGTTCGTGGCCGAAGTTGCCATGCGCCAGAACTCGGTCTGCTCCAGTTGTTGGTGTGTAACAATCCCCGCTTCGAGGCCGTCGTCGACATCGTGTGCGTGGTAGGTCATGTCGTCTGCGATGTCTGAAATTTGAGCCTCCATAGATTGGAAGGGGCCGATGGGATGGCCGTCGAGTTCGGCATTTTCTACATGTGCTTCGTGTTTGAGCAATCCGGCACGCACCTCCCAGGTCAGGTTTAGGCCCTGGAAACCGGGGTAGGGAGATTCGACGACCTCGATGCAGCGCAGGCTTTGCAGGTTGTGGTCGAACCCGCCGTGGTTCTGCATCAGGTCGTCAAGCGCATGCTCTCCGGCGTGGCCGAATGGGCTGTGGCCGATATCGTGCGCGAGGCAGATGCACTCGGTTAGGTCGTCATTCACCTTGAGGATACGCGCGAGCGTGCGGCCAACGGCCGCCATTTCCATGGTATGCGTCAGGCGCGTGCGATAGTGGTCGGCTATGCCATTCACGAACACCTGTGTTTTGTATTCTAGCCTCCGGAAGCATTTGCTGTGCAGAATGCGGTCGCGGTCGCGCGCAAAACACGAGCGTAGCGGGTGGTCGCTTTCCGGGTGGTATCGCCCAAAGCTTTCGGCACTATGGATGGCATAGGGGGCAAGATTGCTCTCCTCTGCGGCTTCCCACTCTTTTCTCGCATGACTCATAACGGGGAACTATAAAGGAGGCTGTTATTAAGATCAAACCGGAGAGGGAGAAATGTACGAAAAAACCATTTCAACGAAGACTGTTTTCGAAGGGCGTATTCTGGAGGTGGATGTGCTGGAGGTGGAACTGGAGGACGGTCGACGATCGGTTCGCGAAATTGTGAGGCACGGCGTGGCGGTGGCGATTATTCCGCAGTTGCCTGACGGACGGTTTGTGTTCATACGGCAATTTCGCAAGGCGATGGAGCGGGTCTGTTTCGAGGTGGTGGCCGGAAATTGCGACCCCGGCGAGGAGGAGGCGATTTCCGCTGCACGTGAACTGCAGGAAGAAACCGGTTATATTTCCCAGTCGCTGGAACTGCTCGGCCCGATTTTTCCCAGCGTTGGTTACTGCACCGAGCGTATCGATATCTTCTTCGCCGAAGTTTCTGAGCAAGGTGCCACCGCATTCGACGAAGACGAAAACATCGAAACGGTCATTCTCTCTGAATCCGAGATGGACGAAATGATCCGTACCAACCAAATTACAGATGCCAAAACCCTCGCCGCCTGGATGCTCTACAAAGCGAAGCGGTAATTTATACAGATGGGTCAGACTGAAGTAACCTCAGTTTGATGGGCTGCTCCTAGATGTTGTGTGGTGAGTCGGTCGTAGAGGGCGATTGCGCGACGGACATAGGCACGTTTCTCTCCATACGGGGCGGGGAAAAAGCTACGTTTGAACCCGGCAAGGACGAGGTCGCGGAACTGGCTTTCAGTGAGCGTTAGGTGCTCGGTGAGGAGTTGAAGTTCCTTGCTCACGGTGGTGTGCGAGATAAGGCGGTTGTCGGTGCCGATGCTGACGGAGAGGCCGTGGTTGATCATTTTCTGGATAGGATGATCCTTCAATGTTTTGAATTCGGGAATGGTTTGCAAGTTACTCGTGGGACAAACCTCGATGGTGATGCGTTGGTTGGCGATGTATTCGCTGAGCTGGGCGATGTAGCGCTTTTTATTTTTGATGGACTTGAGCTTGATGGCGGCTTCGGAGAAGAGGAATGTGCCGTGCCCGATGCGGTTGGCATGGCATTCGGTGATGGCTTGGAAGATGGATTCGGGGCCGTAGGCTTCGCCGGCGTGTACGGTCTTACGCAGGAAATGGCGGTGGGCAAGCTGGAAGGCGGCCTTGTGGTGGATGGCGGGATAGCCGGCCTCTTCGCCGGCAAGGTCGAATCCGACGATGGGCAGGCCGTCGTCACGCAGCTTGAGGGCCTCTCTGACGAGCGCAAGCGAGGCGCGGGCGTAGCAATAGCGAGGGCTGGCAGAGCCGCTGCGGTTGAGCAGCCGTTCGTAGTAAGGCGACATCTGCCGGTTGAACTGCCGCATGCCGCAGACGATAATCCCATATTCAAATGGAAGATCGTCTTCACCTACTGAGGTATTAAACTGCTTTTTTGCCGTTTCCAGCCCCTGAAAAACCGAACGAACGATGCCACCGATCTCGGTGGCGTGGGTGACGTGTAGCTGCGGGGCGAGGCGCACTTCGATATAGCGCACACCCTCTTTATGCGAATCCTCGGCCAGTTCGAAGGCGGCGCGTTCGAGGTTTTCCGTATTTTGGAGGACGGCGGTGGTGTAGGCGAATCCGGCGAGGTACTCTCTGAGGTTGGCGTAGCGCGGTTTGAAGACGAGTTGGTTCAGCCCAACTTCCTCGTAGGAGGGTAGCTCAATACCGCCAGTCTTGGCCATTTCGATCAGGGTCGGGAGGCGCAATGATCCGTCAAGGTGCAGGTGCAAGTCGGTCTTGGGGATTTTCTGGATGAACTGTTTGGTGAAATTTGACATAATACCAGCACTTTACCCCTTTAAGGAATTTGGATAAAAGAAAAACGGTATGTTGATTGTTGAGTCTCAGAGTTTGGATATCTATCGCAATCTCGCGATCGAGGAGTATCTGATGGAGCATGCCACGGAGCATAGTTCGGTGCTGTTCCTGTGGCGGAGCAATTGCGCGGTGGTGATGGGAAAGAACCAGAATCCATGGTGTGAGTGCCGATTGGATCGGATGCATGCGGAGGGCGTTTCGCTGGCGCGGCGAATTTCAGGCGGCGGTACGGTCTACCACGATGCCGGGAACCTCAACTATTGCGTGATCGTCGATCGCACGAAGTATCGCGAGGAACGAGCCTATGAAATGGTTTTTCAGGCCTTGAGCCGCTTTAGTATCCGGGCGGAGAAAACCGGAAAAAGCAATTTAAGCGTGGATGGCTTGAAGTTTTCGGGAAATGCTTTTTGCTTCCGCAAGGGACGTGCACTGCATCACGGCACTTTGCTACTCAATACCGACCTGGAACGACTGAACCACTATTTGGGTTCTCTATTCGCGCGGATCGAAACCCATGCCATTCGTTCGACCCCAGCGAAGGTAATAAACCTTGGGTTGGGCGTGTCGGAGGTGTCGTCCGCCCTGCAGGACAGCTTCCTGTCCCGCTATGGTAAAACTGATCTTGTGCGATGGTCGGAGGATGAACTCGATCAGGATCGGCTGGAATCATTCACAGAAAAGCAGTCAGGCGATAGTTGGAAATATGGAGCCACACCCAAGTTTGTTGTCGAGAAAAATGGAGTGCGATTGGAGATTGCGAAGGGGGAGGTTATCGCTGCCGAAGGAATGGGGACCAAGGCGCTATTTGGCCAACCTTTCTCCGAAATTGCGTTTTCCTTTCCCTGCTGGGTTGACGAATAAGGGTTCGAAGCATAAAGTGTCTTCTTACATTTAATCAGGAGGTGTTATGAAAGTGTTTTCAAAATTTTTGGTTATATCCATAGGCTTGGTAGCAATTGCCGGTTGTGCCAGCAATAACTTCTATGTTCCCAGAGTTCCAGCCAAGGTTCAGGCTCAGCTTCTTGATTATTTCGAACAACCGAACAATAAAGTTTTTGTCTTGGCCGTCGATCCCAGCGGGGATTATGCCTATGGAGTTGATTTTGGAAAAGCGACGCTGAAGGAAGCCATCCAGGCTGCGACTGAAATGTGCGATGCAAACCGCAAGACTCACGGAATTTTCGCCAAGTCCTACATCTATGCCATCAATGACAAGACGGTTTATGAGGAAATGATTCGCAAGGCTCATAACGACACGAAGTAGCCGGTTTCCTGAATAATGTTCGAAGCAAAAGCAGTTGTGAAAAATGAGGCCGGCATTCATTGCCGGCCTTCTGCCGTTTTAGTCACAGAAGGCAGTGCCTATCCCGGCGAGATCCTCGTGTCGGCGGAGTCGGGAACCTGCACGCTTACCTCTGCACTCGAGCTAATTATACTTGGGCTTGAGGAAAATACCGTTGTGACCATTCAGGTGACCGGCCCCGACGAAGAGGCCTTTTGCAATAAGCTCGCCGGACTTTTTGAGACCCTCTTTGACTTCCCGCCGAAGTAATCAAGCATTCATGGGGTTGACCGATGGGGCAATCTTGATATAGTTCCGGCGAATTTTGCCAAAACCATTAGCACAAATCAGTAAGATCAACCCCACAAAACGAGGAAGGTAACATCATGTCAACGAAGATTCTCGATGTAGTAAAGCCCGGTGTTCTCTATGGCGACGACGTACAGAAAGTTTTCCAGATCGCAAAGGAAAATAAATTTGCCCTGCCTGCGGTCAATGTAGTCGGGACCGATTCCATCAACGGTGTGTTGGAAGCCGCTGCATCCGTCAACTCTCCAGTCATCATCCAATTTTCCAATGGAGGAGGCGCATTCACCGCTGGCAAGGGACTTAAAGGCGGAGCCGTTCTCGGCACCATTTCCGGAGCCCAGCACGTCCACATGATGGCCGAAGCCTATGGCGTTCCCGTCATCCTCCACACCGACCACGCCGCCAAGAAGTTGCTACCGTGGATCGACGGCTTGCTCGATGAAGGCGAAAAGTGGTTCGAAGCCAAAGGGCGCCCGCTATTCAGCTCTCACATGCTCGACCTCTCCGAGGAATCCCTCGAAGAAAACATTGAAATTTCTGCTAAATATCTTGAGCGCATGAGCAAGATCGGCATGACGCTGGAAATTGAGCTCGGCTGTACCGGCGGCGAGGAAGACGGCGTCGACAATACCGACATGGACGAGTCCAAGCTCTACACCCAACCCGAAGATGTGGCCTACGCCTACGAAAAGCTCGGCACCATCAGCCCGAACTTCACGGTTGCGGCCTCCTTCGGAAACGTGCACGGGGTCTACAAGCCGGGCAATGTTAAGCTGACCCCGACCATCCTGCGCGACTCCCAGGCATACGTTGCCAAAAAGTTCGGCACCGAAGCCCAACCACTAAACTTCGTATTCCACGGCGGTTCCGGCTCCTCTCCCGAAGAAATCAAAGAGGCCATCTCCTACGGCGTGGTCAAAATGAACATCGATACCGATACGCAGTGGGCCTCTTGGGAAGGGGTCCTGAACTTCTACAAGGCTAACGAAGACTACCTCCAGAGGCAGCTCGGAAATCCAGAAGGCGCAGACAAGCCGAATAAGAAATCTTACGATCCGCGCGTATGGTTGCGCAAGGCGCAGGAAAGCATGGTCGAACGTGTTAAGCAGGCTTTTTCCGATCTCAACGCCATCGATGTTAATTAACCGGATATCCGGGTTACATGGCAGAAGCCGTCCAGCAGGGCGGCCTTTTTTTTAGTCGTGGAAGGTGACTTTGGCGATGTGGGGGAGTTCTCGGTAGAAGTTGTCGTAATCGAGGCCGTAGCCGACGACAAAATGGTCGTCGATGGGGAAGCCGACATGGTCAGCTTCGAACTCGACGGCTCGGTGAGCCTTTTTATCGAGCAGCACACAGGTGCAAACAGACTCTGCACCGCGTTCGATCAATAACTTTTTAGTGGAGGCCAGTGTGCGGCCGGTGTCGAGAATATCGTCGACGAGTAGTACGTTGGCACCGATGATATCCTCGCGGATATCGTGGATGATCTCGACCTCGCCGGAGGAAGTGGTTCCGGATCCATAGCTCGATAGGGTGAGGAAGTCGATCCGTGGATGCACATCGTGGCGGTGGAAGCTACGCATCAAGTCGGCGAGAAACATGAAGCTACCCTTGAGGATGCCAACGACGATCAGATGATCCGCGCCACAGCCGTCGGCGACGGCATCCACCAGTTGGTCGACGCGTTCGGCGATGGCATGCTTATCAATCAGGATTTCTTTTACATCGTGTACTCGCATGAGGTAGCCTTCCCGTTTTCGAGAAGGTAGAACAATTGAGTGCCCGACAAAATAATTTTAGGCGAATAAATAAGTGAGTCGTGAAACGTGAGCCGTGAACTTTTAATCATGAATCACTCGTCACGTCAAAACGGAGTTTTGACCCATGAAAGTACGCACACGTTTTGCACCTAGTCCAACCGGTCATGTTCACATCGGTAATATGCGTGCGGCGATCTACAACTGGCTGTTTGCTCGCCACAATGGCGGGGAATTCCTGCTGCGTGTCGAGGATACCGACCGTGAACGCTCCACGCCGGAGGCGATTCAAACACTGCTGGATGCGATGGAGTGGCTGAAGTTGGATGCCGATGGAGAGCCGCTCTACCAAAGTACCCGAATGGAGGCGCACCTTGAAGCGGCGGAACTATTGCTCTCGAAGGGGTTGGCCTATAAGGAAGACAAGGGCGGTTTAGGGCAGGGCGAGTGCGTAATCTTCAAAATGCCGGGAACCGATACCTCGTTCGAGGACGGTATCAAGGGCACGCTATCGAAGGCTGCGGAAAACATGCAGGACTTCGTCATCGTCCGTTCTAACGGAACCCCCGTTTTCCACCTGGCCAATGTGCTCGATGATATCGAGCAGAGCATTACCCACGTGATCCGAGGAGACGATCACATTGAAAATACTTACCGCCACATGGCGCTCTATCAGGCGCTGGATGCCGACGTGCCAAAATTTGCGCACCTTCCGATGATCATCAATGCGCAGGGCAAGCCCTATTCCAAACGGGATGGGGATGCCTTCGTGGGTGACTTCCGGGACAAGGGATTCCTTGGCGATGCGCTATTCAACTATCTCGCGCTACTTGGCTGGTCGCCCGGCGATGACCGTGAAGTGATGACACGCGGCGAGATGGTTGAGGCCTTTGATCTCTCTCGTTGCCAGTCGTCGCCAGCGCAGGTGGATTTGCGTAAACTACAATGGATGAACGGCGAATATATGCTGAAGCTTCCGTTTGTAGAGTTCGAAACCACCTGTTTTCAGGCAGTGGAAAAGGCCGGAATTGACGTGGATGCGGATTATGCCAGAGCGGTTTTTGGACAGGTGCGCGAACGCATAAAGACGGTGGCCGACATCGTGCCGATGGTAGCCTATTTCTTCACGGAAGAGTTTGAATACGATGCCAAGGCCGTACGCAAAAAACTTCAGAAAGACGGCGTTCTCGAAATGCTGGAAAAAGTAAAATCAATTTTCAAAGAGCTGGACGTTTTCGATGAGGCGAGTTCCGACAAAGCCATCCATGACTTTATCGAAATTTCAGGGCTTAACTTTGGCGCGGTAATGGCGCCGCTCCGTCTGGCCGTCTCCGGCATCCAGTCCGGCCCCGACCTATTCCCGATGCTTGAGATTTTGGGTCGCGACCGCGTGGTAGGAAGAATGGAGCGCACCATTACGTTATTTTTATCATAGCCGTAGCAGTGGATGGTGATGATTCTGAAATCGATCCCATAAAGAGCTCGACGAGGTCATTACTGAGTGGACCCTTAAGGTCGATTTTGGATGCGGCCTGCCGGAACACAAAGGCGCATATACATGAAATCCTTAAACTCCTGAGAATAGGGCTGCATGGACAGCGCATCTTTCATGCAGAGCAGCCATGCCTCTTTTTCCGTATTTCCGATCGCCAAGTGGCTATGTGCAGGGCCGAGAGCCAGGGGGCCATATTTTTCTTCATAAAGCTCGGGGCCATTCATGTACCCACACAGGAACCGCGCTAGCTTTTCGCGCGACTCCGTTAAATCGGTCGGGTGCATATGAAGTATTTTCCGCGATTCTTGCCGTTTTCCCATCACATCATAAAAATCGTTGGCCAGTTTAGTGATGCCTTCAATCCCGCCCGCAAGTTCGAACTGGGTGTCGCCCTCGCGATAATGCTCGTGTAGTTCTTCAAGTTTATTTGACATGGGTGTTCTCCTAAATGAGGCTGGATTGGAGCATTTAGCACGGGGAACTTCCAGCCGTTTGAAAATAATTTATTCGAGCACCTGTAGCGCAAGATCGATGAGGCCGAAGGGGGCGCTGACTTGGTAGCCTGCAACGCGGTCGGTGATGCTCTCGCAGATTTCTCTGGCAATCTCAATGCCGACCTTGCGGCCGTCCTCCTTGGTCTTTGTTTTGCCCATTCGTTCGAGGACAGCGGCGGGGACCTCCACGCCGGGGACTTCGGTATTGAGGAACTCGGCGTTGCGGAGGGAGACCAGTGGCCAGACCCCGGCAACAACGGGGATGGATCCACCTCGGGCTTCCGCCGCATCGAGAAAGCGCAGCAAAGCGTCCGGATCAAAGATCGGCTGGGTGATGGCATACTCCGCTCCAGCATTGATCTTATTCAAGTAGTGCTTCAGTTCATATTCATGATCTACCGCACACGGATTGGCTCCGACGCCGACCAGGATGCCGGTCGGCGGGTTGATCGGATTGCCGCCCACATCAACGCCGTGGTTGAGATTGGTCACCACCTGCGTCAGGCCGACGGCATCGACATCGAAAACGGGGGTGGAGTCGGGGTAGTCGCCAAGTTTGGGCGGATCGCCAGTAATGATGAGATAATTGCGAAGCCCCCCGGCATAGCCGCCGAGAAGATCGGATTGCATGCCGATCAGGTTGCGGTCGCGGCAACAGTAGTGTAGCACGGTTTCGATGCCGACTTCGCGTTCGACAGCTAGTGCGGCGACCATCGGTGAAATACGTGCGCTGGCGCGCGGCCCGTCAGGTATGTTGATCGCATCGATCCCTGCATCTTTGCACGTTTGGCATTTGTCGAGCATCGGCTTGAGGTCGATGGAGCGGGGCGGGGTGATTTCGATGCTGGTCACTTTTTCATCGCGTGCAAGTTTGGCGGCGAAGTTGCACTTTTCGGCCATAGGAACCACGGTGACCTCTGGAGCTTTTTCCTGCACACGGCTGGTGATAGCCACATGCTTTTTCACGCCGGTCATCGATTTGATATTCTTAGCCATCATGGCAATGTGATCCGGCGTGGTGCCGCAGCAACCGCCAACACCGCGCACGCCGATCTGGATCATGTTCTTGGCATACTCGGTAAAATATTCGGGGGTGGACATATAGATTAACCGTCCGTCGACCTCTTGCGGAACGCCTGCGTTGGCCATCACGGTGAACGGTTTGGAGGTCAGCGCAAGGGCGCGTTCGGCGTTGCTGAAAGCGGCAGCCGGACCGACGCCACAATTGACGCCAATTCCATCGATATTATCGTCATTTTCGAGCGTCTGGATCAACTGCTCGATCTTTCGACCCTTTTGGGTTTCGCCGTCTTTCCCAACAATCATAGAGACAAAAATGGGTACACCGAATTCGGAGGCCACTTGGGCGGCGAGCTGCGCCTCCTGGATATGTGAAAAAGTTTCAAGCATGAAAAAGTCGACGCCTTCATCGGCCAAAACCGCCATTTGCTCGCGATAAGTTTCGGCCAATGGGTCACTTTCGTTTTCGAGGAATACCTGCCCGGACTTGAGAATCGGGCCGATCGATCCGGCCACTAGTGCCTCGTCCCCTGCCGCTTCCCGAGCAAGCCGAACCGCGGCACGGTTGATCGCTTCGAGTTGATCGGCAAGACCGTGACCCTGCAGTTTGAGGCGGTTGGCTCCGAACGAGTTGGTTTCAATCACATCCGCTCCGGCATCGGCATATTCCTGATGAATACTCGAGATCAACTTGGGATTGGTGATGCACAGATGTTCGTAGCATGTGTTGATGAATACGCCCTTCGAGTAGATCATCGTGCCCATCGCCCCGTCAAAGATGAGCGGGTGTTCGGTTATGCGTTCAATTATATTTTTCATGGGTCTGGTCCGGGTGATTAAGTTTTTTGTTCAAGCAGATTTACCTCATCTGTAAGCAGGTGCATTTGCTGGATGGAAATTTGGTTGAATTTTTTCAGACGTTCAGACTGGGAAGTCCCTTCCTGAATAAAAAGAGCATTCAGATTTTCAAGATTCGAAAGACAGACCAGTTGTGAAACATTTGCATAATCACGGATATTCCCCTTATCCTCAGGATGACTTTCTCGCCATTGTTTTGCCGTTATTCCGAACAATGCTATTCGCATGGAGGTCGGCCTCCGAGGATTCAATGCTAGTCTGATTTTCATCTTGATCAGGAGTCGCGGGCATAAGATTTTCTCAATATTTGCCTAAACTGCCACGGGGTGGATTTTTTGGAGTTCACTGGCTAGGTTTTTTTCTGTTTCATTGATGTCGAATAGCTCCTGAAGGCCGAGCCAGAAATCGGCACGGTTTCCAAAATAGCGCGCGAGTCGGACGGCGGTATCGGCCGTGATGCTACGTTCTCCACGAACGATGGTGTTGATTCGGCGTACTGGGACGCGCAGTTCCCGTGCCAATTGACTTTGGCTCAGCCCATAGTCCTCTAAAAACTCATTCAGCGCTTCGCCGGGATGTACATTTATTGGATTCATGGGGTGCTCCTTCTTTTAATGATAGTCGACAAACTCAACCTCTTTAGCTCCATCGGATTCCCACCGAAAGCAGATACGATACTGCTGATTCACACGAATTGAATACTGTCCCTTTCGATCTCCACTCAGTTTTTCCAATCGATTCCCTGGGGGTGAATACAAATCAGCCACTTCATGTGCCAAATGGATGTAACGCAATTTAAGCTGAGCCTTGCGTTGCACAGCGGGGTCAAGCCGCAAGTTTTTACCCTCCCAGATATTCCGTGTACGTTTGTCTTTGAAAGAAACAATCATTCAAATCCTTTAACTTACCCTTTTAGGTGTAACCTTTTCGGTTTAGGAATTCAAGTATCGACTTACATATTTTTACGCATCATACCCCAAATTCGGTCCCAACCATTTCTCGACTTGTTCAACGGTCCATTCTTTGCGCCGGGCGTAGTCGGCCACGTGTTCACGATCGATGCGGCCGAGCGGGAAGTAGCGTGAGTTGGGATGCGAGAAGTAATGGCCGGAGACCGCGCTCGGTGGATTCATGGCCATGCTTTCGGTCAGTTCGATTTCGGTGTTTTTTTCAACTTCTAGCAGATCGAAGAGGACACGCTTTTCGGTGTGGTCGGGGCAGGCGGGATAGCCGGGGGCGGGACGGATTCCACGATACTTTTCTTTAATCAATTGGTGGTAGGTTAATTTTTCGACCGATCCAAATCCCCAGTCAATCCGCGACTTTTCGTGCAGATATTCAGCAAAGGCTTCGGCTAGTCGATCGCCGAGTGATTGAACGAGAATGCAGTTATAGTCGTCGTGATCTTCACGGTATTTCTGGGCGAGTTCACCGACGCCGTGGCCGGAGGTAACGGCAAAACCGCCGATATAGTCGGCAATACCGGTTTCTTTGGACGCGATGAAATCGGCGAGGCTGCGGTTGGGCGTTTCATCTTTTTTAATCATTTGCTGGCGCAGGAAATGGAACGTGGTCTTTACCTCTTTGCGGGTCTCGTCGGTATATACTTCGATATCGTCGCCCGCGCGGTTGGCCGGGAAGAATCCATAGACCCCACTGAAATTAAACAACTCTTCATCAATAATCTGTTTCAACAGGGTCTGAGCATCGTCGAATACCTCGCGGGCGCGCACACCGAGCTCACCTTCGTTTTCGAGGATTTCGGGATAACGGCCCTGTAGTTCCCACGTCCAGAAAAAGGGAAGCCAGTCGATATATGGAACCACCTCTTCGGCTTTGATTTGATCCACCACCCGTATTCCGGTGAAGATCGGTTTCGGAGGGGTGTATGAAGTCCAGTCGGTGGGGAAGGCGTTGGCGCGGGCTTTCTCCAGGCTTAGGAACTCGCGCGCTTCCTGCGAGGCTGCGTGGGATTCACGAATTGTTTTGTATTCGGCCTTGAGACTTCGGCGATAGACGATGTCTTGGCTGAGCAACGATTGCACAACGGTCACCGCTCGCGACGCATCGAGTACGTGAACCACCGGGGCGCTGTATTCGGGTTCAATCTTTACGGCGGTGTGCTTCTTGCTCGTCGTTGCGCCGCCAATCAGTAGCGGAAGTTTTATGCCTTCCCGCTCCATCTCCTTGGCCACATGCACCATTTCATCGAGCGAGGGCGTGATGAGTCCGGAGAGTCCAATAATGTCCGCACCCCAGTCCTTAGCCTCCTGAAGAATGGTCTGCCAAGGCACCATGACGCCGATATCTTTTATCTCATAGTTGTTGCAGGCAAGCACCACACCGACAATGTTCTTGCCAATGTCGTGGACATCGCCCTTGACCGTGGCCATCAGAATTTTCCCTGCGCTGGAAGTGATCTGGCCTTCTTTTTCGGCATCCATGAAGGGGAGTAGGTAAGCAACGGCCTTCTTCATGACGCGTGCGCTTTTAACCACCTGCGGCAGAAACATTTTTCCGGAGCCAAACAGGTCGCCGACAATCCCCATGCCATCCATCAATGGCCCTTCAATCACCTTAATCGGCCGGCTGTATTTTTGCCGTGCCTCTTCCACATCTTCATCAATATGGTCGACGATTCCTTTGACCAAGGCATGGGATAAGCGCTTCTCAACTGTGCTTTCACGCCACCGTTTAATTTCCACTTCTTTTTTAGCATCGCCGCCTTCGGCCTTGACGCGTTCGGCAAAGTCGATCAGGCGTTCGGTGGCTTCTTCGTTGCGGTTAAGCACCACATCCTCGACCGCCTTCATTAGATCGGCCGGAACTTTGTCGTATACTTCGAGCATTCCGGGATTCACGATGCCCATGTTCAATCCGGCTTTCATGCCGTGGTAGAGGAAGGCGGCGTGAATGGCTTCGCGTACGCGATTGTTGCCGCGGAACGAGAAGGATACGTTACTAATGCCGCCGCTGACCATTGCGCCCGGCAGGGTGTCGCGGATGACTTTGGCGGCTTCAAAGAAAGAGGTCGCGTTGATGCGGTGTTCTTCCATGCCGGTACCAACCGGGAAGACATTTGGGTCAAAAATAATATTGGAGGGGTCAAACCCTACTTCGTCTACCAAAATATG
Organism: Kiritimatiellales bacterium; assembly: GCA_003230915.1. GTDB lineage: Bacteria > Verrucomicrobiota > Kiritimatiellia > Kiritimatiellales > Pontiellaceae > Pontiella. The sequence goes on along the minus strand of QIHI01000058.1, from coordinate 7,430 downwards.
GTAGGCACGGGTGCAGATCTCGATCCGCCGGGCGGTGGTATCGGCCTGACCGTTTTCATCGAAGGCCATCACGACCATGCCTGCGCCGTAGCGTTTGACCTTTTGGGCATGTTCGCGGAAGGCGTCTTCGCCTTCTTTCATGCTGATGGAGTTGACGATGCCTTTACCTTGAATACACTTCAGTCCGGCTTCGATGACTTCCCATTTCGACGAATCGATCATGATCGGCACGCGCGAGATATCCGGTTCGGACGCGACGAGGTTGAGGAACTTGACCATCATCGCCTCGGAGTCGATCAAACCTTCGTCCATGTTGATGTCGATCAGGTTAGCTCCATTTTCCACCTGCTGGCGAGCGATCTGCAATGCTGCTTCGAGATCGCCTTCACGAATGAGCCGGGCGAATTTGGGTGAGCCGGTAATATTCGCTCGTTCGCCGACCATCACTAGGTTCATTTCCGGTGTAATATGAAGCGGCTCCAGCCCGCTATAGCGGGAATGCGTATCGGGGGGCGGGGGGGTACGGGGTGTATATTTTTTCACTACTTCGGCCATGGCACGGATGTGGTCGGGCGTGGTGCCGCAGCAACCGCCCCAGATGTTGGAGAGTTGGTGTTCGGCAAAGTCGTCGTAGATTTTGGCCATGTCGCTCGGGGTATCGTCGTAGCCGCCAAAAGCGTTGGGTAGTCCGGCATTAGCGTAGATACTGATATAGCACGGCGCAACTTCGGCAAGCTCTTCGATATAGGGGCGCATATCCTCGGCACCGAGCGCGCAGTTGATACCCACCGAAATCGGCTTTGCATGCTCGATGCTATACCAAAATGCGGTCGGGGTTTGGCCGGAAAGGGTACGGCCAGATTTGTCGGTGATGGTCACAGAAATCATGACGGGCAGGCGTACGCCGGTCTGGTCAAAAACTGTGTCGACCGCATATAGCGCGGCCTTAGCATTGAGCGTGTCGAAGATGGTTTCGACCAGTATAAGATCAACGCCACCATCGATCAGCGCTTCAGTCTGTTCGGTGTAGGCTTCAACCAGATCATCGAATGTTACGGCACGGAATCCAGGGTCGTTTACATCGGGTGAAAGCGAGGCTGTGCGATTGGTCGGGCCGATGGATCCCGCTACAAAAAGAGTGCGGGTTGGGTCTTTTTTCAGCACCCGATCGATGGCGCAGCGGGCGAGTCTTACCGATTCAATATTCAGTTCGCGAACAAGGCTTTCGAGGGCATAATCGGCCTGGGAGATAGTGGTCGAGCTGAAGGTGTTGGTTTCAATAATGTCCGCACCTGCTTCGAGAAATTCGACGTGGATTTCTTCGATTAAATCCGGCTTGGTGATCACGAGAAGGTCGTTGTTACCTTTGAGGTCGGAGGCATGGTCGGCAAAGCGTTCGCCGCGGAAATCGGCCTCCTCCAGTTTGTGCTTCTGGATCATGGTGCCCATCGCGCCATCGAGCATCAGCATTTGGCTTTCAAGCAACTCGGCAAACTGCTGACCGCGCGGGGTGGTGTATTCTGGGAAAAAGGTATTTTTTTCGTTCATAGCCAAGCCATCCGTCTTCAAGTGGTAGGGAATATATATCCGCTTATCCGGATATATCAATATAAAACTGAATCCCTTTAAAACAGGCTTGTTCTACAGTTTTTCATGCAGTTTGGAAGAGCAATCCACCGAGGATATAAAAAAGAAACCGCGCAAGATGAGGAAACCTTGCGCCGTTATCATGATGATCGGAGCTTCGCTATTCTTCGCCAACAGCCTGTCTGGCCGACTCGGGTCTCTTGTGGCGGTTACCGCTCCGCCGTCGTTGTTGGATCGACTGTTTCATGTGTTTCCTTTCTAATTTTGACAACTGACCGTCACCATCGTGATCAAAGCGTTCCAATGCTTGTTGGCGAAATCGCTGGCGTTGTTGCGGAGCGAACTGATCTGGAGTGTGCTGCTTGTGGCCGTGGATTTGCTGTTGCTGCTGCTGTGCTAATCGGGGATTTTGCGGCCTGCGACCCTGATGGCGGTATTGCTGTTTATTTGCAGTCCGCTGGGTAGGGCGGCGACCTTGGTTGAACTGTTGCCGTTGCTGGCCGTCGCGCTTTGCGCTACACGCCGGACATTTTTGGCGGTGTTGCGACCTTTGCTGTCGTTGCTGTGCGCTGGCGGTGATGGTTCCTGCGAGTATCGTTAGTGCGATGGTTGTGATCCGTGCATTCATTTGATGCCTCCTGTTGGTTGATTTCCCATCTGCGCATATAACGACAGAGTGTGGTTTTTATTTTGGAGAAGGTATTTTTAAGAAGGGATGGACTCCGTCCCGCCCTATCCGGGCAGAGCCGTTCTACCGTTGGAACGATACAGAGATCGTCTCACCAGCCTACTCAAAGACGTGCGACCAGATGGAGGTACCATTGATTTTGAAATAAAGTTCTTCCGAGTCGGGACTCCATTCGATGGATTCCACAGCGGTTTGGTGCGGTACGTTGGTGTAGCTTTGCAGGTAGAGCAGATTGAGCCAAATATTTTTTCCAGACTCACGGTAGTAGACTTTATAGGAAGGCTGGGAGATATAGTAAAATTTCCGCAGCCGCGCACTCTTGCTCCCGTCCGGCGACTCGATCACCGCCATCTCGGTACTCGGTGGCGTCATGATTCGGAAGGCCACAAAAACAACAAAAAACGTAAACAGCCCCATTCCGATCTTCTTGGTGTCGAACTGAAACTTCTTTTTGTAGTTACGCTTCATAAAGCGAATATCGAATATCAAAAAGGGAATGTCGATTGAAGAAGAGGGCTTCCTCCCGCGGTTCGATTTTCGTTATTCGGGATTCTGCGGTTCGCTAGCGGGAATCGTTATCGGTTCTGTTGGCATTGCTTTCTTGAAGAAGCGGCTGACGTTCCAGTTGCGGTCGAGATCGCGCCAAGAGAGGAAGAGCATGGCGGAGATAAGTAGGATGGCGAAGACGCTGACCAGCGAAGTGACCACCTGCGGATGCACCTTGCGGCGGGTGATACCTTCCCAGAGTGCGAAGCAGATGTGCCCGCCATCGAGCACCGGTAGCGGCAAAAGGTTGAGCACCGCGAGGTTAATATTGATGAAGCGGATAAGCCCGATGGCCGTAAGGAGGCTCATTTTTAGAGAGATCCAGATCATTGTAAAGATGGCTACTGGTCCACCAAGGCCGCTTGCAGCTTGTTTGGATTCACCCGGTGTGGTGAGGGCTTTGAGTAATCGGAAGATGGAGGAGGCATCGCTGTTAATCTGTGCTATAGGGTTTCCGGTCAGTGTCCAAGGCAGGGAAAGCGCCCCGCCAAACTGGATGCCAATCATAACCTTGTCGTTGGCTTCGTCATATTCCGGAGTGACCATCAGAGTAAAGGCTTCTCCGTCGCGCTCGACGATAAGGGGAGATTCTGTGTCGGGGTTGGCTTGAACCAGATCAACGAAATGTGATGTTCCCTGGATCATGATTCCATCGAAGCTGATGAGTATATCATCGGGGGAAAGTCCGGATTTATCGGCAGGACTTCCCGCAATAACCTGCAGTACTTGGCAGGGAGAGGCTGGATAGACTCCATTCATTAAATCGTCAGATTTATCAGGATGGTTCACCGGGACCGTTATCAAACGTTCGCCATCGGTAGCATTGTAGACGCTCAGCTCAACCTCCTGCGCATCCCCTCCACCGAGAAGGCACTCCACTCGGGTTTCGTACCAGCTCAAGACAGAGTTTCCATTAACGGCCTTGATTTTATCTCCATCGCGCAATCCTGCGGCATACGCTTCACTATCTGTCTCGACCTGAGCCACAAACACACCGTTTTCTTCAGCAAATCCATCATCCGGAGAGAGGGTGATGATCGTAGCGAGGAACAGGGCAAAAACAATGTTGCAGAAGGGGCCGGCGACGGCGACGGCGATCTTTTTCCACGGCGAGATATCGGGCATGGTTGTACGGTCGCCCTCGTTGTTGTCGCCTTGAACCTTTTCCATGCCAGAAGGATCGAGCTGGGGAAGGGAGACGTAGCCGCCGATAGGAAAGGCGCCGATCTTGTAGACAATGCCATCAATCTCCTTTTTCCAGAGGGCAGGCCCCATGCCGATGGAGAAGGCTTCAATCACCAAACCGCATTTTTTGGCGACAATGAAGTGCCCCCATTCATGGACGAAAATGGTGATTCCGAAAAGGAATAGCATCATGAAAATAATATAGATGATTTCGAGCATGGGAGAATCCTTGAGGGGTTATTTGAGGAAAAGTTCGATGTAGATGTAAAACATGGGTGCGGCGAAGAGGATGCTGTCGATCATGTCGAGGATGCCGCCGAGGCCGTAGACCATGGTGTTGGAATCCTTGACGTCGACCGCGCGTTTAAACATGGATTCGACGAGGTCGCCGAGCGTTCCGACGATGGGGAACAGAAATCCGAGCACGAGCGCATGACCCAACGTCAGTGGAATGGAACTGTTGATGCGGCCTTGGGAAATAATCAGCCAGGCGAGGTTGACGATCAGGCAGAAGACGATGCCGCCTGCCAGACCTTCCCAGCTCTTTTTCGGTGAAATGATCGGGGCAAGCTTGTGTTTCCCGAAGCGCGTGCCAAAGAAGTAGCCGCCTGAATCGGCCATCTTCATGCAGAGGATAACGTAGAATGCAGCCCAACCGGGTTGGGATAAATCTCCGCTGAGGAACAGGCGCACCACGAAGCTCCAGAGCAGAGGAACATAGACGAGGCCGAGGATGGTTCCCATGCAGCTTTCAAGTCCCTTGCGCAGGTCTGGGTAGGCCAAGATGCGGAAAAAATTAGAGGCAATCACTAGCAGCAGAATACTCCAGAGCAGGTTATTGGAAACCGAGCCGATCATATGGAACCAGGTGGCCGTCACAAAGATGAGTCCACTGGTAATGCCCCACTTTTTGGAGGTAGGCAAGCCGCCCGCTTCCAGCAACCCGTAGAACTCCCACGTGCCGACTCCGGCGAAAAACAGCATCCCAATCAGGCCGATGAGCCAGCGACAGGGAACCAAGCTAAAGATCGGAATGAGTACCGCCGCAATGCTGAGTGCGATGATGATTCGTTTTTTGTCCATGAGTTCTATCTCGATTTCTTAACTCCACCATAGCGGCGATCACGCGCGTTGTAAGCTTCCAATGCTTGGAAAAACTGTTCCTCGCGGAAGTCCGGCCAATAGGTATCGGTGATGTGGAACTCGGAATAGGAGAGCTGCCACAATAAAAAATTACTCAGCCGTAGCTCGCCGCTGGTGCGGACCATCAATTCAGGGTCGGGCACATCCGGCAGGTAAAGGTGGTCGGAAATCATCTGCTCATCAATCTCTTTGGCTTGGAGTTCTCCCGATTTCACCTTCTCGGCAATCTGTCGGGAGGCATCGGCGATTTCCATTCGGGAGCCATAGCTGAGCGCAATGATGAAGGTGTGGTCGGTATAGTGTGCCGTGGCATCGAGTGTCTTTTTCAGGCGCTTGCGAACCAGTAAGGGAAGCCGGTCGAACTGACCCATCACACGCAGCCGGATGTGGTTATCGTGTAACTCCTGCTCATAGGCGTTCAGTGAGCTGATGAGTAACTTCATCAGGCCGTCAACCTCTCGAGCCGGCCGCTTCCAGTTTTCGGTGCTGAAGGCGTAGACCGTGATGAATTCAACCCCAGCCTGCGCCGCCGCACGCAACACGGCGCGCACCGACTGCGCGCCTTCCTTATGACCTTCGATCCGCGGCAACCCGCGCTCCTGCGCCCAGCGCCCGTTGCCGTCCATGATGAGGGCAACGTGCCTTGGTATTTTTTCCAGAGACTGGGGGTCGAAGCTCATAGGCTTGGGCTAGCGCTCCAACAGCAACGTACTGGATCGCCTCGGCCCGACGGAGAGAATATGGATCTTCACTCCGGTCAGCTTTTCCAGATATTCGATGTATTTTTGCGCCTGTTCAGGAAGTTCGTCCCAGGTGGTGCATTCGGTGGTCGGGGTGTTCCATCCCTTGAGCTCTTCGTAGATCGGGGTACAGCGCCCCAGTTTCCGGATGCTGGCCGGAACGGTTTCAATGCGCTCTCCATCACATTCATAGGCCACACAGACCTTGATGGTTTCAACGGCGTCGAGTACGTCGAGCTTCATCAGTGCCCATTCGTTGATTCCGCCAACCATGACTGCGTAGCGAGCCACCACGCCGTCGAACCAGCCGCAACGGCGTGGACGTCCGGTGGTGGCACCGAATTCGTTGCCAACCTTGGCAATGTGTGCGCCCATGCCATCGCGCAACTCCGTCGGGAAGGGGCCTTCGCCGACGCGGGTGGTGTAGGCCTTCACGATGCCGACCACACGGTCGATCGCATTCGGCGGAATTCCGGAACCGGCTGGCGCGCCGCCTGCGCCTGTGCTGGACGAGGTGACGTAGGGGTAGGAGCCGAAGTCGATATCGAGCATCACGCCCTGTGCGCCTTCAAAGAGGATATCGTCGTCGTTCTGTACGGCTTTGTGCAGTAGTGGAATGGTATCGCAGATGAATGGGCGCAGATAATCGGCGGCTTCTTTGACCTGCTCGAGCAACTGGTCGATGTCGAGTGGATCAGCACCCATGCCTGTGAGGATTTTATTTTTGACTTTGGCTTGAGTTTTGACCATATCGAGGAAGTCGGTTTCGAGAATATCGCCGAGGCGTAGGCCGGTGCGATCCGCCTTGTCGCAATAAGCCGGGCCAATGCCCCGTTTGGTGGTACCGATCTTTTCGCTTTCCTCGCGGTTGCTTTCCCTCGCGCCGTCGAGTTCTTTGTGGTATTGGAGAACCATGTGGGCGCGGTCGGAGATGAACAACCGATTATCGAGGCTAATGCCACGCTCGACGAGGGCTTTCAGTTCGCCCATTAGGCCAACCAGATCGACTACCAGACCGTTGCCGATCACACATTTACACGTTTCGCGTAGGATGCCGGACGGGGTGAGGTGGAGTACATATTTCTGGTCGCCGACTTCCACGGTATGTCCGGCATTATTACCGCCCTGATAGCGTACCACCCAGTCCGCATTCGCGGTAAGTACGTCGATAATTTTGCCTTTACCCTCGTCGCCCCACTGCGACCCAATCAGTACTGTTTTTGCCATTCTTGCAAACCTGTTTGTTAAAATTGGTGAACACACAAAAAGCCCGCTTTCATATAGAGGGCTCAGTAAAAAGAGGAAGTTAGGGAAACCCGTTTGCCGCGTCAAGGATTCGTGACTCTGAAGTCATGCAGGGTGTCCGAGACATTCCTTCATTACAACCACCTTCTGGTTGGATAAGGCTAAATATCTAAAATAGACATAGGTCAAATAAAACATACGTTAAGTCACTACTGTCCCAACGTTTAAGAAAATTATTGATGCAAAGCACCTAAAATGAAGTTGTTACATATAAAATTTATCCTTTCCGACTTGAA
>QIHI01000048.1 GCA_003230915.1 Kiritimatiellales bacterium | reverse complement strand
GTCCTGCCCTGCGGAGTCCGGACTTTCCTCCCTCCGCCGAAACGAAGAGCGACCGATACACCCTGCCTGCTTAAAATTGATGAGTGACGATTGATACGTGACCAAGTCAATCAATCACGATTCATGTTTCACGGCTCACGACGCCGGGTTATAGACGATGCGCCCGCAAAAGTTGCATGCCACAACCTTGATCGGGTTGCGCGCGTCGTGAGTCACCTGCGGCGGCAGCTTCATGTGGCATCCACCGCAATGTCCGCCCGACTCCACCATCACCACGGCAAAATCGCGCTTGTTGTTCATAATGCGCGAATATTTTTGCAGGATCGTTTTGTCGCAAAGCTCAGCCACACGAGCACGATCGGCTTTCATCCGTTCGAGCTGCTCGGCCAGTTCGGCCGCGCGGGCATCCAACTCCGCCAACTCATCGGCAATGCCGGCCTGCTCGCCATTCAAGGTTTCCTCGCACTCGGTCTCGATGGTTTTGCCTTTTTCAAGCGCCTCCATCAGCACAATCTCTTTTTCTTCAAGATCGTTGATTTCACGTTCTACCGTACCGATTTCTTTAACGAAAGCGCGGTATTGATCGTTAGTCTGCGCCTCCATCTGCTGGTTTTTATATTTGGTGATCCGTTCTTTAAGGGATTCGACCTCCAGCTCCTGCTCCTTCAGCGTGGCTTCCGTATGCCTCCGACTATCAACCGCGGTCTCCAGCTTCTGAACCGAGCCGGCCAATTGCATCTCGATATCCTGCTTACGTTGCGGGATGTCTCGGATTTCCCGCATCAGTTTAATAAGCCTGCGATCTTTCTTCTGCACTGCAACTATCGATTCCAACGGATGAGACACAAGCGACCTCCAATTCAAATTTCTAAAAACAGTCGGAAAATTTACCCCTTCACCGCGAATAAGTCAAAGCGATGCTGCGACTATTTACTTCCCGGATGTACCAGCCCTAATCCCTCTTCGCAGAGCGGGCAATCGGAGGGTTCATAGGTCACCGGGTTAATCTCAAGTAGACTCACCAGCGGTGCATTAAATTTCGCCTTGCCCCCGCTACGGTTCACCAGAATCCCGATGGCCGCCACAACACCGCCGTTTTCCTCGACGATATCAACCGTCTCCTGCACCCGGCCCCCGCGCGTCACCACATCCTCGGCAATCGCAAAACGTTCACCCGCGCGAATCTTAAAGCGGCGGAGATACAAAACATTGTCTTCCTTCTCCACAAAGATAAAGCGAAGGCCCAGCTCCCGCGCCACCTCATGGCCAATCGTGATCCCGCCCATCGCCGGGGCAATTACCGTATCCACCTCTAAATCATTAAGCTCCGCCTTAAGTTTTTCAACAAGCGCCCCACAAAGTGCGGCCGCCGTGCGCGGTTGTTCCAGCAGATGCGCGCACTGGAAAAACTGATTGCTATGCAATCCCGAGCGAAGCTCAAAATGACCATTAAGCAGCGCACCGGCATCCTCGAATAATCCTAATACTTCTTCCTGTTTCATAATTTTCCTTTCGTGGTGCTTAAAATGTGACAGGCAGAGTCATGCCTCCCGCCCCGTGTTTCAAGCATTAAACAGCACCGCCCGCGAATCACACAGCTCAACACCCGCGTCGCATTGTTTCCGTTCGCCCGCCCACCGCGCACAGGGCGGTATACGCCGCCGCGTGCAGGTTCGGCGGGAAGGATTCGCTCCTCAACCCCTCCCGTCCTACAATTTATTAAGACTCGTCGTTCCGACATTCCCTGCTCAACATTCGTTATTCTCCCACCACCTGCTTCAGCCATTCGGCCGTATTCCATCAGCAGCCAATGGGCGGTGGAGTTCATAAAATATAGACGCGGCATCCTGCCGCGTTGCCGTCGAGCGGTGCGGCTGGGCGGTGCGGATGCAACGCGGCTGGCGCGAAGCCATTCTGGAGGAGCGACAGATCACCCGCGTCTACAAACCAACATCTACGCTCGTTCAGCCGTTCGGAATTCGCACGCTAAAACCTCTTTTCTCATAAGCTAAAGATTGAACTACGCACTTGGATCGTGGATAAACAACGCCTGTTTTTTTAACGCTGGATCCACTTATGACCGAAGAAACTAAAACCAACTTTATCCACGACATCATCGAGGCCGATCTCGCTTCCGGCAAGCGCACCGAAATCGTCACCCGCTTCCCCCCGGAACCCAACGGTTATTTACACATTGGACACGCCAAAGCCATCTGCCTCGATTTCGGTACCGCCGAAAAATACAATGGACGCTGCAACCTGCGCTTCGACGACACCAATCCCGACGCCGAGGACGAGGAATACGTTCAGGCCATTCAGGACGATATCAAATGGCTTGGCTTCGACTGGGGCGAAAACCGCTACTGGGCCTCCAACTATTTCGAGCAGATGCACGGCTATGCCGTCGCACTCATCAAAAAAGGCAAGGCCTACGTCTGCCAGCTCCCACAAGCCGACTTTAAGGAGTATCGCGGCGCTCCCACCGAACCCGGCAAAGAACCGCCCGGACGCAAACACTCCGTCGAAGAAAATCTAGCCCTCTTTGAGCAGATGAAAAATGGAACCTTCGAAGACGGTGCCTGTGTCCTCCGCGCACGGATCGACATGGCCTCCCCCAACCTGCACCTGCGCGACCCCGCGCTTTATCGCATCAAACGTGCCCACCACCATAACACCGGCGACACCTGGTGCATCTATCCCATGTACGACTTCGCCCACTGCATCGAAGACTCCCTCGAAGGCGTCACCCACTCCATGTGCACCCTCGAGTTCGAAGTCCACCGCCCGCTCTACGACTGGATCCTCAACGAACTAAACATCTTCCACCCCCAGCAGATCGAATTCTCGCGCCTCAACCTAACCTACACCGTCATGAGCAAACGCAAGTTGCTCGAACTTGTGAATGAAAACCTCGTCAACGGCTGGGACGACCCTCGCATGCCTACCCTCTGCGGCATGCGCCGCCGCGGCTTCACCGCCGCCGCCATCCGCAACTTCTGCGGAATCCTCGGGGTCACCAAAGTCGAAAGCATCTCCGAAATCGAGCTGTTCGAAAGCCTCGTCCGCGATGACCTCAACGAAACCTCTTTCCGCGCCATGGCCGTCATCGACCCCATCAAAGTCGTCCTCGAAAACTATCCCGCCGATCTTACCGAAGAATTCGAACTACCCAACCATCCCAAGAAAGAAGAACTTGGCATCCGCACCGTCCCCTTCAGCCGCGAGCTATGGATTGAGCGGAGCGACTACATCGACGTGCCGCCCAACAATAAATTTAAAGGCTTCTTTGTGGGCCGCGAGGTCCGCTTGCGCGGCGCCTACCTTGCCACCTGCACTGCCGTTGAAAAAGACAGCGACGGCAACGTGATTCAAATCCAATGCGACCTTGACCTCGACTCCAAAGGGGGTAACGGCCTCGACGGCCGCAAAGTCAAAGGCACCATCCACTGGGTCAGCGCCCTGCACGCCGTCGACGCCGAAATCCGCAACTATGACCGTCTCTTTACCGAAGAAAACCCGCTCGCCGACAAAGACGCTGACTTCAAAGAGTTCATCAACTCCGCTGCCTTAGAAATCACCACCGCCAAACTTGAATCTGGTCTCGCGAAATCCAAGCCTAGTGACCGTTTCCAGTTCGAGCGCATCGGCTACTTCTGCGCCGACCTCGACCACACCGAAGCCACCCCCATCTTCAACCGCACCCTCACCCTCCGCGCTCCAAGAAAGTAGGGTAGGCGTCTCGCTTGCTTGTCCAAGAGGCCAACCCGCTTCATGTGCAATGCGATGAGAATGATTACAGTAGCAATCCAGCGCGGACGGTGATGGCGGTGTTCGGGCTACCGCATTCGGCGATGACCTTGAGGGAGAATTCGAAGGCTGCGCCGGGGCCTTGACCGGTGATGAGGTGGCCGTCGACCACCACAGCTTCGTTCACAGGTTGCACATTCGAGGGTAGTTTTTCTTCGACGCCGGGATAGCAGGTGAACTTCCGGCCTTCGAGGATGCCCGCCGCATGCAGCGCGAGGGCGGCGGCACAGATAGAACCGATCCACTTTCCTTTTTCGTTGAAGTCACGTAGCGCCTTTTGAACTCCCTCGTGTTCGCTCAGCGCAACGGTTCCGTCAAACCCGCCGGGCAGGAGTAGCACATCGAAGTCGCTGGGATTGATCCGATCCCAGGTGGTATCTGGAACCAGCTTGACACCGTGAGACGCTTCGATGGTTCCTTCGGAGAGGCCAACTACAGTGACATCCCACTCGGCACGGCGCAGTGTGTCGATGATAATGACGGCTTCTATTTCCTCGCAGCCGTTAGCGATGGGTACTAGTGCTTTCATACTATATCTCCATTTTGCGTGATCCGTAATGAGTGAGGCGTGACCCAACAACAATCATGACTCACATTTCACTCGTCATTCATGACTTTCCGAAGCTCATCTACAACCTGCTTGCGCATGGCCTCTGCAATAGGCTTGTCGAAGGTTTCTTGCAAGACGTCGATCAACCGTTCGCCGCTGCAAACCACGATACCATTCACATTCATGATCTCTTCGGGGAGTTCGGTGGAAATGAAGCAGAGTACCGAATGGACTGGTATATCCCCCCATCCCGCATCATCCACCCAAGAGACCAGTTCGGCGGTAGCAGCCTTGACCTGTTTCAGCGGCGGACGAGAAGGCTCTTTACCACCTGCGTAGAGTTTTCCGCCACGGAATTCGACCGAGCCCTTCCAGTTTTTGGTTTCCACCACAAAAACCCCGGCCGGCCCGATAACAATATGGTCAAAGTTTTGTTTCCCGCCGCTGAGGCGAAGCCCGTTAAAGACGGTGTATTCCGACGTCAGAAAGGAGAGTTCGTGAGCAACCCACTCTTCGCCTTTTGCGCCCTTGAGAAAATTGCCAAGGCGGCGATCTCCCCAGGCCAGTAACATGGCAGCCACTACAGCAACGAGAAAAAATAGAATGCCCACCTGCGATAGTCCAAGCACAGGGAACGGAATCAGTGCACGAAATAAATAGCCGGTGGCCAGACAGATGAATAGCAAAGGCCAAAAAGCGCGCAATAGCCCCATCACCCGGGGAGCCTCGCCGGGGCTTCCATATATCTGGGCAAAACGGCGGCTTACAGATTCTTTATATGTATCCATGGAGCTGGACTATAGGCATACCCGCCACGGAAAACAACAGCGTGTTCGCCCACTCATTTATTCCGCCTTTCCACCGAGTTGTTCCATGTGCTGCCAGAATTCAGGGTACGAGGTATCCACGCAGCCGACATTATCAATGGTTATCGCTCCGTCGCTAAAACTATTTAGAATGGCTATCGACATCGCAATGCGGTGGTCGCCGTGGCTATTGATCGCAACGTCAGGTGTTTTTAGATTAGTCGGCCCAGAGATGATCATGCCGTCTTCGAGTTCTTCCACTTCGACCCCGAACCGTTGCAGGTTTTTTACGACTTCTGAAATACGATCCGATTCCTTGACGCGCAGTTCGGCGGCATCGCGGATTTCTGTTTTTCCTTCAGCCAATGCACCTGCCACGGCGATGACCGGAAGTTCATCGATCAGATTCGGGATTTCATCGCCCTCGATCACCGTACCGTTGAGCTTTGCCCCACGCACCTTGATCGTGCCGTAGGGGTCGCCCCGCCCCTCCGCCACCGTCACTTCAATGTTTGCGCCCATGCGCTTCATCACATCCAACAGCGCGGTACGGCGCGGGTTGAGACCCACGTTTTCAAGCAGTAGTTCCGCATCCGGGCGGGCAGCGATGGCCGCGATCCAAAACGCGGCGGACGAGAAATCACCTGGTACCACAAAGTTACGCGCCTTGAACCTCGGCCCGCCCTGACCATAGCCCTCAATTGAAACTTCCAATCCATTGATTTTAATTGGAATTCCCAAGGCCTGGAAAAGTTTCTCCGTATGGTCGCGCGTCGGCCGCGGCTCGATCACCGTCGTTTTGCCCTCCGCAAACAACCCGGCCAACAGCACGCACGACTTAACCTGCGCGGATGCCATGGGCAGCAGATAGCCGATGCCCTGCAACTTCCCTCCAGTAATCATCATCGGTAGCGTACCGCGTTTCCCGGTCAGGCCAATATGCGCGCCCATCAGTTCGAGCGGCTGACGAATACGACCCATCGGGCGCGATGAAAGAGACTCGTCGCCAATCATAGAAACCTCGACGCCGGCTCCGGCCACAAGTCCGGCCAGCAGGCGTGTTCCAGTTCCCGAGTTACCCATGTCGAGAGGGTCGTCTGATTGTTGTAGCTGGCCGGCCACGCCGGTGATATAGAGCGCGTCGTCGCGAAATTCCGCCTTCGCGCCCATTTGCTCCATGGCAGAGAGCGTACTGCGGGCATCCTCGCCATTGAGATAGCCCGTTACCTTCGACGTACCGTCTGCCAACGAAGCGAGCATAGCTATGCGCTGGGAAATACTCTTATCGCCCGGCACCTTCACAGAACCACTGAGCTTTGCTGGAAATACTTTTTTACTCTTCATCTGAAAAATCTGTGGAGACTCCTATCTTTTCAAAACTCGGTTGAGTTTTAGAATTTGATTTCGATCCGTAGCGGCATCTTCGAGCCACTTGCGGATATCATCCTGATTGCCGTCGTGCAAGATCTGGATCAAGCCCTGTAGTTCCTCATGGAAACGACCGAGTTCGGCCTCAAGCGCGGTGCGGTTGGTGTCGATGATATCGACCCACATATCAGCTGAACCGGATGCAACCCGTGTAGTATCCTTGAAACCGGTGCCGCAAAACCCTGCCTTCTTTCTCGGGTCGCCGTTAGCCACCGAACGCGCTAGCGCGGCGGCGACCATGTGCGGCAAATGGCTGGTGGAAGCCAGCATTGCGTCGTGCTGTTCGGGCGACATTTCAACAACTTCCGATCCGACCGCCTTCCACAGATTTGAAATTTTCGGCGCGCCTTCGGAAGGACATACAACCGTGAGGCGGTCTTGGTAAAGATCAGGATTGCCCGCTTCGATTCCGGTTTTTTCCGACCCCGCGATGGGATGCGAACCCACAAAACGAGCATTACTCTCTTTAAATAGCGGTGCCATGGTTTTGAGCAATTCCGACTTGGTGCTGCCCACATCCGTCACCACCGCCCCGGGCTTCAATGCCGGGACAATCTGTTCAGCAAGTTGGACAATCGTCCAAATTGGCACACAGATGACCACGATATCGGCCTCTCGCACGGCCTCCGCTGGATCAGAAAACACCTCGTCAACCATACCGGCCTCCAAAGCTTGAGTGCGGGTTTCTTTACGACGGGCATACCCAAAGATGCACCCCGAAAAGCCGCGTTGTTTCAGCCCGAGCGAGAGCGATGCCCCCATCAAGCCTAGGCCTAAAATAGCTATGTTGTTCTGTTCATCCATATTCGGTTGCCAGAGGTTGTAAAAACAAAATGGAATTTTCCAAGGATTGAAGATTAATTCAACTAAAATCCATTAAGCTGGGCGAGCGGCATTATAATGTACTGTTTAATTGACTATCCCATCTTTCGCATCAAGATACCGACAGTTAAAAGGAACTCATTAAAGAAGAGAGGTTTATTATGGCATATGAATTACCGGCACTACCCTATGCATACGATGCACTGGAACCCC
Source organism: Kiritimatiellales bacterium (assembly GCA_003230915.1). Taxonomy (GTDB): domain Bacteria; phylum Verrucomicrobiota; class Kiritimatiellia; order Kiritimatiellales; family Pontiellaceae; genus Pontiella. Next base: position 40,325 of record QIHI01000048.1, on the reverse strand, counting down.
ATATCGACGCGCGCACGATGGAGATTCACCACACGAAGCACCATCAGGCCTACATTAACAACGTGAACGCCGCACTGGAAGGTACCGGGCTAGAAGATATTTGGCCGTGCGAGCTTTGCGCTCGTCTCGACGAACTTCCCGCCGAAAAACAGGGCATCGTTCGAAACAATGGCGGCGGTCATGCCAACCATTCCTTTTTTTGGTCGATCATGAGTCCGAATGGCGGAGGCCTCCCCTCCGGCGATCTGGCGGCGGCGATTGATCGTTCATTCGGTAGTTTCGACGAATTTAAAGCTGAATTTTCTAAAGCGGGGGCAACTCGGTTTGGTTCAGGCTGGGCTTGGTTGTGCAAACACGACAATGACTTGCTCAGTGTTTGTTCCACACCCAATCAGGATAATCCGTTAATGAAAGAGGTTCCTTGCGATGGACGCCCTATTCTTGGATTAGATGTCTGGGAACACGCATATTATTTAAACTACCAAAACCGTCGGCCGGACTATGTCTCCGCATTCTTCAATGTCATCAGCTGGGACAAGGTGGCGGAGTTGTACGCCGGATAGGTGGAGCCTCGATCCTATTCCGAAAATTATGAACTCCCGTCTTCTCGACGGGATTTTTTTCGGGAAGTATAACGTCCGAAAAAGGTCATTTCCGCGAACGATGATAAATATTGTTCGATTTAGGCATTTTAATACTGAAATCGGCAAACGTCTGTGATTTATATAGCGCAAATTAATTATGATAGTATTGAGGGAGAAACAAATATATTCCCCAACTAGTTCTAGCTGATAGCGGAGAAAAAGAGCGTGAAACCAACGAATGAGAACAACCCGGAATACTACCACAAGGTCGTCGACTGCCAATATGCGTGCCCGTCGCACACACCGGTTCCGGAATACATCCGTTTGATTGCCGCCGGCCGCTACACCGATGCCTACATGATCAATTGGGAATCGAATGTTTTTCCAGGCATCCTCGGGCGCACCTGCGACCGCCCCTGTGAACCGGCCTGCCGCCGAGGGCGGATCGAGGAAAAACCTGTGGCCATCTGTCGCCTCAAACGAGTCTGCGCTGATAACAAGGATTCCATCGAAGATCGCTTGCCCGAAATTCCATCAAAAAAGAATGGCTATCGGATTGCACTGATTGGCGGAGGCCCGGCCTCGCTAACGGTTGCGCGCGATCTTGCGCCGCTAGGCTACGAATGCGATCTCTATGATGAACACGCCAAGGCCGGTGGCTTCATGCGTTCACAGATTCCCTCCTTCCGGTTGCCGGAAGAGGTGATCGATGAGGAGTTGGGCTATATTCTCAACCGCGGCGGTGTAAACCACATGGCCAACACGCGTGTGGAAAGCCTTAAGGAAATTCTCGACCAGAGTTATGATGCTATATTCGTTGGAACTGGCGCCCCGCAGGGCCGCAACCTCATGTTACCCGGCTACGACGACGAAAAAACCAACGCCATCCGCATCGGCATTGAATGGCTGGCGGACATTGCCTTCGAGCATGTCACGACCATCGGCAAAAAGGTGATCGTGCTCGGTGGTGGAAATACGGCGATGGACTGCTGCCGCACCGCTATCCGTCTCGGCACGGAAGAGGTGAACGTGCTCATCCGCAGTCCGCTGCACGACATGAAAGCCTCGCCGTGGGAAGTTGATGACGCACGCGTGGAAGGCATTCCGATGCACGAGAATCACAACCCAAAGGCCTATGTGGTCGAAGGTGGAAAACTTGTCGGCATGTTGTTTGAAATTGTTGATTCCGTGGAAGATGAGGATGGGAAGGTCAAGCTGGTTCCCACCGGAAAAGAAGTCGTTTTTGAATGCGACAACATACTCTTAGCCATTGGTCAGGAAAATGCTTTCCCCTGGATTGAACGTGACATTGGAGTGGACTTCGGCGAATGGGACATGCCGATCGTCGATCGCGCCACCTTTCGCTCCACCCACCCGAAGGTTTTCTTCGGCGGCGATGCAGCCTTCGGCCCCGAAAATATTATTACTGCCGTGGCCCACGGCCATCAGGCCGCACTCTCGATCGACATGGTGCTCAGCGGTCAGGATCCTGCCAACCGACCGGAACCTGGCACAAACCTGATCAGCCAGAAAATGGGCATTCACGACTGGAGCTATGCCAGCCTCGTGACCGAGGATCGCCGCTACGTCGTACCCCATGCTAATCTCGCCATGTCGTTGAAAAACCGCAAGATGGAAGTGGAACTCGGCTTCGATGTGCAAACCGCCTTCGACGAAGCACAACGCTGCCTTAACTGCGATGTACAGACCGTCTTCACCACCGAAAAATGCATCGAGTGCGATGCCTGCGTCGATATCTGCCCTGTCGATTGCCTCACCTTTACCGATAATGACGAGGAAGCGGCCTTACGGAGAAAGCTGATCGTACCCGCCCTGAACCTCTCCCAAGATATTTATGTCTCAACCACTCTCCCCACTCAACGAGTTATGGTGAAAGATGAAGATGTTTGCCTCCACTGCGGGTTGTGCGCCGAACGCTGCCCTACTGCCGCATGGGACATGCAAAAATTTGACTATACCGTTACAAAGGCAGGACAGCAGTCATGAAGCGCGATATCAAAACCAACAAGTTTGTCATCAAATTTGCTAATGTAAACGGGACAGGATCGGCTAGTGCCAACAGCCTGTTCTCCAAAGCGATCTTCCGCATGGGCATTCCCATCAGCCCCAAAAACATCTTCCCATCCAACATCCAGGGTCTGCCTACATGGTACGAGGTCCGCGTCAACGAAAACGGATTTCTCGGGCGGCGCGGCGGGATCGACATCATGGTCTGCCTGAACCCACAGAGCATGGAGCGCGACGTGGCCGAACTGCAACCCGGCGGATATTTCATCTACGACAGTAGTAAGCCAATCGACAAAATTCTGCTACGCAACGATATCGACTTCATCGGGGTGCCTTTTATGGAGCACTGTCGCGAGGCCTATAAAGATGCGCGCCACCGCCAACTCTTCCGCAACGTCATGTATGTTGGCTCGCTCGCGGCTCTGCTCGACATCGAACTCGACGTGCTCAAGGGTTTGATCGGCGAACAGTTCAAGGGCAAGGAAAAACTGATTGCCCCAAACGTTAAAGCCCTACAAATGGGCTATGATGTAGCCAAAAAACTCCACGAATGCCCCCTTGCGTTCCGCCTTTCTCGGCGCGACAAGGTCGGGAACAGGATTTTAGTGGATGGGAACTCGGCTTGTGGACTGGGTGCGGTCTACGGCGGCGCCACCGTGGCCGGCTGGTATCCCATCACCCCCTCGACCTCCGTTATCGACAGCTTTGCAAAGTACTGCCGGAAACTGCGCGTCGATCCGGAAACCGGTGAAAAGAACTTTGCCATCGTCCAAGCCGAGGATGAGCTCGCCGCAATCGGTATGGTAATCGGCGCCTCGTGGAACGGTGCACGCGCCTTCACCGCCACCAGCGGGCCGGGTCTTTCGCTGATGAACGAATTCCTAGGGCTGGCCTACTTCGCCGAAATCCCGTCCGTGCTCGTAAACGTCCAGCGTGCGGGGCCCTCGACCGGGATGCCGACGCGCACGCAGCAGTCGGACGTGCTCTACAGCGCCTATGCCTCGCACGGCGACACCAAGCACATCTGCCTCTATCCCTCCACCCCGAAGGAGTGCTTTGAATTCACCGCCACTGCGCTCGACCTCGCCGAACACTTCCAGACTCCCGTGCTGGTTCTGTCCGACCTCGACCTCGGCATGAACGAACATATGTCCGAGCCGTTGGAATGGGATGACGAGCGCACGTATGATCGCGGTAAAGTTTTCACAGCCGATGATCTCGAAACCATGGAGGAACCTTTTGGCCGCTACCTTGACATCGACGCGGACGGAATTCCTTACCGCACCCTGCCCGGCGCCCACCCCACAAAAGGTGCCTACTTTACGCGCGGAACCTCCAAAGACGAATACGCCACCTATACCGAGGACGGAAAAAAATATGTGGACAATATGGAGCGGCTACAACGAAAATGGGAGACCGCCCGACACAATGTGCCCAAACCCGACATCCGCACCACTGGCAAGCCCTGCAACGTCGGTGTGATCTACTACGGCACCAGTGAAGCCTCCACCCTCGAGGCTCTGCACCACCTTGATCGCCTCCACGGTATTTCGCTCGATAGCCTCGGCATTAAGGCCTTCCCCTTCTCCGACGAAGTCGAGGATTTCATCGAGCAGCACGAATATGTCTTTGTGGTCGAGCAAAACCGCGATGCGCAGATGCGCACCCTGCTCATCAACGAATTCGAGTTCACCCCCCACAAGCTAATCTCGCTACTGCACTACGACGGCAGCCCCATCACCGCCCGCTTCATTCGACACATCATCCGCGACAACATCCTGCAAACTGCCACCGCACCGCGCACCCGCCGCAGTAGCAGAAAATAGAGAGAATCCCACCATGAGCTATTCCGTCCCCGGCTTCCGCCATCCCAACCTACCCCAAAACGAACTCGGCTACACGACGAAGGACTATGAAGGTCGCGTTTCCACACTTTGCGCCGGTTGCGGACACGACTCCATCAGCGCCGCCATCATCGATGCCTGCTTTGAAATGTCGATTCCACCCCACCGCGTCGCCAAACTTTCCGGCATTGGTTGCTCATCGAAAACCCCGACCTACTTCCTCGGTAATTCCCACGGGTTCAACTCCGTACATGGCCGCATGCCCGCCGTTGCCACCGGCGCGAACATGGCCAATCGCAACCTGCTTTACATCGGCGTCTCCGGAGACGGAGACACCGCCTCCATCGGCATGGGTCAGTTCGTCCACGTTGTCCGCCGCAACGTTAATATGATCTACATCTGCGAAAACAACGGCGTCTACGGCCTCACCAAGGGACAGGATTCCGCCACCACGGATATCGGCTCCGTCAGCAAAAAAGGCGAGCCCAATGCGCTCGAACCCATCGACCTATGCTCCGTCGCCCTCCAGCTTGGTGCCACCTTCGTTGCCAACAGCTTCTCCGGCGACAAGTCTCAGCTTGTTCCGATCATCCAGGCGGCCATCGCCCACAAAGGCTTTGCCTTCATCAACGTCATCTCGCCCTGCGTCACCTTCAACAACTCCCCCAATTCCACCAAATCCTACGATTATATCCGCCAGCACATGGCCTCCAGCAACGCCGTCGACTTTGTTCCGCCGGAAGAAGAGATTACCACCGACTATGCCCCCGGCACCTCCGAAGTCGTCACCATGCACGACGGCTCCGTCATCCACCTCCAGAAGCTCGATGAAAAACACGATCTCCACAGCCGCCGATCGGCCCTCACCCTCATTAATGACTACAAAGCCGAAGGCAAGGTTCTCACCGGCCTGCTGTTTGTCGACCTCGACTCGCAGGAAATCCACGAAACCATGAACACCACCGCCACCCCGCTTCGGAACCTCACCGAAACCGAACTCTGCCCCGGCTCCGAGCAGCTCGAAAAGATCAACGAAATCCTGCGCTAAATTCACAAGTAAGTGGCGGGGAGGTTGCCATGCGTGTCGGATAGGATTCCAATCTTCATCTCTCCCTTGTTTAGCGCAGAACGGGGTATATCGAAATCTGAATCGCTAACGATTCAGCACCCAAATAAAGTTCCCTCTCCCCTTTTCCATGGGTGAGTTTTTCCGTACTCTGTTTTCCATGGATGCAGGACTCTACATTGTGGGCACACCGATCGGAAATCTGAGCGACCTCTCGATCCGAGCGCTGGAAACGCTGAAAGAAGCCAACCTGATTGTGGCGGAGGATACCCGCCATACACGACGGCTGACCAGTCGTTATGAAATCACCACGCGCCTGATGAGCTGCCATAAGTTCAACGAGGTGCAGCGGGCTGAGCAGATTATCGAGCGAATCCAAAACGGCGAGGCCATCGCCATGGTGACCGACTCGGGTATGCCGGGCATCTCCGATCCCGGCGCGCGCGTGGTGGCGCTCTGCCGCGAGGCGGCCGTGATGATCACCTCCATCCCAGGTCCGGCGGCCGTCACCACCGCCGTCTCCCTCAGCGGGTTCGGCGAGAAGGGGTTTATCTTCGCTGGGTTCCTTCCCCACAAAAGCGGAGGCCGCAAACGCGACCTGCTCAAGTGGGTGGAGGCCGACCTACCGGTGGTCTTCTACGAGTCGCCCTACCGCCTGTTCAAGCTACTCGGCGAGATCGAGGAGCATCTTGGGGCCGAGCGCATCGTGTTTGCCGGACGAGAGTTGACTAAGAAATTCGAGGAGCTGACCACCGGAACAGCGGCGGAAATCCGCGCAGCCTACGAAGGGCGAAACGTTAAGGGTGAGTGCGTTGTGATTGTGCAACCTGCCTCCTGATTAAAACCCGTATTTACGACCTTCATTTCATCATTCCGTTCCCTTCATAATACCCTATGTGTTTTTCCCAACTATTCACGTTGAACTCAAATTCGCCGATGCTACTATTCCCGTAGTTGGAGCAATATAAGGTTAAAAATCATGGGTTTAGGCAACAACCAAGACCATCTTACGGCGGCATATATCGACCAGACTGCCGTGATCCGCGTCGAAGGACGCGGCTCGTTCAAGATCAGTCCGCCTATGAGGCAGTTCATCCACCAAGCCATCAAGTCCGGATCGGCCAATCGTATCCTGATCGACATGTCGGACTGCTGCGGCATGGACAGCACCTTTATGGGAGTGCTTGCCGGTCTCGCCTACCACATCAAAGACAAGCCCGGTACCACCTTCAAACTCATCAATCTATCGGAGAAAAATCAAAAATTACTCATCACGCTCGGCGTTGATCGAGTGCTCGATTATTCCCTCTCCTGCACCGGCGAGGAACAGGAACTGGTGGCCGGGCAAGAGGAAGAAGTCCAAGTACTCGAACCTGATAGTTCGGATAAACTCGATGCCGCCAAAACCACCCTTGAAGCCCACGAAACCCTCGCCAATATCAAACCCGACAACTTCGATAAATTTAAATCCGTACTCGAACTCCTGCAAAACGATGTCCGCACCCTCGACCAACAGTAGGCTCCCATGCATGAGTTTCTACATGGGCGAGCCCCTCTTCATCGAACTTTTCATCCCCACCTTTGTCATTGTATTTTCACCCCCCCCTACAGCCCCGAACTCAACCCGACCGAGCGGTTGTGGGATGTCGTGAAGGATCAAATCTGCAACTCGATCTTTAAAACCTTGGATCCCATAGAAGAGAAAATAACAGAAGCCTTGCGACCCTTCTGGGAACAACCCACCTCTGCTCGGAAACTGGGGGCGATGGCTGACTTCATACTCAAGCAAACAATACGTCTACGAACTTAATACCGATTCGTTATTGAAAATGGTATAAGTTGCACGATTTGAACTTGAGTGGGCGCTGAACGAGTCCGCATTCAACTTCTCCGGTTGATGTGGCGCACCTGCTCTCATCAGGCTTATTGTGGGCCAAACCAGGCACACGGCAAAGGCAAAGGATTTAAAGAACGGGTACGTTCATTCGCCCTTCTTGATTAAGAGAGCGTGCAGTCTCCCAGAATCGAAGCATACCCACCTTAACTATCTTTCAAAAAGACCGCATTATATCCCCGTTTTCAGGGGCATGCCGAACCGGAGCAATATTCCTACTTAATCGACATCCGGAAGGGTCAGGATTTCAGGCTTTTGCTTTCCGACGGCTATCGTGTGCTCGAAGTGCGCGGACGGCAGACGATCTTTTGTGACCACGGTCCAACCGTCCCCAAGGGTTTCTGTCTTGTGCACGCCCAAGTTGATCATCGGCTCGATGGCAAAGGTCATTCCGGCTTTGAGAATCGGACCACGACCTGCTGGGCCATAGTTTGGAATTTGCGGATCCTCGTGTAGTTCTCGCCCGATCCCGTGGCCGACGAAATCGCGCACAACGGAAAAACCCGCCGCCTCCGCCACCACTTGAACCGCATGTGAAATATCTGAAAGACGATTCCCCTCAACTGCCATCGTAATACCGGCATGGAGCGAGGTTTTGGTGATATCAAGCAGGCGCTTCCATTCGGGATCGATTTCACCAGCAGCCACGGTTGTGGCGGTGTCGCCAACAAACCCATCGAAAACGAGGCCAAAATCAATACTGACAACATCGCCATTACGAATCACCCTTTTCCCGGGAACACCATGCACGACCTCTTCGTTGATGGAGGAGCAGATGTGGCCAGAGAAGCCATGGTAGCCATAGAATGCACAACTGCCATTTTGCTCACGCGCTAGCTCGGCGGCGTAGTCGTCGAGTTCCTTCGTGGTTACGCCGGGCGCAACTTTGGAGGCCACCTTGTGTAGGATTGTCGCCGTCTTTTTTGCACTCACGCGCATGGATTCTAATTCGCGGGGATTCTTAATATTAATCATGGAAAAGGCTGTCCCATTTTTCAGCAACTTCATCCCGAACCTGTTCAATACTGCGGGAAGCATCGACCGTATGAATTAAGTTTGTATTACGATAGTATTTGATTAGCGGCGCGGTTCGCTCGGTATAAATTTCAAGGCGTTTTCGGACGGTTTCCGCTGCATCATCCGGTCGGGATTCAAGTTCAGCCCCATCTCGATCACAGATTCCCGTCACATCGGAGGGATTGTGGATAACATGATAGATAGTACCGCACTGCTTACAAGTTTGACGCCCGGATAGGCGTTCAATCAATTGCTCCGCAGGACATTCAAGCAAAACCACATCGGTCAATTCAAGACCGAGCGCATCGGCCGATTCATCAAGTTTCTCCGCCTGCACCAGCGTGCGGGGGAACCCGTCAAAAAGGAATTTTTGATTTGAATCCGCCGCTTCCAGTAGAGATCGAACCATCTCCATCGCGATACCGTCGGAAACAAACTTACCTTGATCCAGGCTTTTTTTTGCCTCAATTCCAAGTGGAGTCTCAATCCGGATTTGCTCTCGCAACATTTCGCCCGTAGAAATGTGGGTGAATCCCTTCGCCACCAGAACTTCGGATACAGTTCCTTTACCCGCGCCCGGAGGACCCAGTAGAACGATCGCGGTCATCGACCGCTACGAAGTTTACCTTTTTTCAAAAAACCATCGTATTGGCGCATAAGCAAATGCGACTCAATCTGGCGCATGGTATCAAGCATCACACCCACGATAATCAACAGGCTGGTTCCGCCGAAGAACTGCGATACATTCCACGGAATTTTCAGTTGAGAGGAGATGACACTTGGCAACAGGGCGATGATCGTGAGGAAAACGGCACCCGCCAAAGTCAGGCGCGTCATTGTGCGGTCTAGAAACTCAGCCGTCGGACGCCCTGGCCGAATTCCCGGCACATACCCCCCCTGTGTCTTCAGGTTATCGGCAATCTGGATTGGGTTAAATTGTGTAGCCACCCAAAAATAGGAAAAGAATAAAATCATCAGCCCAAAGAAAAGCATGTACCAGAACGAGCCCACGCTCATCGCCGCAGAAGCACTATGCGCCCATTCCCACGGAAAGAATCGGAAAACAAAGGCGGGAACGCCCATGATGGCACCCGCGAAAATGATGGGCATTACGCCAGAATAGTTAACGCGCAACGGAAGACTTTGCGTTCCGCCCTGCATCATTTTTCGTCCGACCATCCGTTTTGCGAACTGAACTGGAATCTTTTGCTGCGCTTGAGTAATCGCTACCACGCAGATGATGACGGCAGCCAGCAGGAAGAGCAACAAGGCCAAATGGAAAACACCAATTTCAGCAACGCCGTCAATACGTGTCATTTTGTCGATCAGGGACTTAATGGCCATCGGAAGTCCGCTAATAATATTCACGGTAATGATGAGTGAAATTCCGTTGCCAATACCACGATCCGTAATCTGCTCGCCAACCCACATAATCAGCAACGACGCCGTAAGCATAGAAACCATCGTAAGCAATATGAACCCAAAGCCAGGAATTCGAACCACTTCAGCGGGAAGTCCTGAGCCGAGGAAGTTACCGGACTGAATCGATAATCCAATACCCAAAGCCTGAATAGCACAGATGACTACCGTCAAATAACGTGTATATTGTGTAATTTTCTGACGCCCCACATCGCCTTCCCTCGATAGTTTTTCAAGATGCGGTATGATAGAGGTCATCAACTGAAGGATGATCGATGCACTAATGTACGGCATGATTCCCAATGCGCCGATCGAACACTGCAGGAGGGCTCCACCACTGAACATGTTGAACATGCCAAGAAAACCACCCCCCGTAGAGGCCATGCTGTCAAAATATTCCCGGATCATCAGCGCATCCACGCCTGGAAGCGGGATGGCGGCAATCAGCCGGCATACAAAGACCAGACCGAACGTGAAAAGAATTCGCTGTCTAAGCTCAACAATCTTGAAAGTATTAACGAACGCAGAAAGCATGGGATTGAACCTTATCGGTTATACAACTTCGCAAGTGCCGCCAGCGGCTTCGATTTTTTCCTTTGCCGAGGCTGAGAAGGCACTGACCTTAATAGTCAGCTTTTTCTCCAGTGTTCCTTCGCCCAAAATCTTCACACCGTCGAAGCGGCCATTAACCAGCCCTTTTTCTTGAAGTAACTCGATTGTAACTTCGCTACCATCGTCGAATTTGGCGAGTGCATCGAGATTTACCGGAACAATAGTCTTGCGGGTGAAGTTGGTGAACCCCCGTTTCGGTAATTTTCGTACGAGCGGCATTTGCCCCCCTTCAAAAAGCGGCTTATGCACACTTCCGGTACGAGCCATCTGACCTTTATGACCGCGCCCAGAAGTCTTCCCTTTTCCGGAAGCACGACCGCGGCCAAGGCGGATTCTACGGTGTTTCGAACCTTCTGCTGTCTGCAATGAATGCAAATCCATGACTAAATCCTCTTAATAAAATTAACCCTTGCGAGCCGCCAGTGCGGCTTCTTTGGTGCGCAACTGACCCAAAGCTTCCAAGGTTGCCTTTGTTACGTTCAAGTGGTTGTTGCTACCCAGCGATTTTGCGAGAACATCGCGAACACCAGCCAGTTCAAGTACCGCACGGCATGGGCCGCCTGCGATCAACCCAGTACCTTTGGACGCGGGGCGAATCAACACCTGCGCACCGCTATACTTTCCAATCGCATCGTGCGGCAGTGTGGTTCCGCGCATCGTGACGGTTACCAAATTACGTTTGGCTACTTCACCTGCCTTGCGGATCGCTTCCGCCACTTCTGCGGCTTTTCCGAGTCCGTACCCTACACGACCCTTACGGTCGCCAACAACGACTAGCGCGCCAAAACTAAACCGACGCCCGCCTTTGACTACCTTCGAGTTACGGCTGATGTGAACCACCCGTTCTTCGAATTCTGATTTTTCCTTAAAATCTTTCCGGTCACCCCGGCGCTTGCGGTCTCTACCACTGTTCCGGTCGTTACGACCCCTTCGCTCTGTACGTTCTTCTGCCATGTGTAGGGAACTCCTTGAATATCCTAAAATTTAAGTCCCGCTTCGCGGGCACTGTTAGCAAGAGCCTTGAGGTTAGAACCAAAGGCGAATCCACCCCGATCGAACACCACGTTTTTAATACCTTTTTCTTTGGCCTGCTCAGCCGCTTTTGTGCCTAATGCCTTAGCCGCTTCAACATTCTTTGCATTACTGGACGCACCAGCAAGGGTTACGCAGGCTTCATCGTCAATAAACTGAATTGCCAGGCGCTTGTTGGAGCGAAAGATCGCCATGCGCGGACGTTCTGCTGTGCCTTTTATTTTCTTGCGAACACGCAGGTGCCGACGGACTCTAAATTCTTTTTTCGTTTTAACGCTCATGATTATGCAACCGCCTTGCCTTCTTTACGGCGAACCTGCTCATCAGAGTAGCGTACGCCCTTACCTTTGTATGGCTCGACTGGGGAGAAGTCGCGGATACACGCCGCCACTTGCCCAACCGCTTGTTTGTCGATTCCTTCAATAACAATCGTAGTCCCCCCTTGGACATCGAGCTTGATGCCCACCGGAATGCTGTAAATGATGTCGTGGGAATATCCGAGCGAAAGAACAACTTCCGTTCCTTTCAATTGGGCTTTGTAGCCAACGCCCTCGATGAGCAGGGTCTTTTTGTAGCCCGTACTCACACCGATCACCATGTTGTTGATAATACTGCGTACTGTGCCGAACATAGTAGCACTATGTCGACTCCCGTCCGTGCGGGAGACCACAACACTACTGCCCTCCACTTGAACTGCGATGCAGTCAGGAGCCGTATAGGCAGATTCGCCCTTGGATCCCTTAACGGTGACTGTTCCGGCGGCGGCTTCCACCGTTACGCCCGTGGGAATTAAAACTGGTTGTTTTCCTATTCTAGACATAACTTAACCCCAAATCTCCTACCAAATATAGCAGAGGACTTCGCCTCCGACATTCTGTTTTCTGGCTTCATTGTCGGTCATCACCCCGGAAGAGGTGCTTAAGATAGCCACACCAATTCCTCCGAGTACGCGAGGAACCTCGTTGGCTGCCGCATACTTACGACAACTTGACTTACTAATGCGACGCAACCCCTGGATCACCGGCTCGCGCTCGACCGTGTATTTCAGGAATACATTGAGAACACTTTTGCCCTCTTCGTTCTCCATGGTGTAATCCTTGATGAAACCTTCCGATTTCAGCAAGCGCGCAATTTCGCTCTTCATCTTGGAATGCGGCATTTGCACAATTTTCTTTTCCGCCATATTCGCATTGCGAATGCGGGTCAACATATCAGCTATTGGATCCGTTAAAACCATTTTAATACCTTTCGCTTATTGATTACCGGTTGCAAACGGCATACCCATGAGCGTAAGAAGCTCTTTGGCTTCTCCATCGCTCTTCGCCGAAGTTACAAACGTGATATCCATACCGTGCACTTTTTTCACTTTATCCGGGTCGATTTCAGGAAACACGGTCTGCTCCTGCATGCCCATCGAATAGTTGCCCTGTCCATCGAACGAGTTTCCGGGGATTCCACGGAAGTCGCGAATACGCGGCAACGCCACATTCACGAGACGATCCATGAATTCATACATTCGAGAGCCTCGTAATGTTACCTTGGCGCCAATCGACATACCTTCACGCAGTTTAAAGTTCGATACGCTAATTTTTGCCTTGGTGATTACCGGCTTTTGGCCTGTGATCTTTCCCATATCGTCAGCAACGGCTTGTAGAACATCGCGATCATTCGCGACTGACACACACAGGTTCAGTACAATTTTTTCGATCTTAGGAACCTGCATTTTATTGGTGTATCCCTGAGACTTAATCAGCTCCGGAGCAACCACATCGTTATATTTTGTTTTCATTGTTGGGGCCATCGAACCCGTCCTCCAAAATTTCCTATTCCGCACCCGGAACGTTTATTTCGACACCTTCAGGTTTGAGATCGCAATGGAGGATTCCATTTCAACCACTCCGCCCTGCGGGTTGTCCTCTGTTTTACGTATGTGCTTCTTTACAAAATTCACACCTTCGACCAAAGCGCGGCCTTTCTGTGGAATAATCTGGAGCACCTTGCCGGACTTGTTCTTTTCATCACCGGCGATCACGGTTACGTTATCACCCTTTTTGATATGGCATTTTACAATATTCTTCATTCTAAATTCCTCTCGATACGCCTACAGCACTTCTGGCGCAAGCGATACCACTTTCATGTAGTTCGCCTCGCGCAATTCTCTGGCGACCGGTCCGAAGATACGAGTCCCAACCGGATTGCCCTTTTCATCGACGATCACAGCAGCATTGCTATCGAACCGCAGGCAGGAACCGTCTGCCCGACGAATCGTATTCTTGGTGCGAACGATCACAGCCCGACAGAGTTCGCCCTTCTTCACCACACCATTCGGCTGTGCTTCCTTCACGGTAACCCGAATCAACTCGCCCACTCGCGCAAATTTGCGCTTGGTTCCAAGAACGCGAATGCACATGACACTGCGCGCCCCCGAGTTATCCGCCACTTTTAAACGTGTTTGTTCCAAAATCATTGAACTTCACCTATTTATTTAGAAGATTCAGAAATAATTTCCACCAAACGCCAGCGCTTCAAGCGGCTGAGCGGGCGGGTTTCCATCACGCGGACCACATCGCCAAGCTTGGCACGGTTTTCCTCGTCGTGGGCGTGAACCTTCTTCGTAATGCGGATTTCCTTCCCATATAATGGATGGCGCACACGCCTTTCAATCATCACAACGATCGTCTTATCGGCTTTATCGCTGCACACACGCCCATCACGCGTTTTTCTCAAATGTCTTTTAGCCTCTTCCATACCTTTACCCTTCAACTTTTTGGTTCTGGATGGTTTTAATGCGAGCAACCGTCCGGCGCAATTCTTTCACGCGTGCCGAATTCTCAAGTTGTCCAGACACCTGTTGAAGTTGCAGATTGAACTGCTCCTTTTTGATGTCCTGCAGCTGTTGCTCCAGCTCTTCCATCGTCAATTCCTTAATCTCTTTTACCTTCATAGCAAATCCTATCAACTAGTCGTGTGAATGCCGCTGAATAAAACGAACGCGAACCGGCAACTTGGTGGCTGCAAGACGCAGACATTCCTTAGCCAGCGATTCCGGAACTCCGTCGAGTTCGAACAGCATGGTTCCGGGCTTGATTACGGCAACCCACTGGTCGACCGCTCCCTTACCTTTACCCATGCGCACCTCTAGCGGCTTCTTAGTAATGGGTTTATCGGGGAAAATGCGAATCCACAGCTTTCCCTTACGTTTCATAGCACGGTTGGCAGCCACACGGCACGCTTCGATCTGGACTGCTGAGATCCATCCACGCTCCAAGGACTGAAGCCCGTACTCTCCATAGGCAAGCTGGTTTCCGGTCGTTGCAAGACCTTTACGCGAACCACGCTGAACCTTCCTAAACTTAACTCTTTTTGGCATCAAAGGCATTGGTCAAACTCCTAGGCTTTGGTTTCGGCTTCCTTGCAGATCCACACCTTAATTCCGATGATTCCTGCCACAGTATTTGCCTCGGTTGTTCCATAATCAATATTCGCGCGCAACGTGTGCAACGGGATCTTGCCTTCCTTGTAGCTTTCCGAACGCGCGATTTCTGCACCGTTCAAACGCCCCGCAACAAGAATCTTGATTCCCAGAGCACCGTTGTCCATAGCCATTTGGAGAGCACGCTTCATGGCGCGGCGATGGGAGACTCGACGTTCGAGCTGCATAGCCACATTCTCGGCCACGAGCTGGGCATCAATATCCGGCTTTTTGATCTCTGCGATCTCGACATAGATTTCCTTGCCCGTCTGCTTAGCGATCAGCTCACGCAGTTTATCGATATCCTCGCCTTTTCGACCGATCACCAAACCCGGACGTGCGGTCTTGATCGTGATGCGGATGCGGTTCGCATAGCGTTCGATATAGATATCCGAGACGGCGGCATCCTTGAGACGGCCGGTAATTTTCTCACGGATTTCAATATCCTCTTTCAGCAATTTTCCGAAGCTACGCTTGTCCGCGAACCAGCGTGATCGCCAGTCTTTGTTCAAAGCAAGCCTGAACCCAATTGGATTTACTTTCTGACCCAAAACGGTCTCCTTTCGTCAACTATGCGTTGTCGGTTAAAATTATAGTTATGTGGCTGGTCTTCTTCTGAATCGGACTCGCCATACCTCTTGCACGCGGACGAAAACGCTTCTGCATCGGCCCTCCGTCCACAATGGCGTTCTTCACATACAGGCTATCCACCGAAAGTCCCTCGTTATTCTCAGCATTTGCAATCGCCGACTTCAAGGTCTTTCCGATCTGAAGGGCCGCCTTACGAGCGTTAAACTCTGTAATGCGCAAGGCATCCGCTACTGGCAATCCTTTGATCTCGTTTGCTAGATCGCGCGCCTTGGTAGGCGACATTCTAACATATTTAGTTATTGCTGAGACTTCCATAGTGCTCTCACTCTCGATTTTGTCCACGATATGCAAAAGGCGGACAGTCTACGTGTATTGTTTCTAAAATCCAGTACTTCCTTCAGAAAATTTACTTGGCAGTCTTTTCCGTTGCCATACCGTGGGTTCTGAACCCGCGAGTGGGAGAAAACTCACCCAGTTTATGACCCACCATGTTCTCTGTAACAAATACCGGAACGAATATCTTGCCGTTGTGTACATTGAAGGTATGTCCCACGAACTCGGGAACAATCATCGAGCCGCGGAACCAAGTTTTGATCGGACTCTTGCGCCCTGAATCATCCATTTTTCTGACCTTCTTAACCAGCTTTGCTGCAACAAAAGGTCCTTTTTTTAGTGAACGTGCCATGATTATTTCTTCCTCCGCTCAACAATGTATTTGTTCGTCGCTTTATGCTTATCACGAGTGCGCTTGCCTTTTGCTAGCAATCCCCATGGGGATTGCGGATGACCACCACCAGAGGTGCGACCTTCGCCACCACCCATTGGGTGATCAACCGGGTTCATTGCCACACCACGAACGGTCGGACGGACGCCTAACCAACGTTTGCGACCCGCCTTTCCCATCACGATGTTGTTGTGGTCCACATTTCCCACACGTCCAATTGTGGCCAAGCAGTTAGTGCGAACCAGGCGAATTTCACCAGAAGGCATTTTAATGTGCGCAAACTCTTCTTCGCGGGACATCAACTGAGCCGACGTTCCGGCGGAGCGAACCATCTGTGCGCCGCGACCGGCAACCATCTCGATATTATGTATGGAAGTGCCCACCGGAATACTGGAGAGCGGTAATGCGTTGCCTACTGAAGGCTCGGCATCGGGACCCGACATGATCGTGCTTCCCACCAGTAAGCCTACCGGAGCGACGATGTAGCGTTTTTCGCCGTCTGCATAGTGTAGCAGTGCGATACGTGCTGAACGGTTTGGATCGTACTCGATCGCGGCCACCTTGGCAGGAATACCAAACTTTTCACGCTTGAAGTCAACCACGCGGTAGCGGCGTTTATGTCCGCCACCCTTGTGGCGAACTGAAATTCGGCCAGCACTATTGCGTCCGGCGTTACTTTTCTTGCCTTTAACCAATTTGCGCTCAGGCGACGACTTGGTTATGTCGGCGAAGTCGGACAACACCATGTGTCGCCGACTCGGTGTATATGGTTTATGTGATTTCAAACCCATTGCAACAAACTCCTTAGATCAGATTGATACTGTCTTCTTTATGCAAGGTAACAACAGCGCGCTTCCACGAAGCCGTTGTTCCGTATTGGGCAGTGCGTTGGCGCTTCTTCTTCCCTTTTCGGCGCATCGTATTGACGGCCATAACACGGACACTGAAGAGTGCTTCCACTGCTTTCTTGATTTCTACTTTGTTAGCTTCCTTGGCCACACGGAACAGATATTGGTTTTGCTCCTCCGAAAGGCGGGTGCCCTTTTCCGTCAACAAAATCTTCTTAATAACATCAGCTGAACTTTTCATATCGGCGATTCCTTTATGCCAGGCGTTTTTCCAGCGCTTCCATGCCGGCCTTAGTGATGACCACGTTTTTATAGCGCAGGATCTGGTAGGTGTTGGCCAGTGCGGCGGTAACCACTTCAACCTGCGGGATGTTCCGGGCGGCCAGCAACACATTATCCGTGTTTGCATCCACAATGAACAGCGCGCCACGATCCAAGCCGAGTCCTTTTAGAACGGCAGTGAACTCTTTGGTCTTCGGTGTGGAGATCGCCAGATTCTCGATCACGGTAATCTCGCCCTGATCTACCTTGGCACTAAATGCGCGCTGGAAGGCCAACTTGGCGACTTTCTTGGAAAGTTTCTTCTTATACTTGCTGGGGTGCGGCCCGTGGGCTACTGCACCGCCACGCCAGATGGGCGACTGTTTGTAGCCAGCACGTGCACGGCCAAGACCTTTCTGCTTCCAAGGCTTAGCGCCTGTTCCGGAAACATTGGCCTTGCTCTTGGTCGATGCCGTTCCAGCGCGCTGGTGTGCATTGTATGCCACCACCGCTTCATGGACCGCCTGATCGCCCTTATCGAGAACGAGGAGACTATCCGCAAATTCGTATTCGCCGACGTTATCTCCATTACTGCTTTTTAAAGGTAGTTTGCTCATGATCTTCCTCGGTTACTTCCTTTTGAGCGCTTCTTTGATGACCACGATTCCGCCCTTCGCACCAGGGATCGACCCTTTAATGAGAATGAGGTTTTCTTCGGGACGAATCTGAACGATCTTTAGATTTTGTGTGGTTACGCGCTTGTCACCCATCTGGCCAGGCATCTTTTTGCCCTTGAACACACGACCGGGAAATTCGCACATACCAATCGAACCCGGCTTGCGGGTCCAGCCACCACCGTGACTTGCACGGCCGCCACCGAATCCATAGCGCTTAACTACGCCCTGAAATCCACGGCCCTTGCCCGTTGCAGTGATGTCGACATAATTGACACCCTCAAACGCGTCGGCGTTGATTACATCGCCAATAGCGACGTCGGCTGAACCTTCCACGCGCAGTTCTCGCAGGATGCGCTTAGCCGAAACACCCGCTTTTTTGAAATGACCACTGGCTGGCTTATTCAAACGTTGCTCTTTTTGATCTTCAAAACCCAGCTGGACGGCGGAGTAGCCTTCCTTCTCGTTGCTCTTCTGCTGAACAACAACGCATGGCCCCGCTTCGATGACCGTCACCGGAACCGCAGCACCGGATTCGTCGTAGACCGAGGTCATCCCTAATTTTTTTCCAATTAAACCCTTCATAACAGCACCACTTAGATTTTGATGGTGATATCTACACCCGCCGGCAGATTAAGCTTTTTGAGTTCGTCGACCGTCTTGATCGTGGGGTCGATGATGTCCAGCAAACGCTTGTGCGTGCGGATCTCGAACTGTTCCATGGCCTTCTTATTCACGTGCGGACTCTTGTTCACCGTGAACCGCTCAATGCGGGTCGGCAACGGAATCGGTCCGGCAACACGGGCGCCGGTACGGCGGGCCGTTTCCACGATCTCCGAGGCTGAAACGTCGAGCACTCTGTGGTCGAACGACTTCAACCGAATTCTAATACGTTGATTTGTCATATTTTATCACCTATTTAGGATAGAATCTTGCATGGACGCGGGGACCGATTCAAACGCTTGCGGCTCCATCGTATAACTCGCCCTACCCTTTGTTAATGAACGCAACGATGTTGCATATCCAAAAACTTCCGCAAGCGGAACATCCGCTTGCACGACATGTACATCTTCTAAAGCTTTGATTTCACGAACTCGGCCACGGCGCGAGCTCAGGTCGCCCAGCACATCGCCAAGGTGCTCTTCCGGCGTATCGATCTCGAGCAGCATGATCGGTTCGAGTAGCGTGGGTTTAGAATTTTTTACCGCCTCGCGCACTGCCATAACCGCTGCCGAACGGAAAGCCACGTCCGTCGAATTGACCGAGTCGGTTTCGCCGCCGATTACTTTGACCTCCGTGTCAATGATCGCAAAGTTACCGAGCACACCGGTCATCAGCGCATCATGAATTCCCTCTTCGATCGACGTGCGGAACTCATTGGGGATGATGCTTGAAGAAATATCGAATATCACCGTATTCCCCGAACCCTGCGGCTTTGGAGAAACCTGTAGGTGCAGGCTTGCAAAATGGGTGGTTCCACCGATTTCACGGTCAAAGGCAAAGCGACCGATACCAGTCTTTTGTACGCTTTCACGGTAAGCAACCGTTGGCTTGCCAGCGTTAGCCCGAACCTTGTATTCGCGCAGGATGCGATCCTTAATAATCTCAAGGTGAAGCTCACCCATGCCCTGGATAATGGTCTGCCCGGTCTCTTCATTAAGCGAAATATGGAAGGTCGGGTCTTCGTCGGAAAGATCCTGTAAAGCATCGACAAGATGGTCTTTATCCGCCGTGGTTTTCGGCTCGATAGCCATCGAGATCACCGGCTCAGGGAATTCAATATTTTCGAGAAGAATGGCATCATTCTCAGCACAAACCGTGTCGCCAGTCGTAAAGAGTTTTTGCCCAGCCATTCCGCCGATTTCACCGGCATAGAGTACATCGACGTCTTCGCGAAGGTTGGCATGCAACCGCAGAAGACGACCCACGCGCTCGCGCTTGCGGGTGCGGGGATTATAGATGTTCTGGCCTTTTTTCAACTGGCCGGAGTAGATGCGCAGGAAGGCCAGTTTCCCGACAAATTTATCGGTGGTCATCTTGAAAACGAGTCCACTGAGGGGTTCGAAGTCGCTCGCTTCGCGCGACACATTTTCTTCCCCCTTCAGAGCAATCCCCGTAATCGAAGGAATATCGAGCGGGGAAGGAAGATAATCAACCACCGCATCGAGCAAAGGTTGAACGCCTTTGTTCTTTAGCGAGGATCCGCAGAATACAGGAACAAGCAAATTGGAGATCGTCGTGCGGCGAATGGCATCAACCAAGGCCTTTTCGGAAACATCGGTATTTTCCATAAAGGCTTCAAGCAGCCCCTCATCCAGTTCGGCAACGTACTCGATCAGAGTGGCACGTGCCTCCTCAGCCTTGGCGGCGAGCTCCGCCGGAATATCGGTATACTCGACTGTAGATCCGAGCGAGTCTTCGCCCGTAAAGAGGATCGCCTGCATTTTAATCAAGTCAACAATCCCTTTGAAATCTTCGGCGGCTCCCCATGGAATCTGAACGGGAATCGCGGGGGCGGTCAACTTGTTGCGCATTTGCTGAACCACATTCTCAAAGTCTGCTCCCATGCGATCCATCTTGTTGATGAATGCAATGCGCGGAACTTCATATTTCTTGGCTTGGCGCCAAACAGTTTCGGACTGCGGCTGAACAGCGCCGACGGCACAAAAAACGCCGACAGCACCATCAAGAATGCGAAGCGAACGCTCCACTTCCACGGTAAAATCCACGTGGCCGGGGGTGTCGATAATATTGATTTGATGTTTATTCCAGAAACACGTCGTGGCGGCGCTCGTGATCGTGATGCCGCGCTCTTGCTCCTGAATCATCCAATCCATGGTGGCCGTACCATCATGAACTTCGCCAATTTTATGTACCTTTCCGCTATAGTAGAGAATGCGCTCGGTGGTCGTGGTTTTCCCCGCATCAATGTGCGCAATAATTCCAATATTCCGTGTCGCAGACAAAGCACTACCGCGACCTTCGGCTTCCCGGGGGGAATCCGAATTACTGGATTGGCTATTATTCTGCTGTTTCACGGCGCTAGGCATTCTCTTTTTCCAAAGGGCTGGGGCTTACCAGCGGTAGTGTGCGAAAGCTTTGTTGGCTTGGGCCATTTTATGTGTGTCGTCACGTTTTTTGATCGCACTTCCCTGTCCGCGATATGCATCCATCAGCTCGATGGCCAATGCACGGCGCATCGGAACGCCCCGCCGCTTGCTCGCATACTGAATCAGCCAGCGTGCGGCCAAAGCCGTTTGGCGCTTCGGGCGAACTTCTAGCGGAACCTGATAGGTGGCTCCACCGACACGACGGGACTTTACTTCAAGGCGCGGGGAGACATTTTCAATCGCCTGCGAAAAGACCACTAGAGGATCTTCATCCTTCATTTGACTTTTTATGTCCTCAATCGCTCCATACACGATATTGGCAGCGGTGGATTTTTTTCCCGCCTTCATTACGGTGTTGATCATATAAGCGACCAACTCGTTACCGTAGCGCGGATCCGGGATCACTTTTCTTTGTTCAGCTCTGCGTCTTCTTGCCATAATTCAAACTCTCGTTAGCTTTTGGGTTTCTTCGCGCCATACTTGGAACGACCACGCTTGCGTCCATCCACACCAAGGCAGTCCAGTGCACCGCGGACGATGTGATAACGCACGCCCGGCAAGTCTTTCACTCGGCCGCCGCGAACCAGCACCATGCTGTGTTCCTGAAGGTTGTGCCCCTCGCCCGGAATGTAGGCGTTGATCTCCTTACCATTGGTCAGGCGAACACGGGCTACTTTCCGCAAAGCCGAGTTTGGCTTTTTCGGGGTTTGCGTTTTAACAAGCAAACAAACGCCTCGGCGTTGCGGGCAGGTTGTCAGTGCGGGCGACTTACTTTTCTTCTTCGCCACTCCGCGCGGGTTTCTTACTAATTGATTAATTGTCGGCATAACATCCCTTCCTTAAAAAAGACAAGCGCAGGAATGTAGACATCCCCCCCACTCATCGCAAGCGAAAGATTCAACTTTATTCATATGACTCCCCGCAGCTCATGCTTCTCGTAGCGTTCAGTGCTTGCGCCACACTCCACATGAATCCGGAGAAAGGTGAGCACCATAGAGATCCCGTCGATAAAATCCAGAAAAAACTTCCACGAATTCCCCCTTAATCCAGAGAATGAGATATTATCCTTTCCGGATAACACGATAGGTGAGCTCAACAAAAAGACTCTTCTTAGTATTCGCGCAATCGGTTGACCTGATCCCCTTAAAATGCCGAGAGCGCGTCAAGGTAGTTTGGTATCGACCTATCCGGTGCCTACCGTGCCATCGTCCACAAGGGTTCCATACGAAGACGGAAATAATCCAGTACAGAGCGTATGAGTTTAAGAATTTCACGAATTCCCGGTCGCGAGTAATGGTGATGTGTGGTTAGTAAAAACCGCCCTCGCCTCGTCTTTAGACGAGAACCAAATAACAAGAATAAACCAATGATAGAGGCACAAATCTCCCGCAATGGAAATTTGTACTGGTGGAGGCGGGGGGAATCGAACCCCCGTCCGAATAAGAGTCACAGCAGCTTCTACGTGTGTAGTCAGGCATTAAAGGATTCGCCGCCGCCGCTGCCGCCTGTCTGAGCCACTTTGGTCGCTAGGATCCTGTTGGTTCTCGCTCCTCCCCCCGCATCCCCGGGTTTGGCGCCAGCTTGTTATCGTCGCCTCTATCCCCTAACAAGCTTCAGGGTAGAGACGTAGCGGAACTATGCCGCTAGTGCGTAACTTTCGTCAGCATTTATGTTTTTTGGACTCCTTTTTACGAGGCCTGGAGGCCAACCTCGACACGCCACTGAAGCTTCAACTTACCCGTCGAAACCAGTCGCCCCCAATCAAGGGAGAACTGTAATCAACACCAAAATCACTCAAAGGTCAACCCGTGCAGCAAAAAATTAGACCACTGCCTTGGGATAAGAGCCGAGGACGGTCATGAGGGAGCAGTGTCCGTGCAACTCTTCGAGGGCGCGGGCAACGACGGGGTCGGCGGCATGGCCGTCGATATCGACGAAGAAATAGTATTCCCACGCCTTGTTCTTGCTAGGGCGTGATTCAATCTTGGTCATGTTAATATTATCGGCCTTGAAGACGGAAAGCGCGTCGTAGAGCGCGCCGACCTTGTGCTTCACGCCGAAGACAATGGAGGTTTTATCGCTCCCCGTGGCGGAGCCGTATTTCGGTGCGATCACGAGGAAGCGGGTGGTATTACCCTGCATATCCTGAATATTTTCGGCAAGGACTTCGATGTTGTACATATCGGAAGCCATCACACTGGCGATCGCCGCCGCGCCGGGAGTTTCGAGCGCAAGCTGAACAGCCTTGGTGGTGCTTTCCACTGGGGAGAGCTTCACCTGAGGCATGTTGGCGTTCAGCCAACTACGGCACTGCCCAAACACCTCCTGCTTGCTGAAGATGAGTTTAACCTCTTCCTTTGACTGGCTGGCCAGAAGAGTCAACGAGATCGGTAGATAAATTTCCGCGCAAATTTTCAAGGGGGTGGTCGCGAACTGGTCAAAGGTATGTGTGACAGCCCCCTCGGTCGAGTTTTCGACCGGTACTACGCCATAGTCGGTCGAACGATTTTCGACAGCATCGAATACCGCACTAATGGTTCCGGTCGGGATGTAGTCGACGCTCACGCCAAACTTACTCCGCGCTGCTTGGTGCGTAAAGGTGGCCTCTGGGCCGAGGTAGGCGATCTTCATATCGGTTTCAAGCGCCAGCGCAGCGGACATGATTTCGCGGTAGATCGCATGCGCCGACTCCTCCGGCAGCGGTCCGTCGTTCAGCCGCCTAATCTTGTCGAACACCGCGCGCTCACGTGCAGGCACATAGATTTCCGATCCCGCCTTTTTCTTTTCCGCACCGATGTCCAGTACCACGTTGATGCGTTCGTTCAACAGGCGGACAATTTCACTATCGAGCGAATCGATCTGGTTTCTCAAGTCGTCGAGATTCATTATTACACCTCTTCCCCGACCGTTTCTTCTGCGGTCTTGATTTTCTCATCGAGCGCCGCGACCGATTCGTCTTCCGCAGCCTCGGCACTGGGCTGCTCTTCGCCGAGGTCCTTTTCCATTTCAGGGAAGGGTTCGGTGGTCTGCTTCTTGCCCTCTTCCGGGATAGTGCGCTTAAGCTCACCGCTACCGGGAAGGTCGTCGATCGTGTTGATGCCGAAATGTTCCAGAAATTTTTGCGTGGTACCGAATAGCCATGGCCGACCGGGTAATTCACTACGACGGACGACGCGCACGAGCTGCATATCGATCAACTTGCGTAGCACGGCATCGACAGAAACTCCGCGCACCTCCTCGATCTCCGAGCGCAGGCACGGCTGGCGGTAGGCCACGATCGCGAGTGTTTCAAGCGCCGGCTTGGAAAGGCGCATCGTTTGGTTCTTTTCCAGCAAGGCTCGGACAAACGGACCGCAGGCGGCATCGTTCTGCAAGCGATACGCGTCGGCAACCTTGGCCACGTCCAGTCCCAGCTTCGCTTTTTCAAGATCCTCCTGAAGCTCTTCCAAGGCGCCTTCGATCTGCCGGTCGGTCGCCTTGGCATATTGCTCGTAAGGGCCACTGAATCCATTCCCGGTTTCAATCATTGCCTTGCGCATGCGCTTGATGCTCAGCGGCTCCCTGGCCGCAAATAATAGCGCCCCGACAATCTGTTTCAGTTCCGGAAGTACATCAACCGTGCTCTCGCTCATTCCGCCTCTCCCTACCTAAAGTAATTCTCCTTCAACCACCAGCGCTTCTTCGAACGCTTCAATCCCGTCTTTCTCCGGCTCGCGCGGCTCCACCATGATGTCGCCGAAATGGTCGTCCTGCACCGCTGCAATCCGGTTGAGCTTTATCAGTTCGAGTACTGCAAGGAAAGTGCATACAATCTCCTGCCGCGAATTCATGCCCGTGAACAAGTCCGTAATGCTCAGCCGCTTCACAATTTTCAGGTTCTCGACGATATAGGTTATTTTCTGCGAAACGGTATATTCCTCCGCAAAGATTTCCTGCAGATCCTCCTCTTGCACTCGGCCCAGCACATCGTTCAGCGATGAAATCAAATCGAAGATGCTCGCATCGCGAAGATCCACATCCAGAGCTTCGCCCAGTTCGACATGCTCGCTCTCACGGCCAAACACGTTTTCCATGTGCAGTTCAAGGTCTTCGAGGTGGTCGGCGGCATCCTTAAATTTTTTGTACTCCACCAACTGGCGCACTAGATCCCAACGAGGATCCTCCGCGTCTTCCTCTTCCATATCCGGTCGCGATTCCACCGGCAGCAGCATGCGACTTTTGATGAGCATCAGCGTCGCCGACATCACGATAAAGTCGCCCGCAATGTTCAGGTCGAGCACCTTCATTAGCTTCAGATATTCCATGTACTGGTCAGTCACTCGCCCGATCGGGATATCATAAATATCCACCTCGTCCTTTTTGATCAGGTACAAAAGCAGATCCAACGGCCCCTCGAACACCTCGAGCATGACCTTGTAGTCGTCTTTAATTAAATCCATCTGATTGTTCACATCCGTTACATTTTCCATTGCTTTATTCCAAGCCCACCGCTTGGCGAGCTTTTTGAAGCGTTTTGCGGGCGAGTGCCGATGCTTTTTTCGCCCCGTTGCACAGAACGTCGTTCACATAATCCATATCGGCGGCGAGCTCGGCGCGCTTCTCGCGCATTGGCGCAAAGTGCTCGTTGATTTTTTCAAGTAGCGCCGTCTTAGCATGACCATATCCCATACCTCCAGCACGGTAACGTCCCGCAAGCTCTGCCTGTTCCTCTTCGGCTGACAGTAGCTTGTAGAGCGCGAAGACATTGCAAGTGTCTGGATCCTTCGGATCTTCCAGCTCCTTACTGTCGGTCAAAATCTTCATTACCCGTTTTTTGAGCGGTTTGCCTTCTTGGAAAATTTCGATGGTATTGTCGTACGATTTCGACATTTTCTGGCCGTCAACCCCCGGCACCACCGCTACGTCCCCACGAATCGACGGTTCCGGAATGGTGAATACCTTGCCAAAGGCGTTATTGAAGCGGATCGCCAGATCACGCGTCACCTCCACATGCTGCTTTTGGTCGCGCCCCACCGGAACCACGTTGGAGTTTACCGCAAGAATGTCCGCCGCCATCAGCACCGGATAGGCAAACAGGCCGTGCGATGCCGCAATGCCCTTCGCAACCTTATCCTTATAGGAGTGGCAACGCTCCAGCAGTCCCATCGGGGTCAGGGTCGAAAGCAACCAGGCCAGTTCGTGCACCTCTGGCACATCGCTTTGGCGGTAGAACGCCGTCTTTTCAGGGTCGATCCCGCACGCCAGAAAATCCAGTGCCACATTCGCCGTCATGCTCCGCAACACGTCGGCACTCTGCACCGTGGTCATCGCATGGTAGTTCGCGATAAACAAATAGGCCTCGCCCTGATCCTGCAATTCGATCGCCGGCTTCATCATGCCGAAATAATTGCCGATATGCAGTTTGCCCGACGGCTGTATGCCCGAAAGTATTCTCATTGAACTTGCTCCAAATCTTTCATTCAAAAAACAGAAGACAATTTTACCCGTAATCCAAACCCGTTACAAATCCATAAAACCCGTAAAGTACGGCGTAAACAGCCGCATGAAAGTACAGTAAGGGACACTTGAAAGTGAAGTAAAACACTGGGGCGGTAAAAAAACCAGTGTGCATCATCTAATTTGCATTGGACACGATGAGATCTGACAGCCCCCTGTCAGGAACGATTCAGTATCAGACAGCTATGGACTGACTTCTGCATTACTATGCAATCGGTTAACTTTTTCAAACCCAATGGATTTCCTATCGATAAATGTATCCATCGGTGTACGGCCACAACACATCTTTCCTTGGTGGGTTCGTTCGTGGTTGTATCGATTGCCATGGCCACCCCAGCGGATTCAGTGCATTCGTCAACCCGGTTCTTGCCCGCCGAATCGAATAATCGGCACCGGGGTTCCTCCCAGTCATGGCGGGTTGAAAGCGGCAGGTTTATAGCTTTTTTTCGAGCCACTTCGCGTCCATTTTCAATCGCCCGATCTCTTCGTAAAAGTGGAGTCGTAAGCTCTTCCTCCGTCTGGGTCTGCTTCTTTTTTCCCGGTGAAAAAAGCTCCGGCGCATTCGAGAGAAATGACTTCTTCCAATCCGAAATCTGATTCGGGTGAACCTGGTATTTCTTAGGCCAGCTCGTTAAGTGTCTTTATGCCCTTGATGGCTTCGGTTGCCACTTTGCCTTGAACTTGTCCGTGAATGTTCTTCGTTTTCTTCCCATTTTCTATGCGTCCTTTTTTATCCTCTTACGGACGCAGGTTCCACTTAACCCGGTGGTCCTAAAATCGGGGTTAAGCGCGTGGCTTTGTTTTGTGCGTTCCTAATCAGGGTAACATTTTTAATCGGAACACTGTTAGATCTCATCGTGTCTAATCCACTTAAAGTATACCCTGCAGGGCGGTGACTGCTTTCGAGATCGCTTCTTTGGTTTCAACCGCATCCTTTGCACTCTTGATGATTTTCTCGTAGTCCGAGATCGGCATCTGAACCGCAACTGCGCTTCCGTTACCATCATAGAATATCTGTACGTTATCGTTGTTCATGGTTTTCTCCTTTATTTTTTTGTTTAGCTTGCTTTCTTAATGTTGTTCAACAGATCCATGTGACCGCTCAACCAATCCTGAGAAGAATCCTTTTTCTCTTCCGGTTCCGAGGCTACTTCCACCTCTAGTACTGGAGGTTCTTCGGCAACCACTTCAAGTTCCTGTACGGGGGTAGGCTCTACAATCGGCTCTGGAATATATTCCGCCACCCCGATGACCGAAGCCAACGACTGTAGCTCTTCTTGCGGAAGGATGATCTCGTCTTCCTTATCAATCTCCAGCGGGAAGAAATTATTTTCGTCGACCGAATCCTCTTCCACAGGTTCCGAGCTGACGGTTCCTTCAACGATCTCCATCACGATGGGTTCGGGTTCAACCAAAGCTTCAGGTTTGTCCACAGGTTCCATAACGACCATGGCCACAGCAGGCTCCTGCTCTTCGGACTCATCAATGGTATCGGGAGTCTGGAACATGATCTGGTTCTCTTCGATAGCTTCTACGCGCTCTTCCCTCGGCGCTCCGGCCATGGCTTCGATCGAACTAGGAACAAAACCTTCCCCGATGCCGAACCGGGCCAACCCAGCCCATATCAGGCCGACGATCACCCCGGAAATCACAAACGGAAGAACCAGCGCATTAACGACTACGCCCAAGCCCGCATTTGAGACACTGCTATTGAGGAAACCATCCATCAGCAGAAGCGCGGCGATCACAAATACGAAGGGCACCTGCTTTTTATCGAAGAAAGCCAGCCGCACCTTGGTTGTGACATTGCCGACGGCCAGCGCACCAAACGCACCGTAGGTGGCTCCGGCGGTGGTGACTTCGGCAACATTCACTTCCGGCAGCAGCCGAACACCTAGAAAGGCTACAAACCCACCCGCTAGATAGGAAAAGGCAATCACTAGTGGCTGCAGTCCCAGAAGGCTAACTGCCCATAGCAGTGAGCTTATATTCAGCACAACGAACGCGCCCCAAAGAGTCAGGTTTTCGATCGGCGCAAGACTGCCGTTTTTCGTTGCCATTAAAATGCCCACGTTGAGCGCAACGAGAACAACTCCGGCTATCGCCAGAAACAATATATTTTTTTGAGCTTCATTTTTCATGGTCCCCTCCACGTTATTTTATTTGCATGCCTACCTCGGCAAACGCCTTGGCAAGAGTTTCGAGTACTATATTATTGAGACCGTCAACCTGCACGGAAACCACATTCCGGCGGCTGGAAATAAGGCGAGGCGCTTCGCAAAGGTTCAGCGACTTGAGCGCCTCCGTGTAGCGCGGGTCGATCGTGATACGAAGAAGATTTTCAAAAATATCCACGAATGCGAACTCTTCCCATTCGTCGTAGTTCCACAGACTGCAGAAACCGTCCTTCATGGTCACGCGCACAGTTCCTCCGCAATTTTCATTCAAACAGGTGTAGTATTGTTTAAAGACGTTGAGCAATCGGCCCGACTCGTCGAGCTTGTTGAAATGCCCGATGATATCCTTTTTAACCGGCGGGACATCCGAAATCTCGGTGCGTATCATTACGGGCTCCGCCGCCTTTGGAACTTCGGGAGTTTCCGATGTAAACTCGACCGAGATTTTTTCCGTTTTAAGCGCTTCGACCGGATCGGCCGACACTGTCATTTTCGGTTCGGCTTTCAGCTCAACCGGAGCTACAGGTGCTACCGGCGGCGTATTCCGAGTAGCCACCGGAGCATCCTCCACAAACTTCTGGAGATCGGCCAGTACGGTTGCCTTAACCTGTTGAAGGCACTGTGCCTCCTCCACCTTCTTCATTAGCGCGGTATAGTCGGCATAAGGAACCTGCAGCGTTTCCGCGTCTTTTGCATATAAATAGTTTTGTGCGTTTTTCATCTATTCGTCCCTGTTGGGTTTGCTTCAATTGCAACTATTTTAAGCATCATCCATGCCACACACCCGGCAAGGTTTGATTTTTAAAACCCCAGCCAGACTCCATCACCCCGAATTCCACCCAATAAGAAATGTTGCCCCAAAGAAGGCATGCATCCTGCTTTTATATTCCCATCAAAGTTAAACCAGAACACCGATAATTTACGGGAGAGATGGACATGAAAAACAGAATCCAACTAAATACTTTACTCACACTGGCCGTACTTTTCGGAGCGGCCATCTCCTCCTCGGCACAATCAATAAATCTCTGGCGCGGCAACGAAATTAAAGCCGAATGGAGTGACCCTTATAAGTGGAAACTCAAGCATGTTCCCACTGGAGAAGAGTCCGTGCACTTCCGTACTCCCAACGCCGTAATTGCCGTGAACAGCACCATCGAACTCGACAACGGCATGATGCTCTATGGTCAGGATCTATTCCTACAAGGGAACGGGAACATCAACATGTGGAGTCCCATCGAGCACAAGCGCACCGTAAACATCCCGGCCTCCTCTTCGGGTCATGCCAACCTTACGATCAGCGATAATCTCTCCTTGAACGGGCGGCTGGCCCTGGCGGCCAAATCGTTTGGAACCTCCGCCAGCAAAGGATCCGTTACCCTCAAGGATCGCTCAACGGTGACCGGAACATTATCGATCGGCAATAACGGCAGCGGTTCCGGAAAGATTTTTATTCGCGATCAATCCACCTATCGCATTCAAAAACTAGATCTCAACACCTTGGCGGACAAAGGCGGAGCCGCCGAACTCCACATTTTGGGCGGAACGGTACACATCGAAACCAAGGCTAATCCATTCGATACCTTCCTTGCCGACTCCAGCCGTAAGATCATTATCGGTGACTATGGAAAGCTAAAGATCAACTCCACATGGGTTATACAGCTCAAGAAAGATGTAATCTTAAGAATGATTACCGAAAAGCGGATCGTCGCTGCACAAGGGTGCGAACTCATGACCCCTGTTTTTCAGCGAGATATGATTTTAATCAAAGCCAAAACCTCTGTTAACCCGCGCTCTATTGACATGCTGCTTTCCGATATTAAGAAAAGCACCGAAACCAAGATACAGACCACTCCGGTACCCGTTGCCCTGGCCTCCACCCCCACTAGCACACCGAATTCCCCCGAGGAAATCAAGCCCTCTCGGCTGGAAGCCCTGCTTAAAGAAATGAAGACCTCCAGCTCAAGCCCCGAGGTTGCCATGGCGCAACCAAATGCTAAATCCGACTCCTCGAAAAAAGAGGCCTCTCAAAATTCTTCCGCGCCCCTGACCGGCTATATCGTTTTTTTCAGCGCGGTCTTCTTTTTCCTGCGCCCGACGAAACTCGAGGAAAATTCTCCCGCATCCACCGAGAACACCACAGACTATTAATCAAAGGTATCCGAAATGAGAATGCATCCAAATACAAAATTCATTGCCCTCCTTGCAGGAGCAGCACTTGCTATGTTGTGGCCCGGAACCTCTCACGCTCAGACTGCCGAACGACTGAATGCCACTTTCCCAGTCGAGATGAATATGACTGCCTTTTTTATTATCGGCGCCCTTCTTCTCTGCTCCATCACCCTCTTCTTTTTGTTCCAACAGCGATTCAACGCGGCCTGCCGACAGCTTAAAGACGTAACCTCCGAACTTGGAAGCACTCGTGAATCCCTCACGGGAACCAATCAGAAGCTCGAACAATCCAAAAAAGCGCTAAAGCAAACCACAAGCCGTTACCAAAATATTCTCTTCGAGGCCGAGATCGGCATGTTTCAAATAGATCTGACTGGGAAATGCATCTACATTAACTCGGCGCTGCAAACGCTCTCCGGTCTCTATCCCAAAAAGGCTCTAAAAGAAGGCTTTCAAAGCGCCATCCATCCCAAAGATCGCGAGCGCTTCAACCAAGCGTGGGCTACTTTTCTCAAAGGGAACGATCCCCTCTCGATCACCTTCCGCTTCCAGAAGGCCAAAGGGGTTGAAACCCACGTGGCCTGCCGTGCAAACAAGGTACTCAATGCTCGCCAGGATGTTGAAAGTTATATGGGTTGGATTTCGGATGTTACGCCATTCCACAAAGAGCAGCTTCTGGAAAAGGCAGAAACTGCACGCCACGCCCGCTTCGTTGGAGAAACCATCGAGGGGTATTACCACCTCGCCCCCGAAGCTCCTATCCCGCTGATTGATTCCGCCGAAAAAATGGCTGTAGCCATCATGGAAAAGATGAAAATTGTCGCCTGTAGCGAAACATTCGCCGCACTGTACGGAAGCTCCCCCTCAGCACTGGTTGGTAAAGGAATCAGCGAACTCACCGGTGGGTGCGGCCCCTTCAAAAATCACGAGGCCATCAAAAAGCTGATTGCCTCAAATTACAAACTGTCCAACTTCGAATCCGTCCGGCAAGACCCGCGCGGGAACCGACTTAACCTGGTTAACAACGTAATCGGACTCGTCGAAGACCGTACACTCGTCGGCATCCGCGGGGCTCAGCAGAATGTCAGTCAGCAACGGCGTGAACTGGAAGAACTGACCAGCCAAACCCGCTTCATGCACCGTATACTCGATGCTCTTCCGGCCGATGTTCACGTGAAGGACACCCGCTGTCGCTATCTCTATGCCAGCCGGAAACTGGCCGACCGAACCGGTATTCCCCAGGAAGCCTGGATTGGAAAAACTATTTTCGAAGTTATGCCCGCCACGCCGCGTGATCACGATAAAAACGCCATCGACGTCATGAAGAGCGGCACCCTCAGCCGAATCGAGCGCCCATATGAAACCCGCAAAAAATCCGGGTGGATGGAAACCGTCCAGATTCCTCTCGTCTCCGACGACGGACTGGTCGAGGGCACCGTTGGACTCTCCCTCGAGATCACCGACCGGAAAGAAAAAGAGGGCGAGGCCAAACACGAACGCCAGCAACTCGAACAACATCTTCGCCGGCGCACCAGCGAACTTGAAAAATCAAAAATCGAATATGCCAAGACGGTCACCGACCTGCGCAACACCAACCAAACGCTCACGATTCGCGAGGCCGAACTCGACAACCGCCAACACGAATTCAAGGAACAGTTCAACGAACGCAAACGCACCGAGGAACTATTGCGGCGCAACGAAAAGACGTTACTAACCCACCAAAAACAACTTGAAGAGCAGCTGGCCAGCCGGTTGACCGAACTCGGAAACGAAACCGATAAGCGCAAGAAGTGGGAAGAGCTCATCGAGATCAAGGAGAACGAATTGCGGAAGCTCGAAGCCTTCGCCACCGACCGCGGAAAGCTGCTTAAACAGGAAATTACCCGCCACAAACAAACCGAAGCCACTCTTGAAACCAACCAGGCCGGACTGCTTACCTACCAAAAGGAACTCGAATCACTTGAAAAAACGAGCAAGCAGAAAGCGGACAAACTCGCCGAAGCGCAAAAGAAAGAATTCGGCACCGAGCATACCGCCCGCCGTACTGCGGAAAATCAGCTAAAGAAAATCGATGTCCTACTGAAGGCGGCTCAGGAACGTATTCAAACACTCACGGAGCAGCACACCACCGAGCTTGAGCATGAAGTGGATGAACGTAAAAATGCTACCACAAAACTGATCAAGAATACGGAAGAACTCGACGAACTCAAGCAGCAGTTCAACCTTCGAATCGAGGAAGAAACCAAGACCTTGAAGCGGGAGTTGGCCAAAAAACAAATTCATGAAAAAGCCCTCCGCCAGCAGGAAAAGTCGCTCGGCGAACGCATTAAAGATCTGGAAAAAGCGTTGGAATCAAAGGCTCGGGAAAATAGCAA
The DNA here is from genome assembly GCA_003230915.1 of Kiritimatiellales bacterium. Lineage (GTDB taxonomy): Bacteria > Verrucomicrobiota > Kiritimatiellia > Kiritimatiellales > Pontiellaceae > Pontiella. The sequence goes on along the minus strand of QIHI01000048.1, from coordinate 6,932 downwards.
CCAAGTTCAGGCGCGCGAGGAGGCAGAGGTCGAACGGCAACAGGCCGAGCAAAAGCTTGAACAAACAAATACCCGTCAAGATCAGCTGATTGAGCGCGAAACTCAAAAATTAAATCTTAACATCGCGGAAATTCGGCTCGGGGAAATTCGGTTGCGCAAGCAAGCTGGCGACCTTCTGCAAGAGAAAGAGGCACTTCAGGAGCAATCTAAAATTCAAGCCGAGGATTTGGCCAAGGCCATTAAAGAGCAGCAACAGCTCGCGGCTGCCCTATCCGAGGCGCAGGAATATCTTGAGCGAGAAAAATCCGATCAAACCCAACTGATTGAAAAGGAAACCACATCCCTTCAAAATGAGATAAAAGTACTCAAGCAAACAGAAGGCGATCTCCGCCAGCAGAAAGAGCTCCTCGGGAAACAGAGAACCGAGCTAGAGAAAACCATCCAAACGTTTTCCGAAAAGCTACAGACCGAAACCGACCTCCGTATCCGCTCTGAAAAAGAGCTGAAGGAGCTCCAGTTGGCCTTCAATTCCAGCCAAGAAAATCTCGATGCGCTGATCGAACAAAAAACAGAAGAACTCAATACACAGATTAAACTGCACAAGAAAAACGAAACCGCAATGCAGAAAACTGAAGCAACCCTGAAAAAGAAATCCGAGACTCTTCAGCAAACCATCGACACACGTAGCAACGAACTGACCGAGTCTCAAAAAGGGCGAGAGAATGCCGAATTTGACCTTGCGGAAATGATCAAACGTTCCGGACAGGATGCCAAAGGAATCGAGGCGGAAATCGCGCGAATAAAAAAAGATAACCTCGCCGAAATCAAACACGTCAAGGACGAGCAAAAGGAGTTACGCCAAAAGGAAAAATACTACCGTACCCTTTTCCAGGCATCGGCCGATGCCTTCTTCCAGATCGATCCGAAAACCGGAAAGATTGGATCTGCCAATCTGGCCGCTGCTCATCTGTTTGGCGAAGAAACCACCAAAACTCTGGTAGGCAAAACCATTGAGGCCCTTTCCCCGAAGCAGCAACCCGGAAACAACCTCTCCCTCGATCTGGCCAACGAGCAGTTTCGTTCGGTGCTGAAGACTGGGCATGCCAACTTCGAGTGGCAATTCCGGAAAGCCGACAAAGCAACCTTCCATAGTCTTGTCTCCCTAAGCATGATCCAGATCGAAGAACGGCAACTGGTTCTTGCCGTCGTAAACGATATTTCCGAACTGAAAAAACGGCAGGCCGAACTCCAGCAAAATCTTGATGAAGCTCAGACCGCCAATCAAAAAAACAGTAAAATTGTTGATGAAGTTACGGAAGCCATCCAAACCTCGCTCGATCCCGTGGTGCAGTCTGCCACCGCAATTGGAACGGCCGAGAATCTCACGGAGGCACAAAAGTTTAATATGGAAATCATTAATCGAAACTGCCGCACCCTGATCGATACCATGAACTATCGCCGAGAACTCAGTCACCTCGCCGACGGCTCCGACGATGTTAAACCCACCAAATGCAACCTGCACGAACTGATCCACGACCTTGACCAACAGTTTTCCGCCCGTGCCAAAACCAAGAAGTTATTCTTTGCGGTAAGCTATGCGCAATACCAGTCCGCCCACAATCTGCCCAAACTCGTGGAGGGCGATGAGGAAAAGGTTCGTAAAGTGCTGGGTATCGTACTGGGCTATGCCCTCGCCCATACCGATAAAGGCCGACTCGGCCTGCATGCTGCGCATAAGTCGGAAGAAGGTAACTCCGTTTCTGTAAACTTTGAACTGGCCTACACCGGAGCGGCGAAAGAGGACGAGCGGCTCTCCCGGATTTTCGGTACAGAGGATCGCGAAATCGAGGAGATGCAGTATGGCCTCTCTCTCGCCCAGCGCTATGTCCAGATGATGGGCGGGACAATTGATCTCGAATACCGGAAGGGTGATGTCACCGCACTCACAATCAGCCTTCCCTTTAAAAAGGTGGCCTCGGAAATTGTCATGCCCAACAAGAATGCCGAACCTAAGGCTGGAGCGGCATAATTCTCGCCCTTTCTTGACAGGTCGCCGCCCTCCATCTACCGTGGGCGGTTATGAAAAATATTCTTATCGCACTCCTGCTGAGCTGCTCTGCAACGTGTAGCCAAGCTGCCTCCCTCCCTGAAACATGGGCCTATCTCATGAAGGGCGAGGAAAAGCACTTTCCCGCCCAATCCCCCATCACCGATATTGCCTGCTTCAGTGCGCAGATTGATGGCGACGGCAATCTAAAGGGTGGCCACCTTCTACCACCCACTCTGCCCGGTGCGCGCCCTGGAGCCCGCTATCATCTCGTTATCACCCTCCCCTGGAATCCGACGCTGGCGCACATCTATCTCAATCCCGAACTCCCCTTTCGCAACCGGATCATTGCCGGAATTACCGAGCGCGCGGCTCCTTTCGATGGCATCCAAATCGACTTCGAAAGCATCGAGGGAAACGACGGAACCGCTTATCTCGATTTTCTTGCCGGCGTCAAGAAAGCGTTACCCAAAGACAAGCTTTTCAGCGTGGCCGTCATGGCACGTTGGGCCGACCATAAACGGACAAACCCCAACGATGCCTTTGACTATCCCTTCATCGGCATGATCGCCGACCGTATCATCGTCATGGCCTACGACGAACACTACCGCGGCGGCGGCCCCGGCCCCGTCGCCTCGTTGCCATGGTGTGAGAAAATCTATGACTACGCGCGCTCAACCATCCCCTCCGATAAACTTATTATGGGAATCCCACTCTACGGGCGTGGTTGGCAAACCCCCACCCTTGCGCGAGCCTACAAAAACGCAGAAATCGTGGAGGAGCTACTGGAAAAAGACATTACATCCACATGGAACCCCGAGACCGGCGGAAGCTACTTCTTCACCGAAACCGTCACGATCAATGTCCACTACGAAACCGTCCAGTCCCTAAAGGCCAAGGTCGATCTTTACGCCCGCCACCCCATCCGCGGTACCGCCTACTGGCGTATCGGCCAGGAGCCGACCGGCTTCTGGAAAGAACTCTAATAGGAATATCCAAGGGCAATTGCGTCCGGATTGACCTTCTCTTCTCCGATCATCTTCGCCTATTTATCTGGCTTTTCAATCAGTCTGCACTCAAAGGTGAGCTATAAAATATGAGAAACCAAATATACGAATGGAAGCTCAATTTTATAGGTCGGTGAAGCTGAGCAAGTTGTCGATGCCTTGCCCCAGACATAGGTGCGCAGGAGGTTACCCGAGCCATCGAGATCGGCGACGACTTGGTTGTCGGCGTAAACGAATAAATTCGTTTTGCTTCCTGCGATACGGCTGATGCGGCGATCCAGAAGTTTGCCCCCTCGACCTGCGGTATCCAGCCGGTCTGGATGGTGGTGTTGGTGATGTTGCCGACTGAATCAAACGTATTGCCAATTTCCGATTGCAGATTGCCGACTTGAACAATCTGGTTTGTGAGGCGGTTGAGTCGATCATAAGAATTCGAAATCGAGCTTAAGCTATCGGCACTCGTCTTCAATTCGCCATCGGGATAATAACTGTAGTCGAGGGTGGTTCCACCGGAGTAGGCCATCTGGGTCAAACGACCGGCTGAATCATATACGTTGGTGATGGCGGACTGATCGAAGTGGGTGATTTGGTTGATAAAGTCGCCGAGGGCGTAGTCGATCGTCATGACTTGGTTTTCAATGTTGGTGACGGCGATGGCGCGATCTTGGATGTCGCGCTGATAGCTTTCGACATAGCGGGCCGCGTGGTTCGGAGATACGTAGGACATTGGCCTGTTCGTCGAGGTCGAAGTCGGTGCGAACAGGGAGGGTTTGTTCGTCTTTTTCCAGATACTGGGTTAGGGGGGTAACACGCTTGTCCGGTGCATAGGTGTAGCCGGTGGTTCGCCCGGCAGATGTACCGACCTCCGAAAGAACCTCAAGGCTTTGGATAAAATCCGAGAGCATCGAAGATATTGGTGGTGATAGCACTCACTAAGCCCCTTCAAATTGACGTGTAGGTATCCACTTTTAAAACGAAAAAGCCGCCCTGCAACAGGACGGCTTATTAGAGTCAAAATGGCAGAGCGCCCTACAGCTCCTGCGTGATCTTTTCGACAAGATAGGCCTCGATTGTGTCGCCCGCTTCAAAGTTGGTGAAATTGTTCGGTCGAATACCACACTCCTGCCCCTGGCGGACTTCGGCGGCTTCGTTTTGGAATCGCTTGAGCGAACCGATCAACCCTTCAAAGAGGATATCCTTTCCGCGCTTGATGCGGATGCTGGCTTTCGCGGTCACGCGGCCGCTCATCACCATGCAACCGGCAATCTTGCTCTTCTTGCTGAGTTCGAATACCTCGCGAATTTCCGCCTCACCGATCACCTGCTCACGCAACTCTCGATCGAGCAACCCCTTCATGGCGCTCTCTACGTCGTCGATGAGTTCATAGATAATGCTGTAAAGACGGACTTCGACCCCTTCGCGCTTGGCGCCGGCGTTGGCTCCGTTTTCCTTGCCGGTGTGGAAGCCAAGAATGATCGCGTTCGACGCACTAGCAAGCATCACATCATTTACGGTTATATTTCCGACATCGTTGGAAATGATTTTAATGTCGACCTTGTCGCTCTTGATGCCTTTAAGGGAGTGGCTAATCGCTTCGAGGGAACCTTGCACATCGGCCTTAATAATGACTTTAAGTTCTTTTTTTTCAGCCGTGGCGGCGGCTCCGAACAGGTCGTCGAGCGACATCTTCTTCGGAGTGGCGGCCCCTTCGAGTGCCTGCGTACGGTCTTCCTGCTGCATCTCTTCGGAAATCCCCCGGGCTTCCCGATCGTTCTCCATCACTTGGAATTCGTCGCCGGCGCCCGGAACACTGGTCAAGCCCATGATTTTAACGGCGGTCGATGGCCCTGCCGAGCGAACCTTCTTGCCTTGGTCACTGATGAGCGCCTTGACTCGTCCCCAGTATGATCCGCAAACCACGCTGTCGCCCACGTTGAGACTTCCGCTTTTGACGAGCAGGCTGGCGGTTGGCCCCATGCCGGGCTCCATCTGAGCCTCCACCACAAAGCCGTTCGCTGGCTTGTTGGGGTTGGCCTTGAGTTCAAGCATTTCGGATTCAAGAATAATGCGTTCGAGCAGTCCATCGACACCTTCTCCGGTCATGGCGCTGACAGGACAGCAACCGATCGATCCGCCCCAGTCCTCGACCATGATTTCGTTTTCCTGAAGCTGCTGCTTCAGGCGGTCGGGATTGGCCGAGCGCAGATCCATCTTATTCATCGCAATGATGATACAGACCCCAGCGGCTTGTGCGTGCTTGATGGCCTCAATCGTCTGCGGCATCACGCCGTCGTCAGCGGCCACCACGAGCACCACCACATCGGTCAGGTTTGCGCCGCGGGCACGCATCGCCGTGAAGGCGGCGTGGCCGGGTGTATCGAGGAAGGTAATCTTGTGGTCGTTGATCTCGACCGTGTATGCGCCAATGTGCTGGGTAATTCCGCCGGACTCGCCCGCCGTTACGCGGGTGTCGCGAATGCGGTCGAGTAATGAGGTTTTACCGTGGTCGACGTGACCCATGAAGGTAACCACTGGCGGACGCGGCAACAGGGTGTCCGGAGAATCTGGAGCGGCAGCGGCCTTTTTGGCGGCGATCTTTTTGGCCTTTGGCTGCGAGGCCGGAGCCTTTTTCTTTTCTTCCTTGCGGACGGTAAACCCGTGTTTTTCACCGATTGCCTTCGCAACCTTTAGGTCGATCTCGGCGTTGATGGAGGCGAAGATATTCATCCGCATCAACTCGGTAATCACCTGGTTTGGCTTCATATCCATCATCAGGGCAAAATCTTTGACGATGACCTTCGGTTTCTTGAGTTCGATGAGGTTGGAGTCTACGGCATCGGCTTCCGATTCAGACGCTTCAGCAGCAGGCGCCGCGTCGGTGGCTACCTCGGCGGTAGGCTCCTCCGTGGCAGGGGCTTCCGGTTCCGCAGTTTCGGCCGGAGCGTTTTCGGTGCGTGCGGTCTCGATCGAGTTATAGCCCAGTTCGTCGCAAACCTTGGCAATTTGCTCGTCGGTAAGTTCAGAATCGGGTCCCTCGACGGCAATGTCGATGTCCTGCAGAATTTCGATAAGCTCCTCGGCGGAAACATCGACGTCTTTGGCTACTTCGTGGAGTTTAATCATCTTCTATCTCACCATGTTCTTTTATGTATGCGGTTTCGGCGGCGTGCCAAATGGCTTGCGCTTGATCGGCGGAAATATCCTCGATCGCTTCAAGATCGGACTGGTCGGCCGCCAGAATGCCTTCAAGGGTTAGGAACCCGGCGAAAACCAAGTGCTCAGCAAACTCATCGCCAATCCCTTCGACGGTCGCCAGTTTGCTAACGGCAACCGCAACGCGCTCTTCGAAGTCCATACTCTCTTCGTCTTTCTGGATATCGACACGCCAACCGGTCAATTTGGAGGTCAGGCGTGCATTTTGCCCGCGCTTCCCGATCGCCAGTGAAAGTTGATCTGGCTCCACTGTAACGGTGACCGTCTGCGTGGCTTCATCGGCCTCGACATGCTTCAGGCGAGCCGGAGCCAAGGCGTTGGTAATCAGCGTATTGATATCGTCGCTCCAGCGCACGATATCAATTTTCTCACCGGAGAGTTCGCGCACAATATTCTTTACGCGCATGCCGCGCATGCCGACGCAGGCTCCAACGGGATCGACGCGGTCGTCGTGGGAAATAACGGCCACCTTGCTGCGGTAGCCCGCCTCTCTGGCAATACCCTTGATCTCCATCGTGCCATCGGCAATCTCGGAAATCTCCAGTTCGAACAGGCGGCGGACAAAGTCGGGGTGGTTCCGAGACAGAATGATTTCCGGACCGCGCTCACGCTCGCACACCGCAACGATATAGGCGCGTACACGCTCGCCGATTTCATATTCCACG
>QIHI01000055.1 GCA_003230915.1 Kiritimatiellales bacterium | reverse complement strand
CCCGCCCCGGAAAGGATTTCAAGCTCGGGAACGTTCCCCAGTTTGGGGTTGATGAGCGCGAAGGCGGTGGCGGTCTGTGTGTCCGGCTCGTGGTGATCGGTCACAATCACATCGACCCCACGAGCCTGAGCGTAGGCAATACTTTCAACGGAATTGGTGCCGCAGTCGACGGTCACGACGAGCGTGGATTCATGCTCTGCGAGGCAACGGTCGAGTGCTTCTTGCGAAAGGCCGTAGCCTTCGTCGAGACGGTCGGGAATGAAGGGTTTCACATTGGCACCAAGGACGGTGAGAATCCGAACCAGCATGGCAGAGGAGGTCACGCCATCCACATCGTAGTCACCGAAAATGGTGACGATTTCACCGGCATTGATGGCGATCCACAGCCGATCGACCGCTTTATGCATATCGGGGAGCAGGAAGGGATCAGATAACCCGGAAAGGTGCGGATCAAGAAAGGCTTCGATGGCGACCGGTGTTTGGTAACCACGCAGGGCGAGCGCCCGTGCGAGAGGTGCGGGCAGACCGGTGGCATCGGCAATTGTACGCACGGTCGCTTCTTCGATCGGTTTGAGTTTCCAGAGTTTTGATATGGAAATTATTTTCAAGTTCTATTTGCTCCCGCCGCGGAAGAAGCGGTAAAGGAGAGATTTGATCAAAATTTTCACATCCTCGAAGAGCGAACGGATATGCGCGTACCACAGGGAGTCAACCAGCCGGTCACTGTCTCGGGAATAGTCGGCATAGGAAAACACCGCCGGATAGTACTGTGAAAGTTGCTTGATGACTTCATCGTCGGCCGGATGGCGCATCGGCGGATGGCCGCAGACAAAGAGGCGACCGCGCAGGGCAAGCAACAGCCACGGGAAACGATCAAGCGTAGCCGCACGGAATAGGCGATACACCACCGACTTGCGGTTTTTTAGTTTCTGGAAAATCGGTAGCGTGACGAAGCCGGTTCGTGGATCATGGAAAACCTCCCGCCGATACGCACCAATGCGCGTTACCCAGACTAGCGGGTAGAGAATGCAGAACGGCACGACTTGAACGAGGGCCAAAGCAAGGGCAAGGAACCATAGAATGATGTAGCGCACGAGATCTTCGGTGCGCATATCAGGTCGGTTCCTGGCCACCAACCAGGAATCGTCGATCTTGATGGCCGTGCCATCTATTGCACTGATCAGACGGTTGCCGGAGACAATCTTGTTTTCGATTTCGAGATTTCGCCCGATGTAGGTATCCTGAAGGATCAGGCAGTTAGTTAGCGTGGTGCGCGAGTCGACAATCACATGGTCAGCCACCACCGCCTTGGGGCCGATGGTGCTCATGATTCCAAAGCGACAGTCGTTGCCGATGATCAGCGGAGAGCGCAGGTGCGCCGAGGGAGGGGTCATCACATTATAACCTACCGAACTGCCCTTCGTATTTGAAAACCCGGCGGTGAGATAGCGCGAAAACTCGCCCGCCACCATTTTCATATTGAGATCGAAGTAGGCCGGGATGTCGTCGATGACATAGGGGTGGATATGGGCTTGCTCCAGTCCACGTTTCGAGCCGGGATTCCCGTCCAGCAAAGTCTTCACTTCGGATCCGTTCTTCCCGTAAAGGAAGTGCGGCTGATCGCTATTCCCATGGAGGCAGGCTTCCATGGTTTTTAAACCCGCCGACTTGTAGGCCTGGCGCCGGCGGAGAAAGAAAGCCCCGCCGATAAAGAACAGGCCATCTGTCCAACGGTCGGATGTCGCCCTGAGATAGTCTAGCGGCTGCTCGCTCGCACGTGCAAAACTGTATTGAATCTCAAGCCCCCAGCGGTCGCCCGTTCCGGCAAATTCCTCGACCTGCTCCGCACCCTCGCCCAGAATCACCTGCACACGGCTGATCCCCAGCTCAGCGCAGGTTTCCAGCCAATAGTCGAGCAGCGGACGGTTGGCCACCGGCAATAATGGCCAGGGTGTTTCCCCGAGCTTCTCGGCCCACAGCAGGGCTTCAGCGGTATAGAATACGGCCTTCATCGACAGAAAAATCCTACTTAAACATCTTCAATGCTTCGTCGACGGTGTCGCAAATTTCGAACACCTTGTAGGCTCGGGTGATCTCGAACACCATCCGGGGCTTCTTCTGCAGGCAGGCGATTTTCATGTCGCCGCCCTGCTCCGAGATCCGTTTAAGTGCGGCGATCAGGGTACCTAGACCGGCACTGTCCATGAAGTCGACCTGCTTGAGGTCGATAACATAGTTCTTTACGGCCGGCTCGGCCGATTGCCAATTTAAGAGCTGCTCGCGGAACGAGTCCACCGTCGCCGCCGTTAGTGCATGACTCACCTGAATGACGCCGATGCCGTGCTCTTTTGAACAGGTAATAATCATCTTCACTCCTTAGTATGCCCCCCTGCCAAATAGGACAGCGGGGATAGTTTTAATTATGATAACGATGTCCTTAAGAAGGCTCTGACTACGGATGTACTGCATGTCAAGGCTCACCAGTTTATCGAACGAGATTTCAGAACGCCCTTGGATTTGCCAGAGGCAGGTCAGCCCCGGCTTTACCTGTAGGCGTTTGCGGTCAGAAAGGGAATATTTCGCCACTTCCTCTGGGATCGGCGGGCGCGGGCCGACCAAGGCCAGATCCCCAACCAGTACGTTGAGGAATTGGGGGATTTCATCGATGCTGAATCGACGGATCACTCGACCAACGCGCGTGATGCGCGGGTCATTCTTCATTTTAAAAATCACGCCATCCTCCGATTCGTTTTGATCAAGGAGATCTGCTTTCATCGCCTCCGCGTTGCGGCACATCGACCGAAACTTATGTAAGCGAAACTCCCGGCCATAGAGACCGACTCGCCGCTGCATCAGCAAAACCGGAAAGCCATCATCAATCAAAATAAAAACCGCCACCAGAAGAAACAGCGGAATCAGCATCACCAACGCGACGAGGCTCATGACAATATCGATTGTACGCTTGATGGCCAGTAGACTGCGCAGGCCGGTTTCCCAAAACGCCAACCGCGCACGCTGCTTCCATTTCAAAATGGTGATATCCCCCTTTGTCATAGGAATATCCATGGTTTCGAACAAATCGCGGCGGGCAAGATAGATCGACTCTCTCATTCGCCCTCCTGATCGATGATCGTGCAATAGGTCAGGTTTTCATCGTTCATCCTGTAGCGCTCAATCCGGTCGGAAATCGTGTTGGTGATGGCCAACCCGCGGCCGCGCTCGCCCATGTGTGCTTCATCGAGTTCATGGCTCAAAGCCTCCTCAAGATTCCACTCTTCTCCTTCATCCACGATCACCAGCTGGCAGGTCTTTCCATCCACCCGAATTTGCAGCCAGAAGGAATCCCCCTCGTTCAGCCCGCTGTGGTCCACCAAGTTAGCGCCAAGTTCCATGACGAGTAGCTGGAGCAGTGTGGCGGTCTCCTGCGAAATACCACATTCCATCACCGCCACGGAGACCTGTTTTGCAACATCGGAAACCAGATAGATATTGCGGGGGACCGTCTGTTCAATCGCAATTTTACCCGGATCGAGCATATGGATCGAGATCGCTGTGCAATCGTCCCCGCCAAGTTGATAGCCCTCGGACTCCAACAAATCGAGTAGAGCCACCGACTTATTCGGGATGGTCGGATCCGCCACAAGCTGTTCGTAGAGCGGCTCGATCCGCTTGCCGCACTCCTCTTCCGTCTGCGCATGTCGCGCTTCGATCAGGCCGTCGGTATAAAGCAGTAGAAAGGTATCGCTCTCGTCCTTAAACCAAATCTCATCATCTACCGAATAGGGTTTTTCATCTCCGAATGGGAAGCCAATCGGCGTGCCGCCACCTCCACTAAACATGGAGGAATCGATTGTTTTACCGGCGCGCACATAGAGGGGATCTGGATGTCCACAATTCATGCAGCGCCACTCCAGCGTGGTGGGATCGTGTATCGCCATGAACAAGGTCGCAAAATAGGAAGGATTGTCGATCCGGCGGCGAATGACTGCGTTCAATGCATTACAGATTTCCGCGGGTCCTTGGTCGGCATAGCGGTGGATCATTTCACTCGCCGTGGCTTTTAGCAAAGAGGAAATCATGGCCGGAGCCACGCCATGGCCGGATACGTCGGCCACATAGACACAGTGCTTACCGTCGGGAAGCGAAATAATATCAAACGCATCGCCACCCACCGCCATACAGGTTCGGTAGGCCGTCCGCATTTCAAAGCGGCGGGAAAAATGAGGAACCACCGAAAAGAGCGACCGTTGGATAGCCCCCGCCAGCTCGAGATCGCGCGAGACCCGTTTATTCCAGATCGTCAGCGCATCGTTGCTCTTCTTCAAGGCGAGCGCATTACCCACTCGAAGTATCAGCTCGCGTGGATTGAACGGTTTGCGGATATAATCCATCGCTCCTCGCTCGAACCCCGTTTCAATATCTTCAATCTTCGACTTGGCCGTCACCATAATCACCGGAATATGGCGCGTACGTGGTTCGTCGCGAAGTCGTCCGCACAACTCAAATCCATCCATCTCCGGCATGATGATATCCACCAGGATCAAGTCAGGTTGTTGCTTCAGCGCAAGATCAAGAGCGGTTGCCCCGTCGGCAGCATCGAACACCTTGCATTCGCGGGCTTCCAATAGTTTACGTAAATAGAGGCGGTTGGGTAGCTCGTCATCCACCACCAGTACACGGCCTGAAAGGCTTTTCAACAACTGGGAAGTTGCTTCTCCGGCGGTAGATGGTGATTGGGTGTCGGGCATCGAAATTCCTAGCAAAAGGTTGCCAGCCAAGCCGCCAATGCATCAATTAGCGGACGGATATCCATCAACCGCTCTGTTTTCGCTCGGACTTCAATTTCCAGGCCGAGTACCGAAATTTCCGGTAGACCCATCGTTCCGCCCATGCCCTTGATCGAGTGTGCTGCTATGCGCACCATTTCACCGTCGTTTCGCTCAACTCCATCTGAAAGCTCGCCGGACAAACGCTTAATTTCATCGATAAATACTTTGATCAACTCATCGTCCACATCCTCGGTATTCACGATAAACGGGTCGAGCCGCGCCGCAAGATCGGGAACCACGTCCGCCACCCATTCAGTATTTCCAGGAAAGTCTGCCATATGCTCCTCCAAGTGTAGTCATCCGCACGCCTTTAATCCCCAGATCATAGCAACAATGGAAACGGACGCAAATGCGCAGTCGAATCATTTTTTGACGGCGGGAACAAGGTCAAACCTCCGGCGCACCATCGGCGCACTCTCTACAGAAGCCTCGATGCCAATCTCTGCTACCGACACCCGGCCGCTAAAGCGGGCGGAAAGCATTTTCAATACCCGCTCATAGACCGTGTCAGAGTGCTCCTTCGGTGTACCCATTCCTGTCACCAGATCGAACGAGATCGTAAAAGGTTCCCCCTCTCCCTCGACCCGTAAGTCGTGAAAGTTGACCAAGTCGGAATCGGTTTCAGTATAGCGCGTCAGTACCTCATGAAATTCCTTGAAAAACGGATGCGAGCGATCCACCGGATCCACATGCGCCACGGCCCGCCATCGCATGCTCATTTCCACCGCTTCCTCCGCCACTTCGGCGATATCGTGCGCCTCGATCACCGTGAGCTTTGCATCCACCTCCACATGGAACGAAACCATCTTCACATCGCCATATTGGTGAACCATGATTTCATGAACCCCCAGGACACCATCGATCGATTCCACCACCTTATGAATGGCCGACACTTCTTCGGTATCGGGCTTCTTACCCAGCAGAATATCAATGGCTTCGCGAGAAAACTTGACCCCGGTAGCAAGAATGAAAACGGCCACGCCGATCGCCATCCAGCCATCAATCGCCGTCCAGCCCATGCGCGAGCCAAGTAGCGCCACAACCACCAACAAGGTGCTGAGTACATCGAAGAAATGGTTCCATGCATCGGCCTCGAGTACGTGTGACTTCGATAATGTGGCCAAACGGCGCGCAAACACGGCCAGCCAAACCTTCAACACTACGGTCGTCCCCACCGCCACCAGCAGCCACGTTGGCGCATCGACCGGTTGCGGGTTCAGCAATCGGACCACACCCGACTTCGCCACCTCGAAACCCACCACCAGCAGCGCGATCGACAGTACCAGTGTGGCCACCGCCTCGATACGGCCGTGTCCGAACGGATGCTCCTCGTCGCTTGGCTTGCGCGACCACCGGAAGCCCAGCACCACCACCACGCTACTGCCCATGTCCGTCAGGTTGTTCGTCGCATCTGCCAGCAACGACACACTACCTGAAACCAGTCCGAGCCAGCCCTTTACCAAGCAGAGAGCCAGACTCACCACCGTGCTCACCCAGCCCTCCAGTATTCCGATTCGCGTCCGGTTCTCCGAGCTGTCCGGCGCAGAGGTCGGATCGAGAATCCGGCGCAACAGGAAATCCATCACCGGATAGGACATTTTGTGTCTTTTTCCTTTCATCGTTTCAACAGGACAGATTAAGCCGATTCCAAATCATTAAAAAAGCGCTCCTGCACAGGCAGGAACGCTGATAAATATAGCCTTTTGAATGTTAAAAGTCTACTGAACCTTCTCTTCCTTGTGCCAGAGGAGTACCACCGGAGTCGCCACAAAGACCGACGAGTAGGTTCCGACCAAAATACCGATCAAGAGTGCCAAAGCGAAGTCCTGAACTGCACCGCCACCGAAGATCAGTAGCATAACCACCGTCAATAACGTGGTGAACGAGGTCAGCACGGTACGGCTGAGGGTTTGGTTGATTGAAAGGTTGGCAATTTCCTTATAGGATTTCCCTTTCTCTTTCTCCAGATGGAGATCCTCGCGGATACGGTCGAACACCACAATGGTATCGTTGACCGAATAGCCCACGATCGTCAGCAACGCCGCAATGATCGGCATGCTCAACTCGTAGCCCAGCGCACAGTAGATGCCGATCGTGATCAGGACGTCATGTGCCAGCGCGGTGATCGCGCCCATTGCGAAGGCGAACTCGAAGCGGATCGAAACGTAGATAATGATCCCGATCAGTGCCCAGATAATCGCTTTGATGCCCTTGCTCTTGAGCTCGGCACCAATTTGCGATCCAACGCTATCGTTCTTCACATCCTGATAGTTCCCCTCCAGCGTCTTAACGGCATTGAGAGCGGGTTCAGATTCCTCGCCGGAAGCTCCTATTTTCACTTCAAGGAATTCCTTACCTTGCAGGTCGGCTTGGTAGGCGATATTGGCCGTTCCGAAGCCAGCCTCGGCCAGCGCGCCGCGCACGGTTTCGATGTCCTGCTTCTGGTCAAACTCGAAGGTAATCACCGAACCGCCGGTAAAGTCCACGCCGAGGTTGGCATCGCCTTTCTGCACGAACAGCCCCCATGTTCCGAGGATCACGAGAATCGAAACCACTGCCGCAACTTTGCGTTTTCCAATAAAGTCGAACGAGGCGTTCGCCAGTCCGGGGATCGACGCCATTTTGAGCGACTTGATCATCTTGGCATCCGCCAAAGTATTGAAGAACAGACGGGTCATCACCAGTACGATAAACATACTCACCAGAATACCGGCGCTCAGCGTGACGGCAAAGCCGCGGATCGGGCCGGAGCCCTGCCAGAATAGGATGATCGCCGTCAGCAGCGTGGTAACGTTGGCATCCAAGATCGTACTAAACGCCTTGTTGTAGCCCGCGTTGATCGCCCCGGAAATGGACTTTCCCACCTTCCACTCTTCGCGCATCCGCTCGAAGATCAGGACGTTTGCATCCACCGCCATACCCACCGTTAGTACAATGCCGGCAATGCCGTAGAGCGTGAGGGTAGGGAGACTCACCGCGCCGCCCTCAAGCGACCCGGAAATCACCCCGAGAAATCCAGCGGAAACCACCATACCGACCGGCAGGAGTAACAGTACGAAGACCAGTGAAAGGTTGGCGATGATCCCCGGTAGCATGTAGTACAGCGCCATGAAGAGCAGTACACCAATACCCCCGTAGATGATGGCCATCTTTCCGCTATTGATTGAATCTTGACCGAGGGTCGGGGCAACCGTGCGCTCTTCAACAATCTTCACCCGCCCCGGCAAGGAACCGGCACGCAGAACATTCACCAACTGGCGGGCTTCCACCACTGAAAAGCTGCCGGAAATCTCGGCACGGCCACTATAGATCGGCTCGTTAATGCGTGGTGCGGAATAGAGCTTATCGTCGAGAATAATAGCCAAAAGACGGAACGAACCATCCTCCTTCGGACCATACTTCTCCGTCACCTTGCCAAAGTCCTTTTTTCCTTCGCTATCAAACTCCAACGAGATTTTCGGAACAGATGTCATCTGGTCGTAGGTTACAAAGGCATCGGCAACCGTATCGCCACCCAGTTGCTTGCGGCGCTCAACATACGTCGGGCGGAACACCCGGGAGCCATCCTTTAACTTTTCCTCCATCAACATGAAGTCCGCACGCTTGCCACCAAACTTTTTCAATTTTTCGTAGAATTCGCGATCTAACTCGGCATCCGAAACCTCAAGGTCGCGGATCAAAAACTCACCGTTTCCAGTCATCTTGAAGCCATGGGGGACCTTGCCCTCAACCATCAGCTCGCGTGTCCAAAGATCGCTCTCTTTATCTACCAGCTTAAAGGTCAATACTGCATCGCGCGACATTTGGGACTTCGCTTCTGCACGAGTCTCTGCGTCGGCACCGGGAATGCGCACCACAATACGGTTGTCGCCTTCCGGATAGATTTCCGGCTCGGAAGTGCCCAGCACATCAATACGGTTGCGAATCACCTCAACGGCAACCTCCTGTACTTCCTTGATCTTCTTCGCAAGATCCGAGCGGTCAACGGTCTCGATCGATTCGGCCTTTCCATCTTCCACCATTTTCTTGGCCACGTCGTCCGCATCCACCTCCACCACAAAGCTCGATCCGCCCTTTAAGTCGAGACCGAGTTTAACTTTTTGATCGAGAGGGGTGACCAGCGTGATCGACCAGAGCACGAGAAAACCCAACAACAACCATTTCCAGAGTTTATTCTTATCCATTGTAGTAAACCTTTCTATCTAGCGGGTTCAATTTCGGAAGGCGTTTCGTCCTTTTCCAATATCTGGGAGATGGCGGCTTTCACCACTTCGATTTTGGTCTTCTCCGCAATCTGAATAATGAGAGAGGTGTCATTGACGCTCTGAACATTCCCGAGAATGCCGCTAGTAAGCAATACGCGGTCGCCGGACTTAACGTTGGCGATCATCTCCTTGCGTGCCTTGTCGCGGCGACGCTGGGGGCGGATCATCATGAAATACATTACACCAAACAGCAACGCCATCATGATCGGGAATTGCAACGGCGATCCCTTCGGTGCAACCACCGGAGCGGCCTCGGCAATCGTAAAAAACAGTGAATTCATCTAGTTGTTCTCCTTAACGTTTATCGTATGTTCTTCTAAAACCACGCGATAGTCGGCATGGAATGCCGTTCGGAACGCATCGAACGTTCCCTCCTCTATCACCTTCCTCATATCCTTCAAAAACTCCAGATAGCAATGCAGGTTGTGCATCGTTATCAACCTCAACCCTAAAATCTCGCCCACATTGATCAGGTGCCGTACATAGGCGCGCGTAAAGTTCGTACACGCATAACAAGAGCATCCCTCTTCCAACGGACGCGGATCCTCCTTATATAGAGCCGCCTTCACCGGGTAGCGTCCGCGCCGGGTCGAAACCGTTCCATTGCGTGCCTGCCGCGTCGGCATCACACAGTCGAACATATCGACCCCGCGCGCCACCGACTCCACCATCTGAGCCATTTCACCAACACCCATTAGGTAGCGCGCCTTCTCCACCGGAAGGTGGTCGATCGTGTCGTCCACTCCCCGCAGGATCAGTTCGTCGGGTTCGCCCACGCTCACCCCACCGATGGCATAGCCATCAAAATCCATTTCAACCAATGCCGTCGCACATTCCTCACGCAAGTCGGCATGGACGCCGCCCTGCACAATCCCAAAGACCAATTGGCTCTCCGCGCGAGGCGTTTCCCTGCAAATAGCCGCCCAATCTAGGGTTCTACGTACCGCTTGGCAAGCGTATTCCTTCTCGCACGGATACGGCGGGCATTCGTCGAAAACCATCGCTATATCCGAGCCGAGCTTGCGCTGGATCTCCATCGATTCGCGCGGCCCGATGAAATGTTTTTTTCCGTCGGAATGCGACTGAAACGAAACGCCTTCCGCAGTAATCTTGTTCATACTGCCGAGGCTGAAAACCTGATATCCGCCGCTATCCGTCAGGATCGCGCGATCCCACCCCATGAACTCGTGCAACCCGCCCATCCGCTCGATTAAATCCGGACCGGGGCGATCATTAAGGTGATAGGTGTTGCCCAGCAGAACTTCCGTGCCTAGCCCGTGCATCTCTTCAGGTGACATTGTTTTGACCGTCGCCTGCGTACCCACCGGCATGAAGACCGGTGTCTCCACGGTTCCGTGCGCCGTATGCAACCGCCCTCGCCGCGCCTTGCACGAAGGATCAGTCCTTAAAAGTTCAAATATTCCCGTTTCCGACTTCAAGTTTCCCGATTCAAATTTCATTTAACGTCTTCATAGAATTTCGCGAAGCTCGTCTGCATATAAGGAAGCAACCAAAAATAGCCAATCCCGAAGGTAAAGAAGGTCGCCAGCAACCCCCACCAGAAAAAACGCCAATATAGACAAAATAACTTCCACTTGTTCCCCTTCATCACTTCCTTACTGCGGCGAATCGCTTCCAACGAGCCGCACTCCTCGTCGTCGGCAACCACGAAGAAAACCATGGCATAACGGAAAGTGGCGATAATACCGGGAATGATGAATAACAACATCCAGAGAAAGATAAATAGCGTGTAGAAAAAATACGCACCGAATGCCGTCCAAAACCGCCTAAAACCCGTAAAGAGGTATTCCAGCCGCGCCTCGCCTTCCTGCGCAATCACGAGGTAGTAGCTACAAAACCCAACCGCCAAAGCACCTGAAACCAAAATCTGGACAACTTGCGAGGCAAATGACATGGCACTGCTTGCCAGCTCTACGTTGGCTCCACTGGCCGAGACGGCCACCGTCACAAACATCGTCGCAGCCACCGTAAACATGCTAAGGCTAAAGGCGAAGGCATAGTATAGCACTAATCCCAGCACGCCCATTCCCCAGTTTCCCGACAGCGCCATTCGCGCATCCGCCATCAGTTCCTTGTTTGACGAACCGCCGACTGCATCGCTCAGACTCGGCGGTTTTAGTGCGCCTCCGTCGTTCAATAAATCATCCAAACCAGCCATGACATCACCCCTTCAATGATCAAAGCGCGCATCTTGCCCAAATCCCGAACCTAAACCAAATGTTCTTTCCAACTTAACCATCACGTATCATGAAAACCTCAACCACAGGAAGTAGCTAAGTAATGCGTAATACTTAGCATGCCTCTTGCCACCGTACTCCAAAATGATTTACGCTTATGTCATGTTCATTCTTAACAGCATTGCACCAATTTTCCTGCTGATCGCGCTGGGCGCGGCTTTGCGGCACCCGAAATTTTTCCCGGACACCTTTTTTAAAGGACTTAACCGACTGGTTTTTTGGTTTGCCCTGCCCGCCCTGCTCATCAGCCAGATCGGTACTGCGAGCATCGACTTCGAGTCCATTTCGAAAATCGTCTTACTGTTCACCGCCGGAACTTTGGCCAGCCTCGCGCTGGCATGGGTCGTTGCGAGATGGATGCAACTACCGATGCACAAACGAGGGTCATTCATTCAGGGATCATTTCGCGGTAACGGCGCATTTATCGGCCTGCCCGTGATTGCCTATACGCTCGGAGCGGAAACTCTGGGAACTGTCGTCCTTGCCCCCGTCGTCATCCTCTTTAACCTACTTGGAGTATCCATACTACTGCGCTACAGCCAGCGTAAAACCAGTGCTTCAGAATCGGTTAAAACTTTTGTTTTTCAGATCATTAAGAATCCACTTATCGTGTCGTGCGCCATAGGAATCGGGACGAACCTCGCCGGAATTTCCATTCCAACCTTCCTCTTTCGCCCGCTGGATGCGCTTGGAAATGCCGCACTTCCTCTGATTCTGATCAGCATTGGCTCATCGCTCAGTTTCGAGCGCCTGCATGGTTCAGCATCACCAACGTTGATCGCCTCGCTCATCAAAGTGGTTGCCACACCTCTGTTTGGTTTTCTGCTGGCTGGTTTGTTTAACCTCGACACGACCGAGCGGATGATCGCCATCTTCTACCTCGCCTGCCCCGCCGCCGGCATGTCGTACATTATGGCCGAGGTTATGGGAAACGATGGCCCGCTTGCCGGGCGCATCGTAGCACTCAGCACCTTACTCTCCGCTATCACCTTGCCGATCATCATTGCGATCGGCCTCTAACATGATCACATTTGAAAACATCACGCTAAAGGTTTATCAGCAAACGTTGCTTGATGGCGCATACCTGCACGTTGCTCCCGGCGATAAAGTGGTGATTTGCGGCGTATCCGGAAGTGGGAAAAGCTCGTTGCTCAAATGCGCGGTCGGTGCACTCCCAGTAGGTGGAGGCTCCATTCGTATCGACAACCTGACGCTGTCCGCCGACACTGTTGCGGAAATTCGCTCCCATATCGCTTTCATCGGGCAGGAACCGGTACTCGGCGCGGATAACGTCCGCGACGCCCTTTTGCTTCCTTTCCATTTCAAAGTGCATTGCGACAACTCGCCAAGCGACAAGCAGATTTTCCAATTGTTGGAACGCTTTCACCTTTCAAAAAACATTCTCGATAAGTCGTGCAAACGTATCTCCGGCGGCGAAAAACAGCGCATTGCCATCCTCCGCGCCCTACTGCTCAATAAGACCATTTTTCTCGCCGATGAAGTCACCTCCGCGCTCGATCTCGAAAGTAAAGCAGCCGTCATGGCCGAACTTTTCCGACCGGAAATCACCCTGCTCTCCGTCTCGCACGACCCCGAATGGATCACCACCTGCGGGCGGGTCGTCGATCTCTTAAACCACCAGCTTGCGGAGAGAGGACAATGACCGCCGACCTATCCATTCCCGCCGTACTTTCCATGTACGCATTAATGCTTGTTCCACTGGGAATCTTCCTCTACCTCCAACTCGGAGTCATCCGCGACATGCTGATCGGCATGCTGCGCATGACTGCGCAACTGATCCTGGTCGGCCTCTACTTGAAATATATCTTCCAACTCAACAACCCGTTTGTAAGCCTGCTTTGGGTGTCCATCATGCTGGTGGTTGCAAACCTCAGCATCCTCAACAAGGCGGGACTTAAACGTAGTCCCTTCTTTTGGCGTTCGCTGACTGGTGTGGCCGGAAGCACCCTATTCGTCAGCGGGTGGTTCATCCTCGTTGCCATCCGGCCAGACCCGATCTACGATGCGCGTTACATGATTCCAATCGTCGGGATGGTTCTTGGGAACTGCCTTCGTAGCAATGTCCTGAGTTTGGAGCGTTTCTATAGCGGTATCCGCAAGAACGAAAACGAGTTTATGACCTACCTCATGCTCGGCGCCACCCTGCGCGAGGCCACCCGCCCCTATCTGCGCGAGGCCATCAAGGCGGCTATCAACCCCTCCATCGCCACCATGGCCACCATGGGCATCGTCTCCCTGCCCGGCATGATGACCGGCCAGATCCTCGGTGGTGCCATGCCAATCACCGCCATCAAATACCAAATCGGCATCATGATCTGCATCTTCACCGCCATGGTTATCGCCGCACTCGCCAACATCCTGCTCAGCCTTCCCGTCGCCTTCGACGACCATCAGCGCCTGCGGCAGGGTATTTTTATCTCATAGCAACAAATCCACTCCCTTGTGCGTGATTGAATCACAATCGGAGAAAAACATGAAAAAACAGATTCTCATTTTAACAATCTCCCTATCCCTAGTCGTCGCCATCGGCAGTATTTCATTTGGCATGTCCGCCTCCCGTCGAAAGAATGCTGCTAAGGAGGAAGTCGGCCGTTTGCGGATACAGATGGCCCAGAAGCGAGCCGCCGCCCCGACTCCAAAAGTGGAACCCCCACTCGCAATCTATTTGGAGCCATCGGTCAATACAAATTCCCTAGCGAAACTCGAGGCCGAACTAACCGCGTTGCGAGCTGAACTCGCAGTTGCCAAGGCAAACCAAATCCCGCAACGAGAAAGCTGGGAAGAACGCATGACACGCATGAAGGAGGAAGAGCCTGAGGGCTACGCCGAAATGATCAAAAGTCGTACAGAACGACGAGAGGCCGTCCGCTACAACCTCGCCAAACGTATCGCCAATTTCATGGAACTCGACACCGAATTCATGACTGATGCCGAACGCGAAAATCACGAATTGCTGATTGAAAAAATGTCGACGGTCTGGAATTTGATCGATCAGTTCAATGATCCAGAGCAATCAAATCGTGAAGCCATGCGCGAACTCTTCGGAGTCATTAACGAAGCCCGCCCTCTTATGGACGCAGAACGCAGCACCATGTTCCGGAAATTGGCCAACGATCTCGGCTATGACGGCAAAGAGGCGCAGGACTTTTACAGTTATATCGAAGAGATCATCTCCGCTACCACCATCCAGCCATCCCGTAGCCGCCCCAGAAGGCGTTTCGACCCATAGCCGAAAAGGGATTGCAATATCCATACGCCCCAGTAGTATTTTGCGCTCATTTTAACCGAGGGAAAAACATGTCCAAAACCTATAAAATCACCCTGTTACCGGGCGATGGCATCGGCCCGGAAGTCATCAAAGAATCCATTAAAGTACTCGATGCCATCGCAGCACAAAGCAACTTTGTGCTGGAATATACCGAACAGAACGCGGGCGGTGCGGCGATCGACGCGCATAACGATCCGATGCCCGACTCGGTGGTTAAAACCTGCAAGGCATCCGATGCCGTACTGCTCGGCGCCGTCGGCGGCCCCAAATGGGATCACCTGACCGGCGCGCTGCGCCCGGAAAGTGGCCTGCTTAAAATTCGTAAAGAGCTCGGCGCGTTCGCCAACCTGCGTCCCGTGACCGTCCCCGAATCGCTGGCAGAAAACTCCCCGCTACGCCCGGAAACCGTGGCCGGTCTCGACCTCTTTACCGTTCGCGAGCTGACCGGCGGAATCTACTTCGGCCAGCCGGTCGGCGAAGAAGGCGAAGGCGACGACAAGAAAGCCTGGAATACGATGGTCTACTCCGTCGGCGAAATCAAACGTGTGGCTCGCGTGGCCTTTGAATGGGCGCGCAAACGGCGTAATAAAGTGACGAGTGTCGATAAGGCCAATGTGTTGGAAGTATCCCGCCTCTGGCGCGATACCGTTATTGAACTCCACCAGAAAGAATTCAGCGATGTGGAACTTGACCACCTCTATATCGATAATGCCGCTATGCAAATGGTCATCAATCCGCGCCAGTTCGATGTGATCCTGACGGGAAATATTTTCGGCGACATTCTTTCCGACACCTCCGCCACACTCGGCGGTTCGCTCGGGCTGTTGCCCTCCGCCTCCGTGGGTGGAGCGGTCGGCATTTTTGAGCCCGTGCATGGCTCTGCACCGGATATCGCCGGACAAGGAAAGGCAAATCCGTTCGCAATGATCCTGTCGGTTGCGATGATGCTTGATACGCTTGATGAAGGCGCTGCGGCTTCCGCCATTCGCGCAGGCGTCGGGAAAGTGCTGGACAATGGCTATCGTTCCAGCGATCTATGGCGTGAAGGCAACACCCTTGCCTCCACCACCGAGTTAGGTGATCTGGTCCGCGATGCGGCCGTTGCCGCACTATAACTAGCTGTAGACACAAAAAAGCCTCTCCAACTGGAGAGGCTTTTTGGCACTAAAATTCTGAGACCAGAATTATTTTGCAGCTTTCGGTGCGCAGCACGCTTTCTTGCAATCTGCACCGCACTTCTTGGAATCTTTCATGCATTTCTTGGAATCTTTCTTGCACTCAGCTTTTTCGGCCTCGGAATATGCCGCCTTACTGCATTTGGCTTTCGTGTCTTTACAGTCTTCGCCCGCGAAAACAGTAGAACCTGCTACAAACAACGCAACAGCCGCAATACTCATCATTCTTTTCATACTATGGTCTCCTATTAGTTTAACCAATTGTTGTGCTCAATGACCTATCAGATCCATCAACGTTCAAAAGATTATCAATAAAATCGGATTTGTCACGTATAACTTAAACGCATATCGCGCATGGCTTTGACTTCATCAAGGCGACCCACCGGCGTGGTGACTGGTGCTTCCTGCAGTTTTCTCGGATCGGTTCGAGCCAGTTCCACCAACTCTTCCATCACCTCGACAAAATGATCGAGCGTCTCCCGCCCCTCACTTTCGGTCGGCTCGATCATGATAGCTTCGGGGATGTTGAGTGGAAAATAGATCGTAGGCGGATGGATATTTCGATCGATCATGCCTTTGGCCAAATCTAACGTATGAATACCGGAAGGAAGGTTTTTTCCTGAAAAAACAAACTCGTGCATGCAACGACCCTTATATTCCTCCTTGAAAAGCGGACGCAGTTTTTCTTGAAGATAGTTGGCATTAAGCACCGCGCGATTGCTAGTGCCAAGCATACCATCTCGGCCAAGCGAGAGAATATAGGCATAGGCGCGAGCAATAATCCCAAAGTTCCCGTAAAATGGAGCGATGTAGCCGATGCTTTTGGGTTCGTCGTAGTTAAGCGTATAGATTCCATCGCTAGTCTTTACCACACGCGAGATGGGCAGAAAGGGTCGTAGTCTTTCCACCACCCCTACCGGACCGGAAGCCGGACCACCGCCGCCGTGCGGTGTGGCGAACGATTTATGCAGATTCAAATGGCAGATATCAAACCCCATGTCGCCAGGACGGTAGCGACCCATAATGGCGTTGAAGTTGGCACCGTCGTAGTACATCAATCCATCTACTTCATGCACGGCATCGCAGATTTCCTTGATGCGCGGGTTGAATACACCGAGTGTGTTGGGACTTGTTAGCATCACACCGGCCGTCTTTTCATTCAGAGCCGCTTTGAACAGCTCAAAATCCATCCTTCCGTTTTCATCCGACGGAATGGTGACCACGTCATAGCCGCCGATCTTCGCACTCGCTGGATTAGTGCCGTGCGCCGAGTCGGGAATAATGATGTGGTCTTTTTGATTACCTCGATCCTTATGGTAAGCCGCCATCATCATCACGCCGGTCAGTTCGCCGTGTGCTCCGGCCATCGGTTGCAACGTAAATTCATCGAAGCCGGTCACCTTAGAAAGTAATCGTTCTGTTTTATAAAGTAAACCCAATGAACCCTGCGTGAGCAAACCGCCGCCGCGCAACTGCGGCCATAGCGGATGAACGTCGGTCAGTGCAGGTAGATTAGCGGCAGCCTCACACACCTTCGGGTTGTACTTCATCGTACAGGAACCTAGCGGATAGAAGTGGGTATCAATCGAGAAATTTAATCGGGAGAGCGCCGTGAAGTGCCGTACTACCTCCACCTCTGAAACCTCTGGAAGTTCAGCAGATTCGCTCCGTAAATATTTGGATGGAATCTCTTCTGTCGGAGAAATTTTGATCGAGGACATTTGAACCCCAGAACGACCCGGCGATGATTTTTCGTAAATTAGTTTCATTATAAAATTCTCATTAAGCTTTTAAAGCACTCTCCAGCTTGGTGACCATAATATCGATTTCCTCTTTGGTTCGCTTTTCGGTGAAGGCGAGTAAGAGAATATTTTCCATACCGTCATAGTACCGGCTAGCGGGAAAGCCTGCGGCGATCCCTTGATCGACGAGTGTACTGACCACTTCCGAGGCATCCTTCGGAAGGCGGATGGCAAATTCGTTGAAGAAGCGGCGGTTAAAGGCGGGTTCAATGCCCTCGATGGCCATGAGTTTGTGCCAAGCGTAGTTTGCGCGATCCATGCACTGATGGCCGACATCAAGAAAACCCTCGCGGCCGACGAGTGAGAGATAGATGATGGCGCGTAGCGCGCAGAGCTGGACGTTGCTGCAAATATTGGACGTGGCCTTTTCGCGGCGAATATGTTGCTCGCGCGCTTGCAAGGTTAGCACATAGCCGCGCCGGCCTTGGCCATCTTCGGTTTCACCCACAATACGGCCCGGCATCTTGCGCACATATTTCTTTTTGGTGGCCATGAAACCAAGGTAGGGGCCGCCAAAATTGAGCGGCAATCCAAGGCTCTGCCCCTCCCCGGTCACGATATCCGCGCCCATCGCACCGGGTGTTTCAACGTGCGAAAGAGCCATGGGATAGACTGACATGATGGCCAGTGCCTTGACTTCGTGGATGGAGTCGATCAGTTCTGTCAAGTTATCGAGGCATCCGAAGAAATTGGGGTTCTGCAAAACGACGGCACCTACGGAATCATTAAGGACATCTGCATAGGCGGCACGGTCGGCAAGGCCGTTATTCGAGATCTGAACCTCCTCATAATCGATCGAAATATTCCGGGTGTAGCACCGCAGCATTTCACGGTAGATCGGGTTTACGCCGGTATCGACCAGAACCTTGTTTCGGCGCGTTTGACGCAGAGCCATCATGATGCCTTCGATCAGTGCCGTTCCACCATCGAACAACGAGGCGTTGGCGACTTCCATATCGGTGAGGCGGCAGATGGCGGTCTGGTATTCAAATGCGGCCTGAAGAGTGCCTTGGGATGCCTCCGGTTGGTACGGCGTATAGGCGGTATAAAACTCACCGCGGCTGGAGAGTGCATCGACTGCCGCTGGAATGTAGTGGTCGTAGAATCCCGCGCCACAAAAGTTCACAAGGTCGGTGGAGTTTTTCGAGGCGAGTTTTCGGACATGCTGCATCACCTCCATTTCAGAGAGGCCTTCTGGAATGTCCAGCTCATCGGAGCGGAGTTCATCGGGAATAGCCTCAAAGAGTGCGTCGAAATCTGCGATACCTAAGGTTTGGAACATCGCCTCTTGATCCTGTTCACTTGTCGCACAAAATGGTGTTTTTTTCATAGCTTATCTTTCTCTTTGGTCATCCACCGCGGGCGGTTCCATTCGCGTAGAATGGCAGCTTAACCACCGTTGCCGGAAATTGTTTCCCGCGAATCTCGACCTGGAGTTCTCTGCCCAGTTCAGAGAATTCGAATTCGACAAAGGCCATGGCCACAGCCACGCCAAGACTAGGGGCGAGAGATCCGCTGGTGACTTCGCCAATTTTAATCCCATCAAAATAAATCTTGTCGTGCTCGCGGGCAGCTCGCTTAGAGTTAAAGACCAAGCCAATCAACTGCACCGAGGGATCATCGATATCGCTTTGAATATGGGCTTTCCCGACAAATTCTTTTTTTAGGTCGATGAAAGCCCCTCGCGAAGTGGCAACAGGGGTACGGGCGGCGGAAAGCTCTTGGCCGTAGAGTGGATAGCCCATTTCAAGGCGAAGCGTATCGCGCGCGCCGAGTCCGCTGGGTTCGCATAGATCGTGTTCGAGAAGCTTGTCCCAGAATCGGCTGACAGCTTTAGTGGGGAGATAGATTTCGTAGCCTAATTCACCGGTATAGCCCGTGCGACTGAGAATGCAGGAGGCATCCATGGCCTGAAACTCCTTAAAGCGGAAATAACCAAGTTCGGGTAACGGGCAGCCAAAAACATCCTCTAATACGTTGCGTGATTCTGGGCCTTGCACATCGAGCTTAGCCATGGAGGGCGAGAGGTCGGTAAATTGCGTTTCTGCAGAAACATGGCTTTGGATCCATTTGGCATCGACACCAGCCGTACCGGCATTGACGACGAGCATGTAGCGGTCGGTGTCGAGACGGTAGCAGGTAAGATCGTCGATCACCCCGCCCTCGTCATTAAGCATAAAGCCGTAGCGTACTTGTCCGATGGCTATAGATGTGATGTTGCAGGTGAGTAACCGTTCTAAGTCATTGGAGGCAGTTGAACCACTAAGTTCAAATTCGCCCATATGGCAAATATCAAAAATTGAAGCTTTTGTGCGTGTGTGGTGGTGTTCCTGAAGAATGCCAGCGTACTGGATGGGCATATCCCATCCGCCGAATTCACCCATACGAGCACCGAGTTCGATATGCTGCCCATGCAGCGGCGTTTTTTTCATAATTCGTGCATTCTAGATAAACGCCCTATCCGCCACAACCGGAATTTGGTCTTAATTAGTCGATCAGGAATATTTGAACTATCTATGCTGTCATCATATTTACAAAAAAGTGGTTAACGATATTCCCTTTTGGTAGATTATGAATGGTGACAGTACTCAAACATATTCTATATGCGCTAGTATGGTTTTTGTATCTAGTGTTTTGCTTTCATTGGTTTCCCGTCTATAAAACCAGCATCATGATTCCCTCTGTATTATTGGTGGCCATTGGCGGGTGGCTATATGGAGTTAGAGTCAGTTTACTGATCGTACTATGCCTTGAGCCTTACCTTTATTTCCTGCTAGACCATAATGGAGATACTTTAGAAACCTATCAGACAAAAGCTTTTGGAACGGGCATTGGGATACTTGTCGCTATTATCTCCGGAACAACTAAACGGATGAGAGATCAAGCAAAGAATTTTTCGACTCTACTCGACCAAAAAGCAAATGAACGTACGCATGAGCTCGATGTGCTTACAACCCGATTGATCTCTGAGGATGAAACCTTGAGGATTAATCTAGCTCATAATATCCACAATGGGTTGGGTCAATATCTTACAGGAGTATTATTGTACAGCAGTTCGCTGGAGACCGAGTTACACGACAACAAATCAGAGGAGGCAGCTCGAGCTTCCGCCTTAGCAGAAAGCGCAAAAAAAAACCTTCATCTTGCCCGAAAAGCTTCCAGGATCCTCTTTCCCGTAAGAATTTCGGTAACCGGTTTTGAAGCGGCTCTAAATGAACTCACCTCCTATTTCACCGAAACCACCGGCCTAAAATTCGATGTTCAACTGGATAATTTCCACCAACATCTATCGGATCAGACGATTCTTCACCTCTACCGTATCACTTATGAGGGAATTTTGAGTGCCCTGCGGTACGGGACCTCCAGCCAAATTAACATCGCTCTTTTCGGCAACCACGGAAGCTACCTCCTTCGCATTGAAAGTGATGAAACCAATCTGATAAAGGGTAACATGGAATCGGAATTAATGCGCTACAGAGCGAAACAGATAAAAGGACACCTAACCATTCATAACTTTGACAACAAGACTATTATTGAATGCCAAGTTCCGTATAACCACGCGTACAGGGAAACGGCATCCTGTGCTTGAAGGCAGAAACATAAGACCCCGAAAATTTACCGTCTATGCTTCCGCATGGTTGATATATATTCTGCTTACACTACTTGTTTTCCCTATATTCGGCATAACTGTCATGCTGTTTTCCATTGCCTTATCAATAGTTGGAGCGTGGCTGTACCGCTATCCAGGATGGTTATTCACAACTTTACTTACCATTCCCTACCATTACGTCATGCTTGTATATTCCTCCAACAACCCCGTCATTTGGAGCGAAGCCTTCAATCTTTTTGGTATTATAACCCAGCTCTTTATCTCCGGAATGATTGCTTTGCTAAAATCCGCAAAAGATCAGCTGGATCACTTAAATGCGCTACTTGAGAAAAAAGTTAAAATGCGTACACAAGAATTGAACCGACTACGCCACTATATTATTGAAAATCACGAAGAGATACAGGCTTTGTTAAACCAAACGTTGCTAAAAGACCTTGGTGAATCCTTGTCCAACATGCTGAAAGAAAGTGAAGCCCTTGTAATCCGTCTAATTGCCGAAGGCAGATCAGAATCCGTCGAAGCAACCCGCCTGAACAACTTAACAAAGAAAAGTATCGCCCTTATCCAAAATCTTGAGTTTGTTGATCCTTTTATCACCAATGATCAAACAATATTTAATTCTTCAATACAGAAACTGGCCGATAATTTCCGGGATACCGCTGGGACTGATTTTGAGTTAGACTTTGGAAGCGAATATGGAAGTTTTCCTAAATTCCTTCAATATCAGTTATACCGCATTACCCACGAAGCCGTCTCAAATGCCATACGCCATGCAAAGGCGGATTTGGTGCGAATCCGTCTCGAACTAAAAGAAAATGCCTATTACCTGACCGTGGTAAATAATGGGAGGCCTATGCCTGTGCAACCAGAATTAGGGCTAGGCATAGAGCTAATGCAACATCATGCCAATCAGGTTAACGGTTCTATCAGCTTTGATACTACTCCTGACGGACAAACCCGCCTCCTCTGCATCGCACCGCAGAAATAATACAAGACTTAGTAATATCATAATTAACCCGAGTTTTAGCCGGACATTTGAGTTTAAGACAGAAGAGGAGGAGTCATATCTCTTATGAATATAAAAATCACAGCCAAGATGCGATGCTCTTCGACTATCAGGAGCGGTGGATAAACTCAAGCCGTATTCAACTGTGCCCGACAAGCTTAACAAATGGTGATCGGAGAGATGTTACGCCCAGTTCTAGAGAAACGAATAGACGATTCGAACCAAAGAAGAGGAGATCGCCCTCCTTATAATCCGGTCTTCACGTTCAAGATCATCAATCATTTCGGCTCTCATATCTTCACCGGACTTGATATATCTTTCACTGTTTTGGATAAGAACTCAACCTGGCTGTTCCAGGAACGTCCCGGAAAATAAAAATGAATTCATTAGTCATCGTACTGGTTTCCGCAACCCTCTACCTCGTGGCCTGCAACACCTATGGCCGCTTTCTGGCGAAGAAGATTTTCAAGGTCGATCCCTCCAATAAATGCCCGAGTGAAACACACCATGACGGGGTTGATTTTGTGGCTACGGACAAGCTGGTTCTATTCGGCCACCACTTTACGTCGATTGCCGGGACGGGGCCAATTGTGGGGCCTGCGATCGCCATCATTTGGGGATGGGTACCGGCGCTGATTTGGATCCTCGTCGGCTCTATTTTCATGGGCGCGGTGCACGACTTTGGATCGATGATCATCTCACTACGCAACGAGGGACGCTCCATCGGCGACTTGGCCGGCGAGATTATCGGTCCACGCGTTAAATTCCTGTTCATGCTAATCATCTTCTTCGCGCTCTGGATCGTCATCGCCATTTTTGGCGTGGTAATTGCCTCCGTTTTTAGCATTTTTCCGGAGTCCGTGATTCCCGTGTGGCTCCAGCTACCGATCGCGATTTGGCTCGGCTTCATCGTCTATAAAAAAGGCAAGTCGCACATCATCTTCGGCCTCATTGCCACGACGCTAATGTATGCCACAATCGGTATCGGGGCGTATACCTCCGACCTGCTTCCCACTCTGAGCGTTGGAACGTGGGTGGTGCTACTCCTCATTTATGCCTACGCCGCCTCCACCTTACCCGTCACTGTTCTGTTGCAACCACGCGACTACATCAACGCTTTACAGCTCTGCATCACAATGGGACTTCTGCTACTCGGCATCGTCGTCACGCACCCGCCGATGGTGGCACCCGCCGTTAATTGGCATCCCGAAGGCGCACCTGCCATTTTTCCCCTGCTCTTCATTACCGTTGCCTGCGGAGCCATTTCCGGTTTCCACTGTCTCGTCTCCTCCGGCACTTCGTCGAAACAATGCGACTCGGAAGGCAGTGCCCAAGGCATCAGCTACGGCGGCATGTTGCTTGAAGGTCTGCTGGCGGTCATCGTACTGATCGCCTGTGGCGCGGGTATTGGCCTCGGGCTAGAAAAGGCAGGCATCACTTACACCGGCACAGAGGCTTTTACCCAGCAATATGCCAGTTGGCAGTCCGCCGAAGGCCTCGGCGCAAAGATTGCCGCGTTCGTGACCGGTGCAGCCAATATGATTTCCGGACATGGACTGCCGCGCGAATGGGTCATCACCCTCATGGGCGTATTCGTTGCATCCTTTGCTGCCACAACACTCGATACCGCCACGCGCATTCAGCGCTATATTGTGGCCGAGATCGCCGTAAGCTGCAAAGTCCCCGCCCTCGGCAAAAAGCACCCAGCCACCTTCATCGCCGTCATTACGGCACTACTGCTGGCCTTTTCAAGCGGAGGCGGAAAGGGTGCGCTTGCGCTGTGGCCCCTTTTTGGAGCCGTCAATCAACTGCTCGCTGGCCTTGCCCTACTCGTCATCACCGTCTGGCTCGCCAAGAAAAAAATCCCAACCTTCTACACGTCCATTCCCATGATCTTCATGATTGCCATGACCGGTTGGGCCATGAAGATCAATCTCGTCGATTTTTATACCAAGGCTGAGTGGCTCCTTTTCGGTATGGGTATGGTCATTACCCTGCTACAGATTTGGATGGTGGCTGAAGGCGTAATCGTACTTGCACGCTTGCGCCGGAAAGCATAGCTTCTGGCCAATTAATCGGAGAATTTAATGAACAAACTCTACAAAGACCTGCTTTCAAAAATTGGCGAAGAACCCGATCGCGAAGGACTGCTCGATACTCCCGACCGCGCTGCAAAAGCAATGGATTTCCTTACTCAAGGCTATCGCCAAAAACTCGAAGATGTGGTCAACGATGCCGTCTTCACCGTCGAAGACAACCATATGATTATCGTAAAGGACATCGAGCTATACAGTCTCTGCGAACACCACATACTGCCTTTCTTCGGGAAATGTCATATCGGCTATATCCCCGAAGGCAAGGTACTCGGTGTCAGCAAACTCGCACGGATCGTCGACCTCTTCGCCCGCCGCCTTCAGATCCAGGAGCGGCTCACCAACGAAGTGGCCAGCTCAATCATGGAAACCATTGCCCCCGAGGGCGTCGGTGTGGTGATTGAAGCACAGCACCTGTGCATGATGATGCGTGGTGTGGAAAAGCAAAACTCCTGCATGATTACATCGGCCATGCTCGGCAGCTTCCGGCGCGACCAATCGACCCGCAACGAATTCCTCCAGCTTATTCGGTAATAGCACGCGCCCCGTAGCCCCACGATCCCTCTCAAGGCGGAGTGAGAAAGCCTTATTCCTTTTCGGCGCATCTAGATATTGGCAAGCAAATTGCTTATATGCTCGCTATGAATTTTTTTATAAACTTAAAGTTTCGTTGAATAGGGGTATTCAAATGAAAGTGGGAAAACTAGGTTTGCTGATAGGTGCTTTCGGACTGTTTCTCTGCGCAACAGACGCTGCCAGGGAAACCGTTAAATATGATTTCAACACGTTTATCGACGGCCAACTTAATGGCCAAAACGGTTGGAAGATCTTGCGCAAACGCCCCGGCAAGTCGGCGGTGTCGATTTTTGATGAGCTTGGCCCGACCGAAACCGCAGGCGACAAGGCACTGGTGATTCAACTTTCCGATGAAGTTTCAAGAGTGGTAGGGCCCGATGGTCTCCGCTGGATGCCGGGCCAAACCTGGAGCATGGACTTTGATTTCAGAGTCGGAATCACCGCGCAAGAACTAGCCGGAAATAAGCCAGTGCTAACCGTTTTTATTGGAAATGCCTACCTCTCACCAAAGACCCGGTGGGAAATCCGCTTGGAGGCCGAACCTGGCGGAACGTGGAAACTCAGCGGCGGTCTTCCAGTCTGGAAAGAAATCGATGGCATCGTAGCCGATACGGTCGTCGAGCGATCCGAAGGCGATGAGATCGCCATATCGAATTGGATGCATTTCACCCTGATCACAAAAAAACTTCTAGAACCAGATGCGTTTGAATCCTATGTAGAAATCAGAAATAGCGACTACGAAATCATCGCTCGCCTCGCCTTCCATGATTTACTGAAAGATAAAAAAACCGCATCCATGTGGAACCAGAGCCGACTCTACTGTGGGTTCAACGCTCCGCTCCGCCAGCTTGGGTTGGTCTGCATCGACAACATCGAAATAACCTCGTCGGACTAACCGGACTATTTTCGGGCGCGGTTGACGAGAGTGATGTAGCCGAGAATGCCGTTGGAAATTCCGCGCGCGACGGCTTCGCGGTAGTTTGGATCGATCATCAGTGCCTCTTCTTCCGGATTGGAAAGGAAACCGCACTCCACCAAGGCGGCCGGACACGGCGCATTTTTAAGCACGGCAAAGCGAGCTCGGCGTAGACCCCGATCCGACCGTTTCGACATTTTCACCAGATTGCTTTGGATGGAAAAGCCAAGCACTGCATTGGCAGCATCGTACTGGTTGCCCCTCTTGGTCGATTTGTCGCCACTCTGACCATAGTAGTTGCTTGAATCGCACCCGGCGGCGGTCATGGTGAATGTTTCCACGCCGTTCGCGGAAGAGGCCTCCGCACTATCGGCATGAATGCTCACGAAAAGGTCGGCTCCGACCTTGGCGGCATAGTCGCTACGTTGATTCAAGGTAAGGTAGACATCCGTGGTACGGGTCATGCGAACGGGAATTTTTTTGGCTTCGAGATGCGCCTTAACGCGGTTGGCAATGGAGAGCACCGCCTTTTTTTCGTAGACCTTACGTGTACCGACTGCCCCCGGATCCTTTCCGCCATGCCCCGGATCGAGCACCACCATATTGGGCTTTTTGGTGGGCACATAGGCATAGGAGCGCAGGATTGGGTCGATACCTTTCTTGAAATCAAGTTCGCGGATCGCCCAGCCACCGCCCGCTTTTCGGCAGGGGTGGTGCAACCATACCATCACGCCATTGACCCATGCGCGACGACTGTTGGTTTCCACCTCGATGTTATTCCACTTGTTCTTCATCACGACTTTCTTGCCGGAAACCGAAGTGCGCATCGAATAGAGGCGCGCGATGTAGGAAAGCGATACGGTCTTGGAAGCGGGCGCGGCTAGCGCCGACGCACTGGAACCCGCCAACAGAACGACGTGGGAAAGGAATAGCTGTCTAGTTGTCAAATGCATTTAAACCTCGAAGGTAGAAGCTACTAAAAAGGATTAATGTTTGGAAAGAGCCGAATGAATCCGTTTTACTCATCCCCCATGCGGATGAGAGGTATAAACGAACAATTCCGTTCCGGACTGCGCAAAGGCCTGATCGGCATCGGGATCGTCATGCTGACCGGCGTGACTGGCTATCGGTTGATTGAAGGATGGAGTTGGGCCGACTGTTTCTACATGACGGTCATCACCGTCTCCACCGTCGGATACGGCGAAGTCCACGCTCTCTCCGGAGCAGGCCGGACCCTCACCATCTTGCTCATTTTCATCGGCGTCGGCCTGATGGCCTACTGCCTTACCCACCTAGTTGAATTCCTGTTCCAGCGTAGCATCACCAACGTTTTAGGGAGAAAAATCATGCTGAATAAAATCACGAAACTCAAGCAACACGCCATCATCTGCGGCTATGGGCGCACCGGTGCCCGCGTCGTCGCCGAACTGCAGGCCGCCAACAAACCCTTCGTCGTTATCGAGGAAAACGAAGACATCATTAAACGGCTCGACGAGCAAAACATTCCTTACATCGTCGGCAATGCCACCGAAGAGGAGATTCTCGAGGCCGCCAATGTCTACTAGGCCGATTCGCTCGTGGCCGCGCTCGACAGCGATCCTGAAAACCTGTTCCTCACCCTCACCGCAAACGGGCTCTGCGAGGGGCTACGCGTCATTGCGCGCGTACACGATCCCGATAGTACACGCAAGTTCCAGAATGCCGGAGCCAGCCGCGTAGTTTCCCCCATTTCCACCGGAGCCAGCCAGATCGCCCGGCTCATTACCCGCCCTTCCGTCGTCGACTTGGTCGAGCTCGTCACGAAAGATAAAAGCATCGCCTTGCAAGTATTTGAACATCCCGTAGGTGAAGAGAGCGACATGCTCGATAAAAGCTTGGCCGAAGCCCGTGTTCGGCAGATCCTCGGAGGAATGGTTATCGCCATCAAACATCTTGACGGCCATACCACCTTCGACCCTGGCTCCGACACCCGCATCAGGCTCGGTGACACCCTCGTTGCCATCCGCCAACCCGAAACCGAGGAATAGGCACCGCAATCTATTTCGCATCAAGCACAATAAAAGTCGGCAGTCCCTGCACTCTAAAGCGATCCATCACGGCCTTGGTTTCCGGATCCACCGGATCTTCAGCAACGTATTTAATGAATGTATAGCCCTTAAGCCGCGCCTTCACCATTTCATCCTTGAAGGTGGTTTTATCCATGGCCTTGCAGTTCTTGCACCAACTGGCCCAGAAATCGATAAGTACGGGCTTATCATCAGCACGTGCCTGTTTCAGGGCAGTGGCTAATCCAACGTTGGTTGTTCCATCAACGATCAAGTACCCTTCCACCTCGCCGTGCTCGGTGAGATCTGCCGGATGAAAAGCTCGGTAGCTCAAGTGGCCGTAATAGAGCGCAAAGAAGATGATGCCCACGCCGAAAGCATACTTAACATATTCCATCCATTTTCCGGGTTTGGGAAGAAAGGATAGGCCGGCGCCTGCAAACGGCCAGGGTAGCGCCATGCCAATCCCGAGGATGAAGGGCAAGGCCAACCCCACTGGACCGCTGGCCTCGTAGATATTCGTAGCAAGCAACAACACGGCAATCACCACCGGCGCAACACAGGCACCCGCCAGCAACGCGGCAACAGATCCCATCGTGATTGCAACGAGGAAGCTTCCCTGCTTCTGCTCGCCCCCGCCCATCTTGGATTGGAAGCGGGAGAGGTCAATGTGAAAAACATCGAACATGGCTAAAGCCAGCACCACAAAAATGGTGGCGATCACCAAATTAAACCACGGGTTTGCTTGGATCGTTCCGAACTGGGATCCCGTCAAAACTACCACCACACCCAGCAAACCATATACCAACGAAATGCCTAAGCCATACGTGGCACCTAGCGCAAAACCACGACTTTTTGAACCCGCCTGCGCACCGGCACCAATAATGGCCAAGTTAATCGGGATCATCGGTAGCACACATGGCGTAAGGTTGAGCGCCAGTCCCCCAAGAAGGATGAAGAAGATCGTTAAAGCCAAACCGGACTCACGAACGAAGGCAACCGGATCCGTCAGAAACAAGCGGACTCTACTGATACTGCCCTCGGATTCGCCATTCTCCGCCCGATCTAGGAAATGCAGGAACGGCTCGGCCTTCATATAGCCGGCCTCGGAGCCCAACACCTGAAACGCATCAAGCTCGATTTCCCAATCGGTCAGAGCCTCCGCTTCGGAAGCATCATCGACTTCGGCTTTTTCCAAAACTGTTAGTTCCACCACCTTGGTCTGCGGAATGAAGCAGACGGAATCGTTGCAACCCCAATACTGGACGTGGAAGGCGTCCGCTCCACCAGCCTGTGGTTTCCACGAAAAGGAAGCCTTGAAGGACTTATCGAAAACTGGCTTTGGCTTTCCGGTATTTGGATCGGTAATGGTTGTGGTTGCAGGAAGCTTAAGTGATACCTGCTCATTACCCAGCGCGTCGGTCACCTTCAGGGAATCGGCATAGAGATAATGCTGGGCGGGAACGCCAACTTCCAGTCGAACCACATCGCCATCCAGTCGAGCCGATATTGAATAAGGGTCGCCAAACTGCGCGAAGACCGTCGCGACGTAAAATAATACCAAAGCCATGGGTGGAATAAACTTACTCATATAAGATTCCTTTGCTTTCCTTAATGTTTCCTTCGACAGACCAACCGCATTATAGTTCACTTTCCCGTACACGAAAGGATTATGAGCGAAATCAACCCACAAAAAAAAGCTGCGCTCAAGGTAGTAAAAACCCTTCAATCTGAAGAGTTCCTCGCCTTCTTTGCCGGAGGCTGCGTACGCGACCGGCTACTTGGCCGCGAGCCGAAGGACTACGATGTCGCCACCGACGCCCTCCCGGAAGAGGTCGAAGCCCTCTTTCCAAAAACCATCCCGATCGGCAAAGCCTTTGGGGTTATCGCCGTCATCGACGGCAAAGAAACCGTCGAGGTCGCTACTTTCCGCGAAGAGATGGGAACTCTCGATGGGCGGCATCCCGAAACCATCCTATTCAGTGCCGCCAGAGAAGATGCCCTGCGGCGCGACTTCACCATCAATGGCATGTTTTACGATCCTATTGCCGAACAACTCCACGACTATGTCCACGGCCAGCGCGACCTGAAAAAAACAATCATCACGGCTATTGGCAACCCCATCGAACGATTCCAGGAAGACCACCTCCGCATGCTGCGCGCCGTACGTTTTTCGCATAACCTCGGCTTTACGCTTGAATCCAAAACCGAAGAAGCCATCCGTACAATGTCGGCACTCATCACCAAGATCAGTGCCGAGCGCGTCGAGATGGAGCTCTCCCGCATACTCACCGATAGCCCTCGACCGGGCGATGCGCTTGCACATCTCCATCGGCTCGGTCTACTCGAACACATCCTCCCCGAAATCCTACCGATGATCGGGCAAGACCAGCCGCCCCAGCTCCACCCTGAAGGCGATGTCTTCGAACACACTGTCCTGATGCTCAACCTGATGAACGAGAATCCTGAGGAAACTTCCTTCACTGCACGGGAACGAGCCTACACCGTGCTGCTACACGATGTCGGCAAGCCATCTACCGCTAACACCAACTCGGGAACGGACGGTCATCCGCGTATCCGCTTCGATAGACACGCCGCCATCGGAGCCAAAATGGCCGAGGCCATCTTGACTCGGCTTAGATTTCCGGCCAAAGAAAAGAAGAAAATCGTGACGGCCATCCACGGACATATGCGCTTTATGGATGTGCAGAAAATGCGAACCTCCACGTTGCGGCGAATGATCGGGGCGGAAACCTTCGGCCTTGAATTCGAGTTGCACCGCCTCGACTGCCTCGGCTCTCACACAACGCTCGATAACCACGCCTTCGTACTCCACTATATGGAAAGAATGGTCAATGAACCGATCCTTCCCGAACCGTGGATTTGCGGCCACGACTTAATCGCCATCGGCATCATAGAAGGCAAACTCATCGGGAAAATCCTGAGAAAATCCTACGATGCCCAGATGGAAAATCGCTTCATCAACCGAGAAGAACTCATGGATTGGATCAAGTCCGAGTACTCGGCGAAATAGCGGAAACCCACCGCTTGGCGGATAGTGCCCAGCTCATGGGGCCTCGGAAATTGAGCCACAGCCAACTCTTCAACGAGGTTTCCCCTTCACAGACATAGTGAAAAATCGGGGATTTAAAATTGAATGCAATAGTGACGCGAACCTCGCTAGCCTTATAGCAGTTCACTCGGTGCCACGTGGAGGAAGGAAAAAGAACAAACATTCCATTGTGGGGCGCAACCGTGAACTCCGGTTGGTAGCACGTATAGGAGCCTCGTTCACAAAGAGCCAAGCGGCTGATGGCCTTGTCCTTGTATACGAATCGATGCTCGCGATCAACAAAGACGGTTTCTCCGCCCACCGTGCCATTGCCTGATCCAGCTCCATCCACGTAGTAGACGGCGGACCATTGGGTGGCATCCTTGAGGTGGTCGTGCGTGGCGTTAGAAGAGTTAGTGTAATTTACATTGGCCCATGCCTCGATCTCCAGCGTATCCAAATCCGCATCGGACAGCTCTACGCCCATGCGACTGAAATAGGCATGTGCAGCCTGTAGAAACTGCTGTTTCAGCTTCTGTATGCAGTCGGCATCCCATTCGAGCAGATTCCGTTCCGAATGCCAGCCGTTGACATTCGAAATCGCCAGACCCCTTTCAGAGCCAGCCCGCTGGAGAATCAGCTCCTTTAATGCCTCGTTCAATGGAATGTGATCCGGACTCCCGTACTTCAGCACGGGAACCGAAAAAAGCTCGATAAGTTCAATATTTTCCAAGTGAACTGACATGATGAGAACTGTATCAAAACAGAGCTATAGCCAAAAACTTAATCTAATGAAAGTACTTCTATTCGCCCGGCACATTAAACGGCTTGAAAAGAGGTTACTTCATAACCAAACATTGTAACTTAGATGCCCTCGTTCGTCATAGCGATCAGTCGATTCAGCGAATCATATCCATTAGAAGGTCTCTGCGCTCAATACATCCAAGCCGTCAAAAACCACGGAAATCGGTTGGTGTGGCCTCCCGAATTCACCCACTACCTTACCGGCTCAAAAACTGCGCAAGAAAAGTCTTAAGCCGCCCACCGCGCCTCCTACCCGCCCGAATAAGGACGGATATCTTGGGGTTGCCAAATCTTGAGTTGAACCCGCCCCTTGTAGAGATCGACCGACCCTCGAACGTCCAGCCTGTCGCCTACTTCTACCGGCCAGCTCGGCTCGAACCAATGAACAATCTCCAGCGAACCGCTGGGGTCAGAAAGTATAATTCTATGGGGAGCTTTTGATCCGACTCCAGGATGCCAAACCTTGGCCACTCGGCCATAGGCGGTCATGCGTTCACCATCCTGTTCGACAGTAACATCGGAAAGTTTGAAGTCGGAAATAAATTTCTCTGGCATCACAGAAATCTGGTCGGAGAACTGAATGTTCATGCGAAGCGCATGGCCAGTTCCGAGGCCGAGAGTTCCTTCCGCGACAATACGGCTTCCGGCCATAGGTAATTTTCCGGCGGGAGGTTGGGCAAGGAAAATTGGGAGGCGGCCCGAACCATCGTTGACCATGTAGAAGACACTTCCACCTCGTAGTGGACGCGCGTCGGATTCAAGCACTCCTTTCACTCGCACGGTTGAAAGACCCATGGTGGGCTTTATTTCGCCAATACGGATGAGGGGTGGCTCCCGGAGGCTTGCACCGAGCGATGCGATAAACAGCCCGGCTATGGAAACGCCAACAGTGGCACGGCGAAGCTGCTTGATCGTTGTATTGCCGCGTGGCACTGCACGCGCTCCTAAAAGGCTCCGAAGAGTACGCTACCGAATGAAGTGATTGGCGAAGCCTCACGGAGGTCGTCGACAGCGGCGCGGACGTCTTCGATCAACAGAGTGGTTTCGTCGTAGAGCTTGGCATCGCGCACAAGCCGACCGAGCGTACCCTCGCCTTCGTTGATGCTTTGCGTGATGCTTCTAATATTGGCCAGTGTGGTTTGAAGATCGTCGTAGGAGTTGTCGTCTACCGAGCTGAACATCATCTTGCCAAGCGTGCCCTTGCCATCGGCTAGGTTCTGACTGATGATTCGCAAGTTGGCCATAAAAATCTTCCCATCAGCATAAAGCTGTCCATCATCCGCAACGAGCAACTGCCCTAAGGAACCTTCGCCGCTCTCGATCCGGTCCATGATCCGCATCAAATCCTCGCTAATCGTCGCCATGTTCTTGTGGATGGTTTCATCCTTGAGTAGCTTGCCCAACGTTCCCTTACCGGAGTTAACAGCATCAATCACGGCCTGAAAACCACCGATCACACGAGCCAGTTCCTCGATCATATCAACGGGTTTCGCGCCGAGGATCGTCATGCTTTCGCCCAGTTCCGGCGCACCGTCGGGGCCTTCGTAGATTTTAAGTTTTTTTCCGCCCAGCATGGAGGAGTCCACAACATCAATTATATACCCCTGCCGCAGATATAGCGGAGCATCGAGGGTGACATAGACCCGCACATGGCCTTCCTCTAGATCCGTTTGCTTAACGCGCCCGACGTTCAGTCCGCGAACATACACATTATCCCCTTCACGCAGACCACTGATTTCAGAGAAAACAAATTCGTATTGATAGCTTTCCTTCCAGATTTTTTCGCTACTGAGTACGATCGTGAAAACACCGAGTGTGATCAGCACGGTGAACATAAATAACCCAACTAAGATTTCTATGGAGACTTCGCGCCTGTATTTATTCATGGCTTAACCCGGTTTCCCATTTTCCTTTTTTCGTAATGTACTGCGACTCGAGAAAGCTCTGCACGGTTTCGTTTTTCGACCGGATAAACTCTTCCGGAGGCGCGTTCTCCACGATCCGGCCTTCGTGCAGCATCATAATGCGTGTGCCGATGAAGAGTGCGCTGTGCAGGTCGTGCGTTACCACCACACTCGTTATACCGAGTTCCTTGCGCATATCCACGATTAAATCGTCGATGCGTCGCGACGTAACTGGATCGAGTCCGGAGGTCGGTTCGTCATAGAGTACGATTTTCGGATTCATGATAATGGCTCGCGCCAGCCCAACGCGCTTCTGCATGCCGCCGGATAGGTTGGCCGGAAACTTATCGCCTGCATCGGAAAGATTCAACAGATTCAATTTGCTAGCGACGCGTTTCTCAATCTCTTCCTCGCTTATTTTCATGTGTTCGCGTAACGGGAGGGCGACATTGTCCTTAACCGACATCCATTGAAGCAGTGCCGCGCTTTGAAAGAGCATACCGAATTTAGTACGAGTCACCTGTAATGCGGACCGCCCGAGGTCGTTAATGGACTCGCCGTCGATCATCACGACTCCGGAATCCGGCTGCATGAGGCGGATCATGTGCTTTAGCGTT
Organism: Kiritimatiellales bacterium; assembly: GCA_003230915.1. GTDB lineage: Bacteria > Verrucomicrobiota > Kiritimatiellia > Kiritimatiellales > Pontiellaceae > Pontiella. The sequence continues at coordinate 40,727 of QIHI01000055.1, read as the reverse complement.
ACGCTCTTGCCGGCACCAGAGAGGCCGACAATCACAAGGGTTTCGCCCTCGCTGACTTCGAAGCTAATGCGGTCGAGCACGGTTTTTCCGCCCAGTGCCTTGGTAATATTTTCGAAGCGGATCATATGTAAAACAACCTCGTTATCACATAACCCAATACCAGAATAATCAGGAAGGAGATAATGACTGCGCGGCGAGTGGCTCTGCCAACGCCCACCGCGCCTTCGGTCGTCATGAAGCCCTGATGACACGACACCGCCGTGATGACAATACCGAACACCCCCGCCTTAAACAGGCCCACGTAAAGATCCTTATTGGTGGCGAACTGCGTAGCGTTGTCCATATAGGCCTGCACCGAAACACCCAGCTGCGTTGCGCCGACCAGCGCACCGCCAAGAATGCCGAGAATATTGGTATAGACCGTCAAAAGCGGCATCATAACAATGAGCGCCACTAGGCGTGGCATAACGAGAAAACGATTGGGATTAATGGACATTACCTCGAGGGCGGCAATCTCTTCCGAAACAGTCATAGTCCCGATCTGTGCGGCAATGGCGGAACCCACGCTGGCGGCAATAATCAGCCCGGTCATGAACGGACCCATTTCGCGGATCATTGAGACGGCGACGGCGGAACCGATGTAGACCTCCTGCCCGTAACGCCGCAATTCAAGCCCAGTTTGCAAAGCGAGAATCATGCCGGTGAACAGCGCCACTACCGTGATCACCGCAAGGCTCTTAATTCCGGTGGTGAACATCTGTGTGGCGGTCTCAGTACGGCTTCGTTTGCTAAAGGCATAGCGCATAAAGTAGGCCGCTTCCAGTAGCATGAACATGGCATGCCCGGTGTCGTGCATTAATTGCAGAACTTGGCTGCCAAACCGCCGCGTCGAGCGAGCGGGAGAGCGCATGTAGTTTATAATGGTACGGGCTATGGCTGTTCCTCCTCATCGCCGAACCACATGAAACAAAATCGGTAACGACGGTTATTTTGTGTCTTTTTATAACCGACGAACCCTTTGAGCAAGCTCCATTCATAGCGCTCTGGACTTTTCGTTTGGCGATACAATCCCCACAAGAGATGGTGGCCGATCTCGCCATCGGCATTCATACGGCGGTAGAGCGTCCACCAGGGCGTCCAGTTGCGTTCGATGCTTAGTGTGTTGCGCAACGGCCAAAGTTCCAGTGTGCGAAAGCGGGTGTTGCCGTCCGTGCGTTCCCAGCTCATCAACGGCCAGATCTTCCAATAGCGCGATGAAATATCGCCCACTTCGTATAGTTCAGTTTCTTGGGTCACGACATCTGATTGATAGGCGAGGAACGGAAGGATGTAGCGTCGGTGCTGGATGTGGCGTGCATACGCGATCTGGTTGTTCCAGATAAACGGCCAAAGGAAGTATTGCCGAGTCAATGTGTCGAGGCTCTTCTTGCCGTAGAGCGGCCAAACAATGCGCTTACGTATCTCGCCATCAGCCATCTGGATGAACGGCCACGGCGCATGGACGATCCACTGTTCTTCGCTGGTCATGTAGCGGAAGAACGGAGTCGCGAACCAGAAACTGTCCGCATGCTCCGTTTTGATCCGTCCGTAGATGGGAACCAAGATAAAGCCGCCGCCGGGATTGCGTTCATTGGTATATTTAACCGAGGTGTAGAGTGGCCATAGAATGAATTTTTTGCGGTATTCGCCAAAGAGATCCGTCCGGCCATAGATCGGCCAAATGCGAAAGCGATCCACCTTCTCGCCTTTAGAGGTTGAATAAATCGGCCATAACACCGATGTGGTGCGTACATCGTTCACACTCGATTTTCCATAGATCGGAAACAACACAAACATCATTTTGTCGCGTCCAAGAAATTCGTGGATGGTTCCGCCGAAAGGAAAGAGCGCGAAATAGCCCTCCCCGTTGGCATCCACACCCTGAAAATAGAAGGGGATCACCCAGTTCCGATGGCGATCGTCGTCCTCCGAAAAATCCTGCGAGTATCCGAAAAAGAGGAATCGACTATATTGCTCCTCCTTGAACCCCTTCTTGGTGTAGAGCGGCCAGAGGTAGTCCTTCCGCCAGCGCTCTGTAGCCGGGCTTTCGACGTGCGAGTAGAACGGGCGCACCGCAAAAAACGACATATCGTTCGTCGCCACCATGCTTTCATAGAGCGGATCGCCATCAAAGCCAGCCCTCGCCGACGTAGCGAAAAGAAAAATCACGAATAAACACAGATGGATATGGATGCGTTTCATGGACAATCTAGCAACACAACCAGACGGTGAAATGACACGGGATAAACACTGCCGACAGCTCTATTATTAATGCTACGGCAGGAGCATGCAACACCTTGTTTGGGTCGATCATACAAGTCCAAATCTACATACTTCATCATAATATTCACTGATAGCTACTTCCACTGTTGGATTCATAATGATTTCAAAATGAGGTTCTGTCAATCCACCACACCGATTGTATCAAAACGTAGAAGAGCGCACCTGCTCTTCGATGGAAAGGATTGATCCCGTGCCGTGGTTTTATTTTGTTTGATGGTTAAACAAAAAGAACAGGTGAAGGATTATTTTTCCGAGCGAAACGCTGGAGATTGAAAACTTTGAGGAGCCGAGCGTTATGAACCACATTTGGTCGACCGTGGTGGTGGTCGGGGACGCGGACGGATTTCCACCGTGGCGTTCTGATACCAAAAAGGCGTCTACAAATCTCCTCCAAAAATTGCCCGATACCTACGACCAGATTTTGTATGATCTCCTTCTAGGTGATCGCGGTCTTCCGACGAACAAGCTCGGCTCCGACTCGGCGGTGGGCTTCGCGTTGATCAAGTACTCCAAGTAATTTTTTATTTTCCTCACTTTCGATCACTGGCAAGGATTCAACCTGATTGTTACGCATTTCCTCCAGTGCATCCGCCAGATTCATCGAAGAAAAGAGTCGGTGGCGTAAAGGCTGCATGACGTCGCCAACTAGCATCCATTGCCATGAATCACGATCGGTGAGCAGTTCTTTAAGCATGTCAAACGTGAGCACCCCAATAATCTCTCCCTCTTTGGAAACTACGGGATAGACAAAGGTATCCTGTTCGGCAAAGCCCTGTACAACCTGACTGACCGGAGACCCTTCGAGCAATGGAATAATATCGGTATCAACTACATCGAGAACCTTCAGTTCAGCCATGATGTCTTCTTCGGTTACGTTGCGGCCAATTTCCCCCGCCTTCGTGATCGCCAGCTTTGCAAAGGCCGGGCCGATAAGCTGCACGCATAGCGTAGTGGTAGTGATGGTGAAGATGATCATATCGCCGAGGCTCAGGCTTTCGGTCACTTGAATATGCTGGAGGTTGTTGCTGGCCACAATGGAGAGGCCTACGGCCACGCCTCCCTGCGTAAAGATCGCCATGCCTAGATAGTTTTGAACGGGTTTCTCGGCTTTGGATATCCGTCCTCCCCAGTAGGCACCGAACCATTTCCCCGCGCTTCGCATCAGCACATAGGCCACAACCAGTCCCCAAATCCATCTAGGCATATTTCCGAGCGAAAGGCGTGCTCCCACCAGTACGAAGAAAATAATGTAGATCGGTGTGGAGAACGAACGCACTGTCTCGAACAGCTTTTTACTGCGGTTGGGTGCTCGGTTGATGAGCACAATACCCACCGCCATTGTGGAAAGAATAACATCCATATTAAACGTCACGGAAAGCCCAATGCAAACCAACAGCACGCCGATCGACAAGCCTAGCCGCTTTTCGGTTTGCGGTAGGTACTGCATCATGGCATCGAGCACAAAGCCACAGGCGATTCCCAGCACAATGGCTCCTCCAAGCTCAATGCCGGTATGCATTAACGTGGCTCCAATGGACTCGCCACCGCTTTGGGTGAGAATTGAGGCTATGCTGGTGCCGAGCCCGTAGAGCGTCATCGCCAATGCATCGTCAAGCGCTACGATCGCTACGATCGACGTGGTAAGCACCCCAGCGGAACGGTATTCCCACAGTACATCGATGGTTGAGGCGGGATCAGTAGCCGAGGCAATCGCCCCCAACACGACCCCCGCAGCAATGGAGCTCGCCCAGTTATGGCAAACCAGATAGACGATTACGGTCGAAGCCAATCCAACGAGGAAAAAAGCCGCCAACCCCTCGCCAAGCAGGATGGCGGTAAATTGCTTCCCATGCTTCTTGAAGATGCTACCGCTCAGTTCGCCCCCCACCAGAAAGCCGATCAACCCCAGCGCAAAATTATTGAAGGAACCCAGTGCTACAATATCCGCAGAACGCAGCAATCCAAACCCAGTGTCGCCAATCAACACGCCGACCACGATATAGCCGACTACCTGCGGCACTTTTAGTTTTTGGAAAAACCACGCACCGATCACGCCGCCCGCTATGCAGATTCCGAGTATCGCTAAAACACCGAGTTGAAATTCATGCATGGCTCTATTCCACGGTGGTGAGTTGAGAATGAATAAAGGTCGGATCGTCGGATTCGATAATGCTCTTGCGAATATCAGGATCCTTCAGGCGGGAGCTGATCGACGATAGTGCGCGGATATATTTCGTGTGCTGATCCGAACGGGCGGCCAGCATGCAGATAATCTGCACCGGTTCACCGTCGAGCGAGGCATAGTCGTTAACCGGGTTTTTCGCCACCGCAACAGCCATCACCAGATCCGTCACCGAATCGATCCGAACATGCGGCACACCGATGCCAAAGCCAATGCCGGTGCTCATGAGCTCCTCGCGAGCAAAAATACCTTTCACCAATTCATCCCGATTTTTAACAAACGGGGTTTCCGCCAGCACGTCGACCAATCGTGTTAAAACTTCTTTCTTGGACAGGGTATCCAGCAAAATCACCCGTTCTGGAGTCAATACAAAGATTTCTGTACGCGATTTGATGGGGGGTGTTTTCCCAGATGATTTTGAAAGACGATCACTCACCCATTTTTCAATGTCGTCGCGCTTGAACCGCCAGGTGGTGCCCAGCTTTCCGCCGGGCAGTTCCCCTTTTTGTGCCCAATCATACACCGTACGCTCAGATACGCGTATATATGCAGCAACTTCCTCGATTGTCATTATTTCGTGCATAAACAACATCACTCCGTTAAATTTGCGAAAAACTACATTAAACCGCAGTGTATGCAATTATTAAATTATATTTCCTCTTGCAGATACGTTGCCTCTCTATATCCTGCGCCCCTATGAATTCAATCGATGATATTCTGGATCCGTATGCTGAGCTGGAGCAATCCGTCTGCCGGTTGATGAAAGAGCTGTTTAGCGATACCTGCGGCTTATGCACGGCGTGTTGCTGTCGCGCGGATATTTGCGAAGAGGCTCTGCAAAGCGCATTTCTCTCCCAATTGCTCCAACGGCAAGGCCTCTCGGAAGCAAACATGGACGACCGCTATGGCTGGCTCGACCTGCACGGATGCTCGCTGGAATATGGTCGCCCGACCATTTGCTATGCCTATTTTTGCGACCAGCTCCTCGCCCGCCTGCCGGACGATGAGGCCCGCCTCACGGCCCAAGTGCTCGGCCAGTTAATGGATCATATTGGTCACAATGCGCTCGGGAGCTTGGCTCTTGGCGAGATCCGAAATCCTGATGATCTGGAAAAAGTGGATCATAATCAGCTATTCCAACGCATGGAAGAAGCCGGAGCTGCGCTCGTCGTGATCGAAAATTATCTCCAAACTGGCCGCCTCAGCCTCGCCGATCGCGCAATACTTGCCGAAATAAAAATATCCGAGGACTAGAACCTTTCTAAAAAAGGCGGCGGAGCATGAGGTAAAACCCTACGTCGGGGGTGGAGTCTGTTAGCAACTGCTGCGACATACCGAGATCCAACAAAACCTTGCCCGGTAAATGTGCGGTACCTCCCCCCAATAGCTGAAGGGAGGAGCCAAGTTGCTTGAGATCACTATTGTAAAGAGCAGAGTGCAAATCCATCTGAATCTTAAATTCAAGCGACTTCATGACCAACCAAGCCAAAGAAATCCCGCCGTACCCGGCAAAGTGCTTCTGCTTGTCCCGCAAGACCTTTGTATTCCCCATATAAAGCACCCCGGCATGGGATGTGAGTACCATATTGAGACTGCTTAACGTTTGAAAGTCGCTATAGGACAGCCCCATCGACACGTCCGTCCCACCACTTCCCAATAGCTCATCAGCGTCACCGGTTGGTAGCTTTATCTGAGGACGGAGCGCAAGAAACCTTTGCTTTTGCTCCGAACGCCCAATCAGTGGAATGGCTGCAGAAAAACGGATGTCCCCAAAACCACGGGCTCGGTCTGTCATCTCAAAGGTGGTCGTACCATTTTCTCTAAGCTGATAATGGATTTGGTTTTTATCAAATCCCTCCTGCCGCTCGTTGGTTATACCGAAAAGATCATGGAAATTTCTAATCAGGGAATCGAGGTAACCGCCACTATGGTCGATATAGGGAATATCCATTCCCAGCTCTAAGCGATCAGAAACCCCATACCGAAGCTTCAGGTTATATTGCGCTGTTTCACCATCCCAGATAATGGACTCGTTTCCTGCATCTGCTGAAATGGAATTATTGGAAACAAAATAGAGAAACCCCACATCAAGTTTTCCGCTCGGCGTTATGGTTCCGGGCTCGGCTTTGGGGAGTCCAAAAATTTGTACGAAAGGGTTTTGGTTGGCCACATAGATCGGGTCACCCCGTTCTGCATAGACGGTGGAACCAGCGCCTAACGCCATTATTATACAAAACCCTGCTTTCAGGGAACTCATCATTCAATGTACCTCAGTCTTAAAACCTGATTGCTAAAGAAATGATGAATCTACTCGTTTCAAGAGCTTATCCCCAGTATAAACCCGCCCAATTCAACCGACTTTGACAAAATTCAAGACCTAAGTTTTTTCATGAATCGCTTCCAGTCCAATCGCTTTCGCAGGCCGATCCTGTGTCTTTCCCTCTCTGCAATCCTCGCCGCCACTCACGTGCAGGGGCAAACCAATACGTATGCCGAAATCCTTCCGTACTGGCCCACCAATTCATATTGGACAGCACAATCCATCAACCCGGCCATCTACGACACCCCCTACCAGATCTCTCTGTTTAAACCGCAAAATGACGAGGACGGTGTACGGGTTTGGTCGCAAACCAAGTCCATGTTTATTTACGGAGTGGGCGTGGCACTTTTTTTGGCCGCACTACCGGAGTCGGCAACAGGCTGGGAAACGGAAGAAGATATTTTCAGTAAATGGGTTGAAAATGTAAAATCAGGCCCTGTCTGGGATCGTGACAACTGGGCCTACAACTATATCGGCCATACCTACGTCGGCGGGGTCTACTATCAGGTGGCTCGAAAATCGGGCTACCGACAGTGGGATTCTTTTGTCTACGCGGCTCTGATGTCGACCTTCTACTGGGAGTACGGTATCGAGGCTTTTGCCGAACCTCCTTCGATTCAGGATCTGGTCTTCACCCCGCTTATCGGGTGGGTCTACGGGGAATGGGCCTACCAAACCGAACTCAAGGTTCGGGACAAGAACAATGAAGTGGCGGGTTCAAAATTTCTGGGCGAAACCTCCCTCTTCTTCCTCGATCCGATCGACTCTCTCGGCCGCGGAGTCAACCGGATCGTTGGGCGACGTTGGATTAAGTCGGGATCTGGCTACTTTACCTATACAGCCACGCCAGATGAAACAGACATTGACCATACCGTCTATCTCAACATGCGCTTCCCTTGGGGCGGAACCCCCGAACCCAAGCCTATTCCCAAGATCCGCCACATGGAATACCGTAACGACCCCGTCGATACCGGAATCGTTGGCTTTAGCATCGGCGGCGGTCACACCTTTCTGGATGATGATTGGGGCGTGGATGATGGCTTCTATACCAAAGTATCGCTCGGCCTCTACTTTTCTACCCGCCTCTCTACCCGGCTGAGCTACGCATGGGCTGACTTGAAAAGGAAGTCGAACGGTGAAACCGTGATTTACGAAAACTATAGCCTCGATACCCAGTACTATCTCAATACCAAGCGAAAGCTCCGCCCCTATATCACCGCGGGATTCGGTGAACAAATGTGGGATGAGGATCTGGATCAAAAAACCTTTCAGTGGAATGCGGGGCTAGGCGTACATTGGAAACTCCACAACAAATGGAGCCTCCATGCCGACTGGGTCAACTACTACAGCTTCGACCAAGAAACCTACGACCAAAACCTCAATGCCAGTCTGGTTTATCGATTCGGCCACGGCGAACACAACAACTGGTAGCACGCTTCATTCATCCTGAAGGAATCCCACCTCGCACTAGTTTCCATCGATTAGAAAGCAACGCGGGGCGAATCGCTTCGATCATGCAAAACGCAGTAGCTATGCCTCGACACTATCTTCGAGCAGCAGGTTGCGGGCACTGATGCACGGGCCGGGGAACATTTCGATGAACTCCTCCGGGGTCTCGTCGTAGAGCTCGCACATCGAATCATACGCGGCGCGGCCATAGCGCAGTTCCTTGCCCAGCTTCTGATCCTCGGCATCTTGCATCACGAAGCAAAGCTCTTCATCGGAAGAGTCCTGTACGTTGAGCAACAGGCGGAACTGCCGGGGTGGAATCTTTTCCAGATTGCGCGTGTAGATGCTGTATTTCACATATTCCACCACGCGTTCGTTCATCTCCGCCTCGATCATGAAGATCAGCTCGACCAACTCGACGCGCGTCAGCACCAACCGCACACTCGGCACTTCGATATCCGGCGGAACCATTTCATTGATCTGCTCCAGTGACCGGTCGAAATCTTCGATGATCTGCTCCTTGCCAAAGGTATCGGTCTCTGGAATCCAGTGAATTAAAACATGGTGCGCGGGATCGGAATAGAGCAACGGCATATCCACCCGGAAGTTGGCATCGCAGTCGATGCACTCGACCCGGTTTAGCCGGTTTTCCAATAGCTCCTGCTTCAATTTCGGCTCCGTGGCCACATTCACGGATTCATGTAGTTCAACCTCTTGCGAGACACCGCAGGAAGGGCATTTAATATTGAAGATTTTACTCATAACAGACCTCTAGCATTCAATCTTTCATCGTTCAAAATAACATGATACTGGTGCTCCAAATCAGCGATCTCCCGCTGCCAGAATAGTGCGCTGCCCCAATCGGGGAACGTGGTTTTAAACCTGAAATCGTCCACCTGCGTGCTGCACCAACTCAGAAAATAGATAATCCGCATGGCTCGCAGGATTTCGACCAGCCGTAGCGAGCGATCATCAAAATCCATAAACTGCTCGTAGCCTTCCAGAATCAAATTGATCTCGTGGCGTGCATGGTTGGCATGGTCGGGAAGCAGCAGCCAGATGTCCTGCACCGGAGGCCCCATGACCATGTCGTCGAAGTCGATGACCATCAGCCCCTCGTCGGGGCGCTCAAGGATATTGGCGCGATGGCAATCGCCGTGGATGCGCTGAAACTCAATGCCCTCGAATTCGCGCAGGGCGATCTCCACAATTCGCGAGGTAACTTCCGTAAAGCGCTCCGCTTGATGCAGCGACATGAAACCGAGTAATTGTTCAATTTCTGGAACCGTGGTGGTTTCCGGATGCATTTGTAGGCGGTTAGTCGCCTCTCGGCGGCTACCGGCAAGGTGGATGCGACCCACCAGGCTGCCAAGTCGGCGCCAGCCCTCGTCCGTATGCAAATCCATTTCGCGCCCCGACCGTTTCGGAAAAACGGAAAACAGAATGCCGTCATATTCCCCGATGGTGCCTCCATCTGCCAGTGCAAGCGGCGCAACCACGGGAACTTCATCCGCCGCGCAATCGGCGACAAAGTCGTGCTCGTCCTGCAAGGCTTCGCGTGCCCAGCGACCGGGACGGTAGAACTTAGCAATCAACCGCTCACCGTCCATCGACTGAAGTTCGTAGACGCGGTTGATATAGCTCGGTAGCGGCGCAGTCAGTCCCGTAAGCGACAGACCCATCACTGATTCAACCGCATCGAGAATGCTGTTTGGATCAAGATTTTCAAAGCCTACGCTCATACGTCCAATGCCTGAAAAAGTTCATCGGCGGCCTCGAACGAGTCCAGCACCAGATCCGCACCCTCGCCTTCCAGCGTGGCACGGTCGAACTGGCCGTTGCAAACGGCTACCGATACCATGCCGTTGGCGCGGGCCGCCGCAATATCCGATGGCGTATCGCCGAGTAAAAAGGATCGTTCGGGATGATCCGCGCGCTCCAGCGCGAGCGCGGCCATTTTATTCCGGTCGCCGTCGTCGTCGCTAAATCCACCGATCCCATCAAAATATTGGGCAAGGCCGGCACGCGTAAGCTTAATAAAAGCACAGGCCTTAATATTACCCGTCACCAGGCCCAGCTTCCAATGCTTGGAAACCCGATTCAGAAAGGGGACAACCCCCGGAAAAACCACAGGCGGAATGGTGGCCATGTTGCGGTCGAGAAATTCCGGTAGGCGCTCAAAGAAAAGCTGCTCACGAGCAGCATCGTGTGGAACATTCTGCTCGCGCATCAATTGTTGGAGAACCCGGGTATCGGTGGCACCCGCAAAATTAATGTGGCTCATATCGATCGAAATACCGAACACCTCGGCAAACACATCGCCAAAGGCACTGCGGCCTGCCCGGGGGGCATACAGCAACGTTCCATCGATATCACAAAAGATGTAGCGACTGGGCACTAATCAACCAGATCGATCAGTTCGTTGATCGCGTCGGATTCCGGATTTTCATTCTTCGGCGGACGCTCTTGCTGCTGTTGTTTCTCGGCGGCCGGCTTTTGCTGGCGTTGACGCGGAGGCCGATTGCGGTTCTTGTTGCGATCGCTTCCACCACTGCGCTCGGAACGGGCAGGACGATCGGAGCCTTCTCCGCCCTCGCCACCGGCATCAAACATCTTTCGCAAGGTGCTCATGCGCATCATCTTCACACCGCTTCCGGCCACCTTTTCAACCGTTGCATTGCCCGAGATTAGGATTGCACCCAGCCCCTTGGACTTGGCGACCTTCACGACATATTTGGAGTGCGCTTCGGCCGTCTTGCTATAGACCACCGTGATGTCTTCGAATTTTTTTCCGGCAGGTGCCTTGTGGAGCGGGCTGCCGCTCAGTACCGCAACCACCTCGATCTTTTCGCGCTGCGAGAAGCGAGCGAGGCTACGCAAGGTTTGTAGTTGGTTGCGCGGAGGGACAGTGCCCTTCATGCCCAGCGCTTCGTTCAGTGATACGCCATCGACTACAACAATAGTCTTGCTTGCTTTAAACAGGTTAAATAAACCCATAATATCTTCCTTTTGGTTAGGTTTTCAGTGTTCCATGCACATACATCGTCGTCTCGGCCACAAGCTCCGAAATGGAATCGTGGAAGTTTGGCGATGTGTCGCCGTGCAATAAAAGGGAGGGAAGCTACAGCATGGCTCGGTTTTGTACAAGCCTCTATTTCTGCCTAACAAACAAGATATTTAAAGAACGATTCCCGATGGAATCACGGTGCTCTTTGGGATTACGATGATGCCGTCGCGAATCCAATAGAGATCCGTCATTTCGTCGGCGGGTTTGCCTTCCGGTGAAATAACTACGCCGTCGCCGATTCGGGCATTCTTGTCGATGATAGCCTGCTTGATGATGCAGTCTTGGCCAATCCCTAAAGGAATTCCCGACTCGTGTTTGATCTCTCCGTGCTCGTAGTAGTCCGCGCCCATGACGATCGAATCATCGATCTCGGTCCCCTCACCCACCAGCGCGCGCAGGCCGATCACGGCATGGTCGATGCGCTTACCGCTAATGATGCATCCCTCGCTAAGTAAGCATCGGCTAAGGTCGCACCCATTAATTTTCGAGGGCGGGAGATAGCGCATGCGGGTGTAGATTGGCGAGGCCATATCGTAGAACGAAAAGCTGGGCAGGGCATCGGTTAGTGCCAAATTCGCAGCCCAGAAGGAGCGGATGCTACCGATGTCCTCCCAGTAGTCGTCAAAAATATAGCTATAGACGTTATGCGACTTGATTGCGTCCGGAATGATGTGCTTGCCGAAGTCGGACTCATCGTTTTTGCACAGCAGATTTTTCAACACGTCCATGTTGAAGACATAGATGCCCATACTGGCCAGATAGCGCTCGTCCTCGTAGAGCGGTGCCCGCAGTTCGTCGAGTTTCGATGTATCGCCGGGCTTTTCCGAAAAATTGACGATCTTCCCCGTTTCATCCACCTGCATAATGCCCAGCGAGCCCGCCTCCTCGCGCCCGACCGGTTTAGTACTGATCGTTAAGTCTGCTCCATGGGCTACGTGCGAATCGATTACAGACTGAAGGTCCATCCGATAGAGCTGGTCGCCGGAAAGAATCACCACCAAATCGACCGACTCTTCCGTAAAATAACGCATGGAACGGCGCACGGCATCCGCCGTACCCTGGAACCATCCCTCCGAATCCGGCGTCTGCTCGGCGGCTAAGATGCGCACGTGTCCCCCGCTAAACTGATCAAACCGGAAGGTGGTTCCAATGTGCTGGTGTAGCGATACGCTGTTGAATTGGGTGAGCAGGAAAATCTTGCGGATTCCGCTGTTGATGCAGTTGCTGATCGGAATATCGACCAATCGATATTTTCCGGCGATGGGAACCGCCGGTTTTGATCGTTCTTGCGTCAAAGGCTGTAGACGGCTCCCTGCGCCGCCTCCGAGAATCAATCCCACCACATTCATGCCTACCCCTCGTCCTTAAGCTTTCCCAGTACAGGGACAGCATAGCGAAATCGCGTGCAAACCGGAAACAAAAGAAAACAGGAAATTAGCACTTGCCTCGTTCGGATCGATTAGGTAGAACATCCGCTCCCTTACAGGAGAGAAGATGATTTCGACCTGTATAAAACCATAAATTTTGTGGGCCGGTAGCTCAGTCGGTAGAGCATTTGACTTTTAATCAAAGGGTCCTGGGTTCGAGCCCCAGCCGGCTCACCATTCTTAAAGCCCTGTAAACAAACCATTTACAGGGCTTTTCTTATGCAACAAGCACCTTGCCATAATAACACCTAAACTCATCCACTTTTCATTGGTGGGTAAGACCTCGACGGTGGCTTCGCCGTTCTTGCTCATTCCATCGAGCACGATTTTACCGGATAGCCCCGGCCGGATCGATTTGCTTCAGCCCGCCGTAGCCGCTTCCAATACCTGCGGCCATGATTACGAGAGTTGGTTTCATTTTTTTTCCCTGCGGTAAACGGATTTAGTATTCATTTCCAAAAATTCCAGCACGGCGTATTCCTCGCCCAAATGGTAATTGGTCTTTGAGAGAGCCGGAGCCATGCTCATCTCTGGATTTTTAAGGTCTTCCGTATTGCAATTGTAGCGTCCGCAAAAGATCGTCCACTCCGATTCCGATCCCCATACAGCACCGAGCGCAGTCAACTGCTCCGACGGCACAAACATCTGCGCCGTCCAACCGATGGAAGTCTCCTCCACCCACACGCCGAGCCCTCGGAAATCATGATCAAGCAAGCCTTCCTCTGGGGACAGCTCTGTCGGCCAAGTCGGGAAAAAAAGCGTAGCCTTATTTCCAGCAGGCGTGGCATACATTTCCCATTTGTATGGTTCGTTCAGCGGCTTCACAAACAGCTCGAACACATCGCCACACAGGTAGTGCAACTGCTCGTCCTGCCGGTTTATTGCTATCAGGCAGGAGTCTTCCAGTTCGGCTCGTACAACTAGCCCCCGCTCATTCCAAGCAAACCGAACCTCTCCGCCCTCATATAGGACTCCGCTGCAGTCTTGACTCAAAGCCAGCCGATATCCCGGAGCCTTGTCCCACACCTCGGCACAGGGTTCCCCGTCACTGTAAACCGCCTGAATGACTGGACGTCTATCCACGAAACTCCCCTCTATCTATTGGTGAAAAATCCAAACGTCGCCCAAAGATCACCTTGAACATACTGCTGATCTGATCCGAGCCATACGGCTCCTCGCCCAGATATTTCCCAAGACATTGGAATGCCGTGGCCACTTCTTTGAATGGTTCCATGATTTATATGCTCCGTTAGACTTGTCGACATAGAACTAAAGAAAAGGTAGCACCCAGACAGGCAAGAGCAAGCCTCTGAACCGAAATGAGTACATTTTGGTAGAGGGTCTTTTGAGGGTCGGTATGAAATACATCTGCCCCAGAAAATTTGGGCTTTTTAATTTAACGCCTACCGATACCATTTTAAATTTGAACATCAGTGAGAAAAACGATGAGATGCTTAATTGATCCACCGAATCATGATTTAGGACTCAGCCCAATGGACAACTTTTCGCCCGATATTCAGTTTATGCGCATGGCCCTCCGGCAGGCGGAAATCGCAGCCGAAGAAGGTGAAGTACCCTGCGGCGCGGTGATCGTTAAAGACGGCGCGGTGATCGGCAAGGCGCATAACCAAACCGAAACCCTCAACGATCCTACAGCACATGCCGAAATTCTCGCCATTACCCAAGCCACCCAAGCCGTCGGCAACTGGCGGCTCAATGGCGCAGTAATGTATGTGACCAAGGAGCCCTGCCCCATGTGCGCCGGAGCTCTCGTACTCGCCCGCATCGAGAAAGTAATCTGGGGCATGACCGATCCCATCCGCGGCGGAGCCATCTCCAAATTCCAAATCCTCAACACCGCCGACCTCAACCACGCCGTTGAAGTCGAAACTGGACTGATGGAAAACGACTGCAAAGCCGTCATGCAAGGTTTCTTCCAAGACCTCCGCCGCAAGTCCAAGGAACGAAAGTAGGCAGCCGATAAAAAAGGGGAAATAAATATAGTTTTACCCCTTCACCCTTGACCGGTTTATCCGGCTTGGGCATGCTCCCCAGTCTTATGAAAGTAAACGACTATCACGTAACAATGGACGCCCTCGCCAGCTTGTGCAAACGGCGTGGGTTTATCTTCCAAACATCGGAAATCTACGGGGGTATCAACGGCTTCTGGGACTACGGGCCGCTTGGCGTCGAGATGAAGCGCAATATTAAATCCTGCTGGTGGAAATCAATGACCCAGCTGCGAGAAGACATTGTGGGTCTTGACAGTTCCATCATTATGCACCCGCGCGTATGGGAAGCTTCCGGCCACGTTGGAAACTTCAAGGATCCGATGCTCGATTGTCGCGAAACCAAAGGCCGGTATAGAGCCGACCAAATCTTCGTGCTCAAGCACAAAACCGACACCGACGCGCTCATGTTTACCTTCCACGAAGGCGCACCCAGTTCCGCCGAGAAAAAAGTAAATAAAATCGCCAAGGGCAACGTCGAGGACTACGAACAGGTCGCCCTGCTCAATATTCCGCTCGATGCCTACGATAAGCTGGTTGGTCCCGACACCAACGAACCCGGCACGCTCACCGAGCCGCGCGCGTTCAACCTAATGTTCAAAACCTACGTCGGTCCCGTCGAAGAAAACAGCAACATCGCCTACCTCCGCCCTGAAACCGCACAGGGTATCTTTGCCCAGTTCGGTAACGTCTGCTCCACCGTCCGCAACAAAATTCCCTTCGGCATCGCGCAGATCGGCAAGGCGTTCCGCAACGAAATCAACCCGCGAAACTACATCTTCCGCTCGCGCGAATTCGAGCAGATGGAACTCGAATTCTTCATCAAGCCCGGCACCGATTCCGAATGGCACGAATACTGGGTGGCCGAGCGCCTGAAGTGGTACGAAAAAGTGGGTCTGCCCGAAGGCCGTATGCATCGCGATATTCATAAAGGCGATGCCCTCGCCCACTATGCCAGCGCCTGCACCGATATCCTGTTCGACTTCCCATTCGGCACGCAGGAACTCGAAGGCATCGCCGCACGCGGCAACTTCGATCTCACACAGCATCAGGAAGCCAGCGGCAAGAAACTCGAATATCTCGATGAGGAGACCAAGGAACGCTTTATCCCCCACGTCATCGAACCGTCCGCTGGTGTTGATCGCATTGCCCTCGCGTTGCTATGCGAAGCCTACCGCGAAGAATGGATTCCAAAAGACGGTGGAGAAGTACTTACCGCCGAGGTCGGCGTTCAGCGCGCACCCGAAGGCTACGAAGCCCGCACCGTCCTGCGCTTCTCCCCGTGCATCGCGCCGTACAAGGTGGCCATCCTGCCGTTGCTCAAGAACAAGGAGCTGCTCGTTGAAAAAGCGCGCTGTCTCTATGAGCAACTCGCCAAACGCTGGAAATGCTTCTACGACCAGACCGGAGCCATCGGCCGTCGCTACCGGCGTCAGGATGAGATTGGAACACCGCTGTGCGTGACCATCGACTTCGATACCATCGAAAGGGACGATACCGTCACCGTCCGCGACCGCGATACCATGGAGCAGATCCGCCTACCGATCAACGAACTGGAAGCCCACATCTCCAACATCGTTGATTTCTAAAAAATGTAGACGAGACCTCCTACCTCGTTGCGCTAGAACAGTGCGCCTGGGGCAGGAATACTGTAAAACTCGGCCTGAATACGACGGGTGCCCGCTCAGCCAACTCGTCCGACCAGAACAGCAGAAAAAGAGTAGATAATGGCCTTGCCAAGCACAGGGGGTTTAACTATCTTCTGCCTCTCTTTTCGAGGGAATGGCTGTGTAGCTCAGTTGGCAGAGCAGCGGAATCATAATCCGCTTGTCGGTGGTTCAAGTCCACTCACAGCCACCACTTTTACCTAATCCTTCTCAGCTTCAAGCACTTGTTCGCCGACCCACTTGATGGCCATCACGGCCAACAATGCCGCGAACGGGAAAATCCCTCCAGTACTTGTTGCACATGAACCAAGGTGATCGAGAGTCCGACCACGATCAAGGTGCGTTTTGTGGCATGAGGATTGAAGCGATCAAAAAGCTTCAGCAGTAACCAACCGATCAGCAAGCCCTCGCCATCACCATCGTTGGAATCCCCTTCTTTGTACCCATGCGCCGCTCGATAAAGCGGATCATCATGGGAACCACCACCGCCGGCGAAACCGCCGCAATAATGAAACCCAACATGGCCGACTCCAGATGCGTTAACGGAAGGAAATGCGGTCCCAGTAGCGCAATCGTTGAGCCTTCCATAATGCCTGGAATAAACGAAAGCAACAGTGCCTGAAACCCCACTCTGTTCAGGACTTCTTGGCTTAACTCAAAGCCTCCTCGCAGGAGAATAACGATCAGCGCAATCATGCGCAGATCCGCCGAAGCTTCCAGTAAGCTCGGCTCCATCAGATCCAATACATGCGGGCCGAACAAAACGCCCAGCAATAGCATGCCCAGCAGTCCCTGCATCCGCAGTTTGCGGAACAACCAATCCACCAACAGACCCAACAGGATCATCTCGGCGATGCTAAATGCCATCATACCTTCCTCGTGCAAACAAAAACGGCATTGGAGATGAATCCATTAAAATGGCAGAGCCTGAAGCTCAGAGCATATTAGGATTGCATTTAAGGGGGCGTTATGGAGAAATCTCACCCTTACGCCTAAACACGGGAACACGAATACATGGACTCTGGAAAACGCCAACATCTTCAAGATATCTACGCCACCGACCGAACCGCCAAAGACGATTATACGCCGCAGGTTTCAGCCGAAGCCCTCGAAGAGCGCAAACGCGATATCCGCCGCCATCAGTTCACCAGTTTTATTCTTGGATTTCTCGTACTCGTCCTGTCTGTCTCGCTGGTCTACGTGGTCGTTCGCGAATATGTAAAAATCCAGTCCGTGGCACCTTCTCCCACTCCCATAACGCAGGAATATATTCCACGTTACTCACTACCGGCCGAATCCCAGTGGGTACTCGATTTTTCTCGTAGCTACGGAAGCCCGAAGTGGAACGGCGAAGGAGAGCGCCCTTTTAACGTCGAATGGATCCGAAAGGCCGTCTTCAACCTGATCCTCGCCGAGCAAGCCGCCAGCCTAGGCGAAAACAAAGAAGCGGCCAGCTACTATGAAAACGTACTCGAAATTCTGCCCAATCTCGAAGGAATCAAAATTCCGCTCGGCGCAATCTACTTTAAACTAGAGAATTTTAACAAAGCCCTTACCCTGCTGGAAAATACCCCCGAAGCCGATCTCACCCCGGACGTGCTTAACAATCTTGGAGCGGCATGCCTTAACGCCGAGGCCTACGACCGGGCGGAGAGTTATCTAAAGCAAGCCATTGAAATGCAGCCGGCCTATGCCGAACCCCAGAAAAATATGGCCGTACTCTATAAACAACAGAATCGCGCAGACGAAGCTGTGGCGGCCTACGAAAAATATATAGACCTGCGTCCTATGGATCTCGACACACAACATAGCCTTGCTCTCTACCTCACCAAAATCGGTCGGTGGGAAGAGGCCGCCATTCGGCTCCAAAGTTTGACCCAACAGATCACCGATGTTCCCGTCCTCTACTTCCTGCTGGGTCAGGTCGAAACACACAACAACCGGCCGGACAAGGCCATCGAAGCCTTTAAACGTGGTATACAGCTATCCGACCCAAACGCCGCCCTCGGCCACATGAACAGCTCTGAATTCAATCAACTCCGCGAGTCCGATGAATTCCAGCAAATGATTCTAATGCTCCAGCAATCCCAGAAATAGACTAGCCCACCGCCTCCACCAGATAGAGCGATCCGGTGATACAAACGAGCCGCCTCGGCTCGGCGGATGCCCACTCGCGGGCCGCACTTAACCCATTGGAAACGCTCCCGGGAACTGCAATGATTCCCGCCAATTGCGCCTGAGCGGCGGAGTGTTCGGCCGTTGTGCCGCGCGGTGCGTCGATCGGAATCGTCCATGCCTTGGAGGCTAGCGGCCTGATTGCACGTAGGAATTCTTCCGTGTTCTTATCCTTAAGAAAGCCCAGAAGAAAACCCACCTGATGTTTCGGGTAGTTTTCTTTGAGCGTCTTAACCAATGCACGCGCGGCCGACGGGTTATGCGCACCATCAAGAATGATCAACGGATCGGTTTCCAATATTTGAAATCGCGCCCCCCACTCCACCGATTCCATCCCTCGCTTGAACTCCGGTTCAAAATCAAGCATATCAGCTAACCGTTCCAACGTGGCGACCGCAACCGCGCAGTTTTCGCGTTGGCATTCGCCTAGCAATGGCAGATTAATCGGCGGCAGGGTACGCGAATGAGTTTCGATTTTCAGCTTCTGTGGAAATCCGGTTTTGACCACCGAAACAACCTCGGAGGCTTCAATGAGTGGAACACCGGGCTTGCGTAACTCGGCCATGACCACATCGGCCTGCGGGGCGGAGACGGCAGGACGATCAGACTTAATGATTCCGGACTTCTCGGCAGCGATCGCTTCGATGGTGTTGCCGAGAAAGTTAGTATGGTCGATATCGATATGTGTAATTACAGAGATCAACGGGATGATTACATTAGTTGCATCCCATCGACCGCCCATTCCGGTTTCGATGATGGCGATATCAACAACTTCATCAGAAAAATATTGGAAGGCAATGGCGGTGGAGATTTCAAAAAAAGTGGCTGGCCGCTGGTCGCTTTCCACTGCCACTTTCTCAGAAACAGCCTCCAATAGGTGGATGTAATTCTCTAGCTCTTTTTCCGGAATCGACACCCCGTTAATACGGAAGCGTTCGGAAAAATCGATGAGATGTGGTGAAGTGTAGAGTCCGGTTTTAAAGCCAGAAGCGCGCAGGACAGACTCAAGCATGGCGCAGACGGAACCTTTTCCGTTAGTACCGGCCACATGAATTACCGCCAATCTGCGATGCGGATTTCCCAAGGCTTTTAATACCTCAGTGATGATTTCAAGCTCAGGCTTGATGCCCTGCGTCGTTCTTGCAAACAGGGCTCTGACTGCGGCGGTCATTACTTATCGCACAGGTATTCGAGCACAAGGATCATGCGGTCGCGCAAGTCGTTGCGCGGAACAACCATGTCGATCAAGCCATGCTTTTCGAGAAATTCGGCACGCTGGAAACCTTCTGGAAGATCCTGCTGGATGGTTTCTTTGATCACGCGCGGTCCAGCGAAGCCGATTAGAGCTTCGGGTTCGGCGACGATGAGGTCGCCCAGAGTGGCAAAACTGGCCATGACGCCGGCCATGGTCGGGTGCGTTAGGATGGGGATATAGGGAAGTCCTGCTTCGGCGTGGCGAGCGAGCGCCGCGCTGGTTTTGGCCATTTGCATTAGACTCAGAAGACCCTCATACATACGCGCGCCACCAGAAGCGCAGGAGAGTAGCACAGGACGCTTTTCCGCAGTGCAACGCTCGATGAGGTGGGTGACACGCTCACCGACTACGCTACCCATACTTGCCCCAAGAAAGGAAAAATCCATCACGCCCAGACCGATCTCGCGCCCACCGAGTTTGCAACCGCCAACAGTGATGGCATCATCCCATCCCGATTTTTTCTGATTGGCCTCAAGCTTGTCGATGTAGGAAAGTTTACCGGTGAAGCCAAGGGTATCGACCGATTTAATGTTGCCCGCCCATTCCTCGAAGGTGTCTTTGTCGGAGAGCAGGTCAAGGCGCACCTGACGCGAGAGAGTAAAATGGTGGTCGCACTTAGTGCAGACTTCGAGATTGGCAGCAACCTCTTCTTTATAGACGATTTCACTGCAAGAGGGACACTTCATCCAGAGGCCATCAGGCACATCGCGCTTTTTGACGGTGATGGTCGAATAGTTCTTCTTGCTGCTTCCAAATAGAGCCATATTGAATCCTCTAGTTATCCCCGAGCCACGGTAATCACATGAACCGATACCGCCCCGCCCTCTTTAAGCGTTTTTGCGCAGGCATTCACCGTTGCCCCAGTAGTCATCACATCGTCGACCAATAAAACCCGTCGACTCGCCAGTCGCTTTTCTCCTCTATATTGAAAAGCTCCAACCACGTTACTAAGCCGTTGTTTCGCTGTCAAATTTGTTTGCGTGGTGGTTGGACGAATTCGGCGAAGCAGTCCGGGTACAGAAGGGTAGCCCACGCGGCGACTCAGCTCGTGTGCGAGTACGGCAGATTGGTTATAGCCGCGCGCACGACGGCGCACATGGTGAAGCGGAACCGGTATGAGTAAATCGAACGAGCGGCCGGAATATTCGGCATCGAGGCAGTTATGCAGCAGTTCCGCCATGTCGGGCGCAAGCCATAGCGCCTTTTCATATTTAAGTTGCCGCAATGCCTCGCCTACGACCCCGTCGTAGCGGACGGTCGAGCGTGCACCATCGAAGGCTGGTTTTTCCGCGGAACAGGAATAGCAGATAAAATCGTGATCAACCGCTCCGGACACCGGATCGCCGCACAATGCACAAAAAGGCGGCTCCACCCGTGCCGCATCCGACCAGCAATCCCAACATATATACCGGAAGGTTTCAGGTGATGACACACCACAGCCGATGCAACGACGCGGGTAGAGAAGGTCCAAAAACCGTTTCATAACCGTCTCACAAACTAATCAGTCAGAATCGGATCGAGGTGAATTTTAACCGGTTGGAGGATGGGCAGATCAACCCCTTTGGCCCAGAACTTCTTTCCCTTAATGAGCATTGAGCGGTTTAGATAACTCTCCATCTGCGCTTCCTTTCCTCGCACCAGACAGATTGGCTCCTCCAAATCACCCACGAGCAATACCAGCTTGTATAAGCCTGGGTTAGCGCGGCGGAGTACACCGGGAATTTCGTCGTAGACACCCTGCGGTTTGGTTTTATCCAACACCAATACCAGCGGCTGCAGTTCCTTTTCCGGAGGTTCGGGAGCCGCCATAGGTGCCGGTTCGGACTCGAATTCGGACTCGACCACCGGTTCGGGTTCAGGTTCGAGTTTAGGTGGTTGGATCAACTCGGCATAGTCTGCGCTAATCCAGACCCGACTTCCGGCAGGCGGCGCAATCTTCAGCCACTCGTTGAATTCGCCGCGTAACGCCAGCGTATCTCCCTGCTTTACTACACAGACCACGCTATAGTTTGGACTTGGCCCCGAACGAATATTCAGCTTGGTGGGTTGCACTGTACCATTCTGCACATACTGCCCCGACACCCAGAAATCCAAATTCTCAGG
Source organism: Kiritimatiellales bacterium (assembly GCA_003230915.1). Taxonomy (GTDB): domain Bacteria; phylum Verrucomicrobiota; class Kiritimatiellia; order Kiritimatiellales; family Pontiellaceae; genus Pontiella. The sequence goes on along the minus strand of QIHI01000055.1, from coordinate 18,751 downwards.
CGCCTGAACAGCCAGCCATCCATTGGTTTTTCCAAGAAATAGTAGCTCCTCTCCCTTCATCGCACGGTCAAGCAGTTCGGAGTTTAAGTCAGGGTTTGAACGTAGGCTCACACGATCACCCGTCACCCTAACCTTGGGTATTTCGTTAGTTTGAGCGATGGTAGAAAAGCAAGCGGAGGCGAGTAGAACGGGCAGATAAAGTTTCATGGTGTTTCCTGGGTTAAAGCGAAAACAACGCTCGTGCATTTTGTGCTGTTAAATTCGCGATGGAGTCTATCGAATCACCGCGTAGCACCGCAAGTTGTTTAGCCACATGAACCACGAAAGCCGGTTCATTACGATTGCCGCGCATGGGAACCGGCGCAAGATACGGTGCGTCCGTCTCGATCAACAAGCGATCATCCGGCACATACTTCACCACTTCGCGCAACGGGTTGGCATTAGCAAATGTAACAATGCCGCTAAAACTAATCATTAGCCCCAAATCAAGTACTTTCCGAGCAAAGGCGGCATCCCGCGTAAAGCAGTGCAGCACGCCCAAACGGCCGGGATCGCTCTTCCAGTCCTTGGAATAATCTTTCAGCAGGGCAAGCGTATCTTCGTCGGCATCGCGCGAATGCACCACCACCGGTTTTTCAAACTCCGCGGCCAACGCCAGATTTTCGGCAAACAGCTTTTTTTGCTCGGTAGCAGTTTCGGCGGTATAGTAATAGTCTAACCCAGTTTCGCCGACCGCCTTGACCAACGGATTTTCCAGAGATCCACGCAACTCGGAAAGATCATAGTCTTTGGTAGCCAAATCGCGATCATAGCCCGCGCAACCAAAGATGCAACCCGGATGCGCCCTCGCCAATTTCAGCGAAAGTGTATTGGCCTCGGTTGACCCGCCGATAGCGACCATTTCATTAACATTGGCCTCCTTGGCATTTTCTAGATATTTCGCAAGGGTCTCATCCTTGACGAAGTCATCGAAATGAACATGTGAATCAATAAACATAGCACGAAGGAGTAAACCTAAACTGCAGGGTTGCGTACGAGATTTTTAGGTAGAATAATTTTGCTGGTTTCTGCCTTGCAGTAAAGCAGTCCAATCGGCATATTGCGCGCCTTTAAGATAAGGTTAACAGAGAGTATTTAACGAGGAAAATCAATGGCTAGAGAAGTCCCTTTGAAGAATGTCCGTAACATTGGAATCATGGCGCACATTGATGCCGGAAAAACCACCGTAACCGAACGTATCCTGTATTACACCGGCCGTTCGCATAAAATCGGAGAAGTCCATGACGGCGCCGCCACCATGGACTGGATGGAACAGGAACAGGAACGTGGCATCACGATTACTTCTGCCGCCACCACTTGCATGTGGAAGGATCACATGATTTCGATCATCGACACCCCCGGCCACGTGGACTTCACCATGGAAGTGGAACGTTCGTTGCGCGTACTCGATGGAGCCATCGCCCTCTATTGTGCTGTCGGCGGCGTCCAGCCCCAGTCCGAAACCGTTTGGCATCAATCCGAACGCTATGAAGTACCGAAAATTGCCTTTATCAACAAGATGGACCGCATCGGTGCTGACTTCTTCGGCGTGGTGGCAGGCATCAAAAACATGTTAGGTGCCAATGCCGTTCCGGTCGTTATTCCAATCGGGGCCTCCGATGAGTTCGCCGGAGTGATCGACCTCATCACCATGAAAGCCCTGATCTTCAAGGAAGATTCCCAAGGCGCGGAATGGGACGAAACCGAAATTCCAGCCGACTTGTTGGACGAAGCCAAGGAATGGCGCAACAACCTCGTCGAAAAATGTGCTGAGCAAGACGAAGAAATGCTCGAAAAATATTTCGAAGAAGGCGATTTGACCGAAAAAGAAATTTGGAAAATCCTGCGAGTAGCCACCTGCTCCCGTCAGGTCGTGCCCGTGTTCTGCGGATCCGCCTTCAAGAACAAAGGCGTTCAGCAGGTACTCGACGGGGTCATCAAGATTCTTCCTGCACCGAACGAAATTCCGCCAATTATCTGTACCAAAGATCCGGAAAATCAGCGTAAAGTTAACGACGACGAGGTGCTCTCCGCACTGGCCTTCAAGATTATGTCCGACAAACATATGGGCAAGCTGACCTATCTGCGTATTTATTCCGGCACCCTCAAAGCGGGCGAAACTATATGGAACAGCTCCCAGCAGAAAAAACAGCGCATCGGTCGCTTACTCCGCATGCACGCGAACCGCCAAGAAGCAATCTCCGAAGCCGTGGCTGGCGATATCATTGCCGTAGCCGGGCTTTCCGAAACCAAAACCGGTGATACGATCTGCCACAAGGACAACGAAATCTTTCTGGAGTCCATGGACTTCCCGGCGCCGGTTATCAGCATTTCGATCAAACCGGAATCCAACGCTGACAACGAAAAGCTGGGCGAAGCATTGCACCGCCTAGCCGATGAAGACCCCACCTTCACGGTGGCCTTCGACCATGAAACCGGAGAGACCATTATTTCAGGCATGGGTGAGCTTCACTTGGAAATTATCGTTGACCGCCTCCGGCGTGAATTTAGCGTAGTGGCTGAAGTGGGTCGCCCAGAAGTAGCCTATCGCGAAACCGCAACCTCCCCGACCGATGGGGCCTACAAACACTCCAAGCAGTCTGGTGGTCGTGGCCAATATGGGCACGTGGTCATGCGCGTTGAGCCGGGCAAGCCGGGCGACGGGTTCGAATTCGTCAACGAAGTTACCGGCGGACGCATCCCTTCGGAATATATTCCTTCCGTAGAAAAAGGTGTTATCCAAGCACTGGCATCCGGCCCATTTGCAGGCTACCCCGTCGTGGACATGAAGGTTACTTTGACCGACGGCTCATACCACGATGTCGACTCTTCCGACTTTGCCTTCCAAATTGCTGGACGCCAAGGATTCAAGGAACTCTTTATGAGAGGTAACCCGCAGTTGCTGGAACCGATCATGAGCATCGAGATCACTACCCCCGACGAATTCATGGGAGCCTGTAACGGCACCATTGCACAGCGTCGTGGACGCATCGAGTCCATGGACGAGCGCGGTGGCATGAAGATCGTTAAGGGCATGGTTCCGCTGAGTGAAATGTTCGGTTACTCTAACACGATCCGCTCTCTAACGCAGGGTCGTGCATCGTTCTCGATGACCTTCGAACACTACGAGGCTGTTCCGTTCTCGATTGCCGAAGAGGTGGTCAATAAGCGGCGCGAAGATGGAAAAATCAGGTAGTCGTTTCCAAATCTGGAAACAGAAAAGTCGATCGGTCACCGGTCGACTTTTTTATTGTCACCATAACGGAGTAAGCTGAGAAACCTACCCCCACAAAAAAGCCACCCGTCATGGATGGCCTTCTTCATTTCCGATGCATGGAAAAAACTATTTGGCTTCAGCAATAAGCTTTTTTACGTATTCAACATAAGCCTCGGGGCCGCCAGCCTGATAACCGGCCCGTGCCACATTCTTTCCTTCGGAATCGAGGATAATCACCGTCGGGAAACCTCGCACGGAAAACTTTTCGGATAATGCCTTATTTTGCTTTTTCAGCTCGGCGCTCTGTTTGGAGTCATCGCGTGGGAAATCGGCTAGTACTAAAACAAGGTTTTCTTTGGCATACGCCTTAAAAGCCTCTTTGGAAAAGACCTCATTATCTAGCTTGATGCACCAACCACACCAGTCGGAGCCGCTGAAGTCGATCAGCATATGCTTGCCTTCGGCCTTGGCTTTCATCGAAGCTTTCTCAAAATTTGTTTCCCAGTCTTCCGCCGCAAATGCCCCCACACCTAACGCTAGTGTTGCCCATATAATCAACCACTTCTTCATTTTATCCTCCTTCAGGATTCGTTAACCCGCATAAAATAGTATGCAATATATCGTTTAGGACAGGATGCTCATCAATTCGTTCATTGTAGAGGAAAAAAGGGGGTATGGAAAATGATGCAATCTTACCCTTTGCTCTAGAGAGCGGATCCCGCAGCAATAAAAAAAGCGGCCCAATATGAGTCCGCCTTTTTTCAGAGCCTTTTATTTTGTAGCCATCGGTTCCGTCTCTTTGTCGGAAGAGGCTTCAACCCGTTTGAGGATTTCGTCCGTCCTCTCTGAGGGCAACCAACTAACTTGGCCTGTGCCAACGTCGTAGATTGCAGCAACTACTTTAACTTTTCCTGCGTTGACAAGATTACGAGTGGCCGGACTTTTCATAAAGAGATCTTCAATACCTTGCCACACATTTTCTTCGATGGCATACGGAATTACTGCGTCGCCAATAGCGTCTTTATGGCCTTCTATCGCCCGCTTCACCGCTGGAATAATATTATCGACCAGCGGGGGGATATTACGCTCAAGGGCTTGTCCTTTCCCTTGTACCGCGTGCGTGACGGCACTAACAGCACCGCATTGCGTGTGTCCTAACATAACAAATAGGGGCGTATTGACATGTGCCAAGCCATATTCGATGGATCCAATTTCATCGGTATCGCACACATTGCCAGCAATTCTGATGACAAAAATATCCATAACACCAGCATCAAAGATTAACTCGACAGGAACACGTGAATCCGAGCAGGAAATAATCGTTGCATAGGCATAGTTTCCCTGATTTTTCTCTCCAGCTAATTTAACACGGGCAGCATTGGCATGAGGATAGGTCGCCTGTTCAGAGTAAAAACGTTCATTCCCTTTTTTAAGCATCATCAGCACTTCATCAGGACTCGGTTTGGACGCATTAGGCTCCGCCGCCTGCACGATCTCAGTGAGTTGAATAATGAAGGTTAGACAACACCCATATATCAAAATCTTTTTACCGTATTTCATAAACCGCTTCCTTAGTTGTAATATATACATTTGTGGTTAGTTGCCCTGTTCTCAGAGCATGTTTCCAACCACATTTTTAAGATAGTATAATAAAGACGTACTTCCATTGCAAATTTGCCCGAACCTTTCTTTATGACCATGCACCGAGAGAGAGTATTCATGAAATATGAGAGTTGTGCTTTTAGATGAGGGCGTGACAAAAAGCTATCCCTTCAGCAACGCTGAATCGGAGACGCGTGTCGCAATGAAAAAGCGGTCTATTTTGACCTCTTTTTCTGCCTCACCTCAAGTATATAAAATCACACACCTACGCATCCGCAGCAATAAAGTTGCGCAACACGTAGCTGAGTACACCGCCGTTTTTGAGGTACTCAATCTCAAGTGGGGTATCAACACGGGCTTTCACCTGAAAGGTTTTATCATCGGCTTTCACGGTTAAGATTTTGCCCGGAGAAAAATCAGATGCGATGCCGGTGATCGTGAAGCTTTCCTTCCCGGTGAGGCCGAGGCTCTCGGCGGTTTCACCATTGATGAATTCGCACGGTACCACGCCCATGCCCACCAGATTCGAGCGGTGAATGCGTTCGAAGCTTTCGGCGATGACGGCCTTGACCCCCTGGAGCTTAGTACCTTTAGCCGCCCAGTCGCGCGACGATCCCGCGCCATACATTTTTCCGGCCAGCACAACGAGACTTTTGCCTTCTTCGATGTATTTCATGGCCGCCGTGTAGATCGGCATCGTTTCACCGTCCTTAACCGTGAATCCACCGTCGCGATCGACCAACTTGTTATCAATGCGAATATTGCCAAACGTGCCACGCATCATCACTTCGTGGTTTCCACGACGCGACCCGAAGCTGTTGAAATCCTTTTTTTCGATGCCCTGTTCAAGCAGATATTGTGTGGCCGGGTTTTCTTCGGGAATCACGCCAGCCGGAGAAATATGGTCGGTCGTGATGAAGTCGCCGAAGTAGCCCAACACAGCCGCATCTTCAATATTGTTCAGCCCACCAGCTGGATTTTCACACCCATCAAAGAAAGTAGGTTCGCGAATGTAGGTCGAAGTATCCTCCCAAGCGAAGGTTTCGCCGGTAGCGACTTCCAGCTCATTCCACTGTTCGTTTGCAGTAAAGATATCGGCATAGATAGACTTGTAATATTCACTGTTCGCTGCAACCTTTATTACTTCGGCCAGCTCTTCTTCGGAATACCAGATATCTTTCAGGTAGACGTTATTGCCATCTTGATCTTGCCCAATCGGATCATTTTCCAAATCAATGTTGACCGTACCCGCCAAACCGTAGGCAACCACCAATGCCGGGGAGGCTAAGTAGTTCGAGCGGGTCAGCGGGTGTACACGCCCTTCGAAATTTCGGTTGCCAGAGAGTACCGCACCCACGGTCAGGCCATGCTCCTTGATAGCGGCCTCGATCGGCTCGGCACAAGGCCCGCTATTGCCAATGCAGGTGGCGCAACCGTAGGCGGCCACATTGAAGCCCAGCGTTTCGAGCGGAGTCAGCAGACCGGACTCTTTCAGATATTCGGTTGCCACCTGCGATCCCGGTGCCAGCGAGGTTTTAACGTAGGCCGGAATCGTCAACCCTTTCTCCACCGCCTTTTTGGCCACCAGCCCTGCACCCATCACCAGACTTGGGTTAGAGGTATTGGTGCAGCTGGTGATCGAGGCAATAATGATCGAACCGTTTTTAAGCGTTCCATAGCCCGGCACATCCACTTCGATATCGGACGGATTAAAATCATCGTTGAACTCTTTCTTGAGGTCGGAAAGCGCCAGGCGTTGCTGTGGCTTGTTCGGCCCCGCCACGCAAGCAGCGACGCTGGATAAATCGAGATCGAGCGTATCGGTATAGTCAGCTTCATCGGCGAATCCCCAAAGACCCTGCGCCTTGCAGTAGGCTTCCACCAGCTCGCACTGCTCTTCGTCGCGACCCGTTTCGCGGAGGTAGCCGATGGTGTTTTCGTCGACCGCGAAGAAGCCCATCGTTGCACCGTATTCGGGAGCCATATTGGCAACGGGGCAGCGGTCGGCCAGCGAGAGTTTCGCCGCACCTTCACCATAGAACTCGACAAATTTTCCAACCACGCCTTTTTCGCGCAACATTTTGGTCACAGTCAACGCCAGGTCGGTGGCCGTAACGCCCGCGCTCAGCGATCCCGTCATTTTAAAACCAACCACTTCCGGCGTAAGGATCGGAATGGGTTGCCCGAGCATCGCCGCCTCCGCTTCAATACCGCCAACACCCCAGCCCAATACACCCATGCAGTTAATCGTGGTCGTGTGCGAATCTGTTCCAACCAGCGTATCGGGATAAGCAACACCATCGTCGTCCAACATCACGCAACCAGCAAGGTATTCCATATTGATCTGGTGGCAGATGCCGAGACCTGGAGGCAGTACGCGCAACTTTTCAAAAGCCTGTTGCCCCCATTTCAGGAATTTATAACGTTCTTCATTGCGCTCGAATTCGCGCCCGACATTGATGCTGAACGATGCGGCATGTCCCGCATCGTCGAGCTGGACAGAGTGGTCAATCACAAGATCGACAGGAATAAGCGGTTCGATCTGCCCAGCATCTTTACCGGCCTTCTGCATTGCGGAACGCAACGCAGCAAGATCGACGATGCACGGCACACCGGTAAAATCCTGTAACAGCACGCGGGCAGGCATGTAGGGCAGTTCTTCCTTCTCCGCCTTCGGTGACCACTTGACTAAAGTCTCTACCTGCTCGGGCGTATAAGCGGGGTGCCCTTGCATACGCACGAGTGATTCGATCAGAATCTTGACCAACTTCGGGGTTTTCGAGAGGTCGCCATACCCCTTTTCCTCAAGAGACTGAAGACTGAAATAGTCCACCTTCTTACCAGAGGAAAGCTCCAGCTGCTTCTTCGAAAAATCAAATGTACTCATAATATAACCGTCCTGTTTGATAGTTGGAAAAACGAGGCAAAACCTAATATTTTCATGGCGGAGTGTCAACGCACCTCCGCACTCCAATTCGGAGCCGAGTTGCTTAAAATAAAAAAGGCTGGCGACAATTGTCAACCGTCTTAAAGTATAGTGGAAAGAGAGGGATGGCTACGCCTTCGGCTTGCCCTTCGGAGTCGATAGATATTTATCAAAGCAATCAAAAATCAATTTCATCCTACTACTCAAAACCTAGAGCTATAGGCTACCGAAAGGCATATCTTGATTATTCCCTTTTGGCATACAGAAGATTTCTTCTTTGTACAAAAATACCCCGAAGCATCGACGCGCTTATTGTAGCCTGCATTATAATTGGGCAAAAAAAACGGGCAGTAATTTTTTTAATCACTGCCCGTTAAGGCATTACAATATGGCGGAAAGGGAGGGATTCGAACCCTCGGTGGGACAAGTCCCACACCGGATTAGCAGTCCAGCACCTTAAGCCACTCAGTCACCTTTCCGCACTGAAATGGAGCGAGGAAGATAGATTAGCCCCCTACCCTTTGCAAGCGGTTTTGGAAGGAAAGTGCGGAGGAGCCCTTTCGCTACCAAAACTGGTAGGCATTGTATTTTACAACATACAAGCCTAAGAGAAAATTAGTGGTTCCGTGGGCGATGATCGCAGCCCAGATATCTTGTGTTTTGATGTAGAGCCAACCAAAAGCAATTCCACAGATCGCCGCCGCTCCGATTTCAAAATGCGATACGCTGAAAAAGAGCGAGACCAGCAACAGCATAGACCATTTCATCTGCCCGGCATTGATTTTAAAGAAGGGGCTGCCAAGCATCCACCGGTAAACAAAGCTTCGGTAGAAAAACTCTTCGATAATGGCAATAATAACAGTTGTGCCAAACATACGAATCCAAAAAGAAACCCATCCTGTAACGCGGGGGTCTGCGGCGTGTAATCCCGCGTGCTCTCCCTCTTGAATGACTTCAAACGGAAGCATCGTGCGCTGCACGTTTTCCAGCCCGAGAGCCACGGCTTCTTGGATTTTGGCCGACTCCGAAAGTAAAGGGATTTCATAAAGTTCTCGGGTCTGGAACGGCTTCATGAGGTCAACGAATAGGCGATCGTACCACTCCGTCACCCACGGAGCATTCTGGGTCATCCATGGAGTTTCAAAGCCGACCCAAACCACGAGAATAAATACTCCCACACCGATCGCTAAGGGGATATTTTTGAGTTGGATTTTAGGCGCCCAACGCCAAGGGCGAAAGATGAGCAACACAATAACCCCACCAATCGTTCGAGCATTATACTCATCGAACCAAACCATCATGGTAAGCCAGATGGCAAAGGGCAGAACATGTGCAAGTACCGCTTTGGTGTTTTCGCGCTCTTCTTCGGGGGTCAGTTCTATGTGTTTTCTTTCGCTCATGGATTGAACGTAATTCGTAATCTGTAGCGCGTAATTCCTCGTCTACCGAAAAATGAGTTACGAATTACGGACTACTCTCCTTCGTTTCAGGCTCTTCCTTGGAGTCGATTTCCTTCTTCTCGGCCTCTTCTACCGGGTCGGGTTCGGATCCCTCCTTCTGGCCTTTCTTGAATTCACCAAGGCTCTTACCGAGCGAACGCGAAAGTTCCGGAAGCTTCTTGGCCCCGAAGAGTAGCAGGATAATAAAGATGATCACGATGATCTCCCACTGCCCTGGCATAAATCCTAATGTATGCATAACCCTATTCCTTGTTTAGATTTTCCGTTTCCCTATTCCCGTCGTCCCTATCCGCCGCCGACTTCACCGCACGGTTTCCACTGAAATGAAGAAACCATATACAGAATTCGTAGAGAAAAATCAAGGGAGCCGCCATTAGCATCTGGGTCATCACATCTGGCGGCGTCAAGACCATGGAGAGAATCAGCAGACCCACGATGACGTGTCGGCGTTTTTCGCGCAACTGCGTGGAGTTGACCAGTCCCATTTTCCCCAGAATAAGGATGACGACCGGGAGCTGGAAAGCCAACCCGAAGCCGAGTAGGAGTTGAAGGGCAAAAGCGATGTATTTATTGTAGAACCAGATCGATTCGCCGCCAAGGGAACCTCCAATTTTAAGCATCAGCCCCAGCGCAAGCGGCAAGGTTACCTTATAGCCCATAGCGATGCCCGCCAAAAATAAGCCGCCGGAAAAAAAGGATATGCGCTGGAGCACTTTACGCTCGAGATCCCGCACCCCGGGCAGAACGAACGAACCGATAATAAATACCAGTACGGGAAGGCTCAGCAACAGCCCACCAAAAAACGATACGGTTAACCACATCTTGATCGCAGCCGCCGGTTCAGAAAATTGAAGGCGAATCACACCTGCCTTCCGGGGTTCATTGAGTGGAGTTAAAATCTCCGCCTCAATGTTGTAGTAGGTCTCCCCTCCTTCTCCCGCCACCAAAACCGCATCCGTTAGTGCGGATGCTGGAATTCGCAATTGCAGAGCCGTTTCCCCCAGAATTTCGGTGGCGGTTTTTTCGATGTAGGGTTCGGCAGGCGCACGCAAAATTGCGATTAAATGATCCGCGAACGGCAAGCAAACTACCACGCCGAGGACTAATGCGATGGCGGTTCGGATCGCCGTTTTTCGAAATTCTTCGAGGTGCTCAAGAAATGGAAGTTCACTATCGTCGTAGCGAAACTTGCCTTTGAACCATTTAAGATTTTTGAGCATCGTCATCCTCGTCTTCAGGAAGCTCGTTTCCCATGTCGGGTTCCGGCTCAGCTTCTACCGATTCATCCTCCTCAGGGTCGTAGCCGTCGTCTTCGCCATGGCCGGATTCGTCGGAATGATCCGGCGGCTCGTAAATGGAAGTTTCATTTTTGAGATCGCTATACATTACCTCGCGTTTGAAACCGTCGGCGGTATTGCGAATCTGATTGATGATCTCGTTTAGTTTACGAAGAATTCGCGGGGCATCCTTGGCGCCGAACATTATCAATAGCACCAGCATGACCACGATAAATTCGAGGCCGCCGGGACCGACAAAGGCAAGCTGAGAGAAAGAGTCGAACATGGCTGGTTTCAATTAGATCGTGCGATAGCTCTGGCGCAGCACAAAATCCATTAAGACCAGCGCGGTCATGGTCTCGATAATCGGCACGGCGCGCGGCACCACACACGGATCGTGGCGCCCCTTGGCTTCGAGTACGGCGGAAGCACCATCGAAGGTCGCGGTTTCCTGAGCTTGGCCAATCGTGGCAGGCGGCTTGAAGGCTGTACGAAATATGATCGGCTCGCCGTTGGTAATGCCGCCCTGAATGCCGCCACTATGATTGGAGACGGTTCCAAGCCGTCCGTCCTTTTGCACAAACGGATCGTTGTGCTGCGATCCAAACATGCGCGCACCGGCAAAGCCGGAGCCGATCTCAAACCCCTTCATCGCGGGGATCGAGAGCATCGCCTGCGCCAGTTTAGCCTCGAACTTGTCGAACACTGGTTCGCCCAGACCCATCGGAATATGTTCGGCCACGCAGGTCAGGATACCTCCCACGGAATCCTTGCGGTCACGTGTTGCGGCAACGAGTTCAATCATTTTTGCGGCGGTGGCCTCATCGGGGCAGCGCATGATGTTCGAATCGACCTGCTCGCGGGTCAAGTTTTCCAAGGTCATGTCTCGCGCGTCGATATCGCCAACAGCACTGACCCATGCCGTAATCCGAGTACCAAAACGTTCGAATAAAATCTTTTCGGCAATGGCACCCGCCGCAACACGGCCGATGGTTTCGCGTGCGCTGGAGCGTCCGCCGCCGCTGGCGGCACGGTTTCCGTATTTCATTTGGTAGGTAAAGTCGGCGTGGGAAGGCCGAGGTATATCACTCATTTCTTGATAATCGTCAGGGCGCTGATCCCTGTTATTGACCATCAACCCGATCGGTGTTCCGAGTGTTTTCCCATTTTCTACCCCAGACAGGATTGTCACTTGGTCGGCTTCGTCGCGCGGGGTAGTCATATCGCTTTGGCCGGGGCGGCGGCGAGTGAGCTGCGGTTGTATATCGGTCTCGGTCAACTCTACGTTGGCGGGACAGCCATCCACAATGGCACCAACGGCTTTCCCGTGCGACTCCCCGTAGGTGGAGACCTTGAACAGTGTTCCGATCGTACTCGACATGGCAATTCCTGGGTTCTCTAGTTTCCGTGTGTCGGAAATTCAAAATTAGGCCTAACGTTTAAACGCCGATTTTATAGCAGTTTCACCTCAAGGATTAGATGTAAATATGCGTAAAAAAAACAGCGCATAGGAAAATAAGCCTATGTCCTACAACGAGCGATCCGTTGACGCTCCATCTAAATTATTCTATACGCTTGCCTTGTTCTCTATGCTCCCGTCGGCTTCCTTTGATCTCTTTATGCAAAGCGGCTTGTTCGGTTTCGTTCAGTCGACCATCGCCATCGAACCGTTACACCCGATACCTCCAAGAGTTGTGGTTTATTCGGTGAGTGTAAAACGGCGATGGTATACATTTATTATACGCCATCTAAATTAACGAGACCGGAGAAACCCTATACCATGTGCTGCTGAGGAACTTCGCGTACTCGGAGCGGGAGCGATGCCTCCGAAACATCATCGATGGTCAGATTGATCTGATAATCGGCAAACGTCTCGAATTTCATGTGCTGAAAATTAAGGATGAGATTGACCGCCACCGACTCGATATCCGGCGCCATGCGCGGGTGAACCTTGCCTTCCATCGGCGGAAATACCGGCGTGCCGTCGGGGTCGACTAATTGCAGATTTATCTTGTGCGACCCCTCCTCCATCTTGTCGAACCGGAAGCGCAAGGCGATGGCGCAGGCCGGATGGACCACCGGCATTTTGGCGGCATAGATTTGGTCGAACGTGCCGAGAATGTTTAACTTTCCTCGATTATCGGTGGCGGCATCGCAGAGGGCGAATACTTCGATTTTCATAGATGGACTCTCCGTTAGAATAAAGGTAGGAGATACCGCGGCGTGAAGAAAGCCAATATGTGCCAAAGGTAGGGTTTAGTCCGTAATCGCCCCTTCAGAAGCCGGCCCAACCAGTTTGGCATATTTTGCGAGAACCCCGGTTTTATAGCGCGGGCGCGGCGGCTTCCATTGGGCAAAGCGCCGCTTGATTTCCGCCTTGGAGAGCTCCAACATGATTGATCGTTTTTTGGCATCGATGGTAATGACATCGCCGTTTTTCACAATCGCCAGCGGCCCGCCGACACAAGCTTCGGGTGTAATGTGGCCAATTACAAAACCATGGCTTCCACCCGAGAACCGACCGTCGGTGATGAGCGCCACGTCTTGCCCTAGCCCTTGCCCCATGATGGTTGATGTGGGTGCAAGCATCTCGCGCATGCCGGGGCCGCCCTGCGGCCCCTCATAGCGGATTACCACCACATGCCCCGCCTTGACCGATCCGGCGAGAATCTTCTTCATCGCTTGCTCTTCGGAATTAAAGACCACCGCTTTGCCACTAAAGAGCAATCCTTCCTTCCCGGAAATCTTGGCCACAGCTCCGTCCGGCGCAAGGTTGCCCTTGAGAATGACCAGGTGCCCCTCTTTCTTGATCGGACGGCTGAAAGAGCGAATGATCTCCTGCTTGCGGGGATAGGGTTTTACCCGAGCCAGGTTCTGCTTCAACGTATCGCCGGTCACCGTCAGGCAGTCGCCATTCAACAGGCCCTGCTTAAGTAGCCGCGCCATCAGCGGAGCCACTCCGCCGATGGCGGCAAGATCAGCCATGGCATATCGGCCACTCGGCTTCAGATCGGCCAGCACGGGAACTTTTTTCCCGACCGTAGTAAAATCGGCAAGCGAAAGGCGTACTTTCGCTGCCTTCGCCATGGCTAACAGGTGCAATACCGCATTGGTTGATCCACCCAGCGCAGTCACCACCACAATAGCATTCAGAAACGCCGCCCGCGTCATGATATCGGAGGGCTTGATCCCCCGTTCGATCAGCTTTATTACCGCGCGACCAGCCCCGTGCGACTCTTCCATTTTCGACTTGGAGCAGGCCACGCGCGACGAACTATTCGGCAGACTCATACCCATCGCTTCGATGGCCGAGGCCATCGTGTTGGCCGTATACATTCCACCGCAGGAACCTTCCCCGGGAATGGCTGCACGCTCGATTCCCGTCAGTTCGCGGGATGAGATTTCGCCCTTGGAAAACTGACCAACCGCTTCGAAAACCGAAATAATATCAATGTCCTTTCCGCAGTAGGATCCGGGCAGGATTGTTCCGCCATAGACAAAGACGCTTGGCCGATCCAGTCGTGCCAGAGCCATTAGACAACCCGGCATATTTTTGTCGCATCCACCAAAAGCCACCACACCATCAAACCCCTCGCACGCCACCACGGTTTCGATGGAGTCGGCAATGACCTCGCGGGAGACGAGGGAATATTTCATCCCCTCGGTTCCCATCGAAATACCATCGGAAATAGAGATGGTGTTGAAGATCACCGCCTTGCCCCCCGCCACATTGGCTCCCTTTTCGGATTCCCTGGCGAGGCGGTCGATGTGCATGTTACAGGGCGTCACCATGCTCCAAGTAGAAGCAATTCCGATTTGCGGTTTCTTGAAGTCGGAGTCCGAAAAACCGACCGCTCGTAGCATGGCTCGACTGGGCGCCCGTTCAACCCCTTCAACAACCGCCGCTGAAAAAAGACGTTTATCTCGCTTAAACGATTTTGCGCACATAAGAAATATCCTCCGAAGTTTGCGTGAGTTTAAAGGCATTCAGCTACGGTGCAATGCAATTCCCCACTTTAGAGCTGAGCTGATCCCTTAAAACTGAACAGTTTTTAAAGAGAGTTTTTCGCGGAAAAATACAAGGACGGAGAGCTCAATATGAAAAAATGCACCCGAAAATGAGATAATCGCGGTTAATAAATTCTCATAATTGAGATCTAAACACCTATAGGACATTGAGTGTTAAAAGGATTTTTATCCGCCAGAACAGAGTTATCGACAACCTCTCATAATTTGGCACGAGCTATGCTCTACTCCTATTCAGTTTATTACCCAAAGGAATCTATGAAAACTCGTTCCATAATTGCAGTAGAGGTTTCGATGGCTCTGGCAGGAGCCGCGATGATCGGGCTGATGTTTGTCGTCTCGTTTCTCTGAATAAAACCATTCTCCCCCTAGGTTCCAATGCGTGGCAATCCTCTCCCTCCTCTTGGGATTCCATCATTGGAACCTTTTTTTATACTTTCGAGCCTCGGCGACAATCGCCTCCTCACCTTCGATACGCCCTGCTTTCATGAGAATTTTTCCATTGCAGATGACCGTGTCGATGCATGAACTGTCTGCGCTGTAAACCATGTCGTCTTGAAGATTATAGCCCGGAGCGAGTCGGTGGTTCGCCAGATCAACCAACATACAATCGGCCAATCGACCCTCTTCAATTTTACCACAATCCAGCCCAAGCGCCGTCGCCCCATTAACCGTCGCCATCTCAAAAGCAGTGCGGGCGGGTAGCAGGGTTGGATCGTTATGATTCAGTTTGGCCAGCAGAGCCGCCAGCTTCATCTCCTCCATCATCGAAAGATTATTGTTCGACGAACAACCATCTGTTCCCAGCGACAGCGCAACCCCTTTAGCCTGCATTTTACGGAACGGGAAAACCCCAGAGGCCAGTTTCATATTCGAGGCCGGACAATGCACCACCTGCACGCCGTTACGCGCTAGAATACCGATCTCTTCATCCGTCACATGGATCGCATGCGCGGCAATCACATTCGGACCGAGCAATCCGATTTTATCCAACCATTGGATGGGCCTCAGGCCGTATAGTGCGAGACAGTCGTCCACTTCTTTCTGGGTTTCCGAGATATGGATATGGAGCGGAATTTTGTTCTCCATTGAGAATCGAGATGCCCATTTCAACGATTCCTTCGACACGGTGTAGATGGCATGTGGACCCAGTGCAAAGCCGATTCGATCCGAATATTGTTTAGTTTCCTCAAACAGCCGCTCCGTTAGCTCGCGTTGTTCTGCCGCTTTGGCGGCATCGTTGAAATCAATGAACACCGAGGAGAGTACGGCGCGCAGTCCCATCTCTTCCACGGCACGAGCAACGCCATGGAAATGCCAATACATATCGTTGAAGCAGGTGGTGCCCGACTTGATCATTTCCAGGCAGGCCAACCGCGCGCCGTGATAGATATCCTCCTCATCGAGTTGCGATTCCAACGGCCAGATATAATTTTCCAGCCAATCGTGCAGGTCGAGATCATCGGCATAGCTACGCATCAGCGTCATCGAGGCATGTGTGTGCATATTGACAAATGTCGGAAGCATCGCCATCCCGCTCCCGTCCAAGATCTGGACTCCCGCTACATCGAGGTTTTCCTCCACCTTCTTGAAACAGTTGCCCTCAATCAAGACATCCGTTGTCCTGCCGTTCAGTTGCACCTTTTGAATCAATAAACCCATTGCTGCCTCCACTTGCTGAAAGCCTACCCCACCTGCTACGCAAAACCACAAAAAAAGCCTGGCATAACCAGGCTTGTTCAACATTTTCTTTCCACCCCATCAGAGGTTTTCCATCCATTGGTGTAGCTCATCCAATGGCACGATTTCCACCGCTGGGCGTCGCTTTGCAGCGTCGGGCGTTGGTGCCGGCACCGCTTTAATCAACTCAGGTGCTACTGGAGGATTTAATTGCTTTTCCAGCCATTGAATATTTTTTCGGGTCACCGGCGAATTCTTGAGGAATTGGGCATATCGGAAGGATTCCAATGCCTCTTCATACCGACCTGCCTTCCGTTGTGCAATTCCAAGTCGCCACCAGTAGATCTCGTTGAAGGGACGTAATGCGGCGACTTTTTTCAGTAGCGCGATCCCCTCATCCGTACCACCAAGGAACACGGTGACCATTCCATAGTCGAAAACGAGAACCGCGTCCTTCGAGTTATGCAAATACCCTTCCGCTAGAAAATTCTTTTCAATCTGAGCCAGTTCGTGTTTTTCAGCCCGATCCAGCGAATAGTAACGCTCCTCGAAAATCACCGCACCGATACCTTTATAAGCTCGCCAGTTGGACGAATCAATTTGAAGGGCCTGTCGATAATAGCGCTTCGCCATCTCGGAATTTCCCGCTTCGGCGAACCGATCCGCCGCCGCACGGATAAAGGTCGAAGAAAAGCTCGGAATCGCTAGAAGCAGCCCACCTATGGCCAAGATGACCAGAGCAATGCGAAGTAGACGCATCCATAGGCCACGCAGTCCGGCAGTGCCTCGCTTCAGTACTATTTCCTGACGATGCCCGCACATCGGTCCCGTTGCAATGGCAGCAAGTAGGGCAAACACCAATGCGTTCTGGAAGATGTGCATTTGAAAATCGAAGAAGGAGTGTAGCATGGTTCCCGCCGCCGTACCCAGAAAGGCCATCGCCATAAAAGCATGGTGCTGGTTAGGCGTCTTGAGTGAAAAGACCAGCAGCCGGATTAATCCATAACACCAGGCCAGCGCAAACAACCCGAATCCGATCAATCCATATTCGGAGGCGACTTCAAGATATTCGTTGTGTGGGTGTCCAGTTACAATTCGGTGTCCCTTAAAACGGGTGCGATGCTCAGGAAATGCGTAACGGTAGCTAGCTGGGCCGAAGCCCGTTATAGGCCTCTCCTTGATCATGTCGATGGTATCCATCCAGGTCTGCGGCCGGAAATCGCGCGACTCACTACCCACCCCGCCCTCGGCCTGTCCCTCCAGAAAGGTGACGACCGGTTGCATGCGGCGTTGGAAAGTTTCGGAATAACGCCAAGCCCCAGCTAATAGCAGGGTTGAACACAACGGAACGAGGAGAATCAAGAGGAGAAATAGTTTCTTGCTTTTTCGGAGGGCAAGCAGGCAAATCGTCACTCCGACCGCAGTAATGCTGCCTAACCAGCCCGCACGTGATTCGGTTAGAAAAAGTGCCGGGAGAAACATGAGGAAGCTGTACCCCGAGAGGATGCGGAGGAAGAGTCCGGCTTTAGGAATCAGGATCAGCACCAGACAGAACGGCAACAGCATCTGCAACAGGTGGGCAAAATGATTCGGGCAAATATAAGTCGAGGCCAAGCGCCCTACATACGGGGCATAGCGTTCGACCCAGAGGACCATCTCTGGCTGTTTGAAAAAGTTAACCAACCCGTAGAGGCTACTCAGCAAGGCAAATAGAATCACCCACCCCAACACCGTTCGGCTTCGGCGGAACAGGGCGAACGAGTTTCCCCAGACATAGTATGCGCCGAGAAATAAACCGATCAGGAGCATGCGTAGCTTGGCTTCGTAGGGAATGGCGGAAACCACGCCCATCGTAGCACCATAGGCCATGAACAATAGAAACAGGAAGAAGCTTGGTGGCGCAACGAAAACTGAGCGGTTCGAAAATGTAGCCGCCAATATCCACCCCGCAAGGCACACATAGCCTAGGATCACCAATGGAGAGAGCAACAGAAACTTATCCGCCCCCACAACCCCATAAAACAAGGCTGCCATGAAGGCGACCGCCACAAGGACTCCCGCTAGAGTTGTACGGCCTCTCGTTACACCCAATGGCTTCATAGTGTCCAGCCTATCTCCTAGATTCATAACCTGCCCGATGGTTCACGCATGGGATGATACTACTTGGATTTTTGCGCCTCAACAATCCAAATGCCGCCGAATTGATCCTCGTGGATTTTCTGGCATTGAGGTCGGAGTTCCTTTGCTGTGACCCCGACCTTTTCAGCAAATTTCGGGTAACGCACTCCGACAGCGGAAGGAGGGTTAAAAACATCGTCAAACACATAGGTCGTTTGCCCTCTTTTCCAATCTTGGGAATTAACATTCCGGACTTCGGCTTCACCCCAGTAATCGAGATAAAAGCTAAACACATACGACTCCGCCGTGTGCACGGTATCGTTCGCTCCAGCATGTTGAAGTACCCACTCCGCCTTTTTAAAGTTGTAGTCACTATCTCGGCTCTTGATGGACCCCATGCCGGCCA